>DATELP010000217.1:0-20699 GCA_035276425.1 Pyrinomonadaceae bacterium
CGGTACGCTGTTGCAATTTAGTCTCAAAAAGAATGGTGCTGTAAAGGGATAGCAAGCTTTTTGGTTTAATAGTCCTGGTAGCTTGTAATAATCTGCTACTCGATGCTTGTCATCGGCACACGTCTGCTCGTATCCTTCCCGCGCCAGCCGGCGCGAAAACTGTTGATTCCGCCGGCGAAGATCAGTAATTTTACGGATCGGGAAGGCAACGACGTGCGGGAAGCGCCGCATCACAGCCCGCGTTGAGCGCGCTGGCCTCGCTCCGCATCCCCACCGGGTTTGCCGAGGATTGAAGTGCCGCTCCCTTGAACCGGCGGAAGCGTGAGCACCAATGCCCTACAAGCTGCGGAAGTTGTAAGATTCTTCTCTGCTTGTCCCCGAGCAGGCGAACACGTGACCGCAGCCGAAACCGAGACACCGCAAACGACGACAGATTACGAGCTGGCGCAGAAAGCTGCCCAGAAAGACATGGGCGCTTTCGAGGAGCTTTATCAGCGCCACAATCGTCGCGTTTACTCGCTCTGCCTGCGCATGACCGGAAACGTCTCGGAGGCTGAAGACCTCGCACAGGAGGTCTTCATACAGCTCTTTAGAAAAATCGGTAGTTTCCGCGGGGAATCCGCTTTTACGACCTGGCTCCACCGGCTCACGGTCAATCAGGTGCTGATGCACTTCCGCAAACGCGGCGTGCGCATGGAGCAGACGACCGAGGATGGCGAAACGCCCATCCAGATTGTAAAAGGCACGGAAAACCCGAACTCGATGCCCGTTGTCGACCGAATCGCGCTCGACAAGGCCATCGCTCAATTGCCGCCCGGTTACCGGACGGTGTTTACCCTTCACGATATTGAAGGGCACGAACACGAAGAGATTGCGAAGATGTTGGGGTGTTCGGTTGGCACTTCGAAGTCGCAATTACACAAAGCGCGGATGAAATTGCGCGGACTTTTGAGGCAACAGAAAGCCAGTGAATAGCCTCGAAGGTAAGAAGCCCGCGTGATTCAGTTAACGAACGCCGAAGCTTTGCGCAGTCTTCCCTTGATTGATGACGACCGGATTAAGGTTCTGTTGAACAAACAGTTTTCATTCAGAATTCTGCGCGTTAGTGCGACAGAACGAAGGTGGTAAGCAATGAACTGCGAGCAGTGTCAGGAACTCATCCAGGATTTCGTCGATGGCAGCCTTAGCCAGCGCGATGAGTTCACCCTTAATACGCACTTAAAAGATTGTCTGGATTGCGAGAGCGTGCGGCAGGATCTAACGTCGATTCTGAGCTTCTGCCAAACGCATCGCGGCGAATACGAAGCACCGCCCAACGAACAGGCGCTCTGGTTGCGCATTCGCAACGTGATCGAAGCAGAAAACGGCCATCATGTCGCTGTGCAAACCGACGTGCGCCAGCCGTCGTTCCTCGGTCGCCTGATGGGTCGAAGCTGGGAACTCTCGCTGCCGCAACTCGCGTCGTTGACGGCGGCTATCGTTTTGCTCGTATCGCTCACGACAGTTGTTGGCTTGCGTCGTCTGACCGGAACCGAGGGCGGGCGTCCAGTACCAGTGGTTGAAGCCTCCAATTCCAACATCAACGATCGCATCTTCGAACGTACTCAGGTGATCAACTACTGGAACCAGCGAATCGAGATGAGCAAGGCGCGCTGGAGTCCCAAAATGCGCGAGGGCTTCGACGACAGCATGCGCAAGATCGACGAGGCTGTGACCAACTCGCTCAACGAGCTGAATCGTGATCCTCATGATGAGGTTTCAGAACAGATGCTCAATGCGGCATTGAACAAGAAGCTGGAGCTCTTGAGGGACTTCTCCGATTTATAAACCTCGTTGACGAAGAAAGATTTGACCGGAAAGTTTGTTGTATAAAAGCCCCACACTGATGAGACGTGCATTCATAACCTGGCGCAGACCAGCGCAGGCCAACTTCCTTGCCGTTGGCGCTTTTCTCACGCTGATTTCGCTTTCGACCGCGATTGCTGTTAACGCGCAACAGCAATTGTCGAGACGTTATCCCGGCGGAAAGAATGTTCGCGTCGAACTGCGAAACATCTCCGGCACGATCGTCGTCGAGTCGTGGAACAAGAACGAAATCCGGCTTGTGGCGACGATCGAATCAAAGAACGCTAACGTCGCGCCGAAGCAAGTCAACGATTGTCTTATCGTCGACGTGATGGGCGACAATCGCGGCCGTGGCGACGTCGGCGATATCAATTTCAAACTTCAGGTCCCGATGAATTCGTCGGTCGACGTCGAAACACGCCGCGGTAACATCAACGTTTCAAACATCCGCAGCGGTCTCGTGCGCGCGTACGTTTCCACGGAAGGCGATATCGAGTTGACGAACATCTCGGCGTCGCACGTCGTCGCGCAAAACGTGATCGGCAACATCTTCTTCGACGGCGAGTTTTCCAGCGGCGGCACCTACGAGTTCAAATCCACGAAAGGCGATATCACGATTCGCGTTCCCGGAAACTCAGCGTTTCGCCTCGTAGCCGCGTCGCCGACAAGACAGATCAAACTCAACGATTTCTGGAACAACGGTTTCAAAACGCAGGACGGCCGCAGAGTCGTCGGCGACGTAGGTGATGGCCGTTCTTCCGTATCGGTGACGAATTTTAGTGGTCAGATCACTTTCTTGCGGAAATAATCCGCAGTTGCAATGGCAAGCCCGGATACGGACGTTGCATCAGCAGCGTCCGTTTTTTTATTTTGCATTCTGCGAAAGGATGCTTACTATTAGCGCGCACTCGATGACAATCCTTAAGCCTGCTGCCCTTCTAATTCTGTTAGCCGCTCTGTTGCCGTTGCCGTTGCGCGCAACGCAAACGACCAAACCGTCAACACCGGCACAGCCTGCAATTCAACTTCTGACCCGCAGCACGCGCCGCAGCGAGAGCCGGCGTTTCAATTACGGCGGCACTGTGACACTGATTGGCGCACCACGCGGCGCCGTCACCGTCGAAGGCTGGCCGCGCAACGAAGTCGAACTCACGGCGGAGATCGAGTTGAAAGGGGAGACCGAGGCTGACCTGGACCAGCTTGCGAAGGTGAACAGCTTCGTCTTTGACGAAGACATGAATCACATCAGCATACTCACAGTCGGCACACACGATCGCATATACATCAAAAAGACAGCCAAAGACTTTCCGAAGAAGCTGCTCAACCTGCCATGGAAGATCGACTACCGCCTGCGCGTGCCCACAAACACGGACCTGGAAATCAACGCTGGGTTTGGACCAGTTAAAGTTTCCGGTGTCGAAGGCGCGATGCGTCTGACTGCTACCGAAAGCGAAACTGCGTTGACGCTTACCGGCGGCACTATTTCCGCGACGATCACCGCGGGCAACGTGCTGCTCGCGATTCCGGTGCGTAGTTGGCGTGGCGGCGGCGCCGATATTCGAGTTGCTACTGGCGTGCTCAACGTCGAATTGCCTGCCGGCTTCAGTGGCGACGTCGACGCCGACATCCTGTTCGGCGGAAAGATCGTGAACACGTACGAAGGTCTGGTGGCCCGCGAAAAACCGGGAATCACCGAACGCACGGTTCGCGGGCGCGCCGGCGCAGGTGGCGCGTTTTTCAAATTCACAGTTGGGAACGGCACGGTGAACCTCAAGAGGAGTGAGGTCAAATGAGTATAAAGTCGGATCGCTGGATACGAACGATGGCCACCGAATATGGCATGATCGAGCCGTACGAGCCCGGCCAGGTGAAGGAAGTGGACGGCAAACGGATCGTCTCCTACGGCACGTCCAGCTATGGCTACGACATCCGCTGCGCCGACGAGTTCAAACTCTTCACGAACATCAATAGCACCATCGTCGATCCGAAACGATTCGACGAGGGAAACTTCGTCGACATCAAAGGCGACTCGGTAATTATTCCGCCAAACAGTTTCGCGCTCGCGCGCACGGTTGAATACTTTCGCATTCCGCGCAACGTGCTGACGATCTGTCTTGGCAAGAGCACGTACGCTCGTTGCGGGATTCTGGTAAACGTGACGCCGTTCGAACCGGAGTGGGAAGGTTACGTGACGCTCGAGTTTTCAAACACGACTCCTTTGCCCGCGAAGATCTACGCCAACGAAGGCGTCGCACAAGTTGTGTTTTTCGAATCCGACGAGAACGACGTTTGCGAAACGTCATATAAAGATCGTGGTGGCAAGTATCAGGGCCAACGCGGCGTCACGCTGCCGAAGATGTGAGCCACGGACCTCAACGAAAACATGACAACTCCCCTGGACGTCCTTCGTTTCAAGCAACTCGATCCAACAGCGGTTCTTCCGACGCGCGGCAGTTCGTTCGCGGCGGGACTGGATATCTGTTCGATCGAGGATGTGATAATCGGACCGCAGCAACGTGCAACTGCGCGAACTGGTCTCGCTGTGGCGATCCCGCATGGATTCTATGGTCGTGTCGCGCCGCGATCGGGACTGGCCGTGAAGCAGGGACTTGACGTGCTCGCGGGTGTGATCGATTCCGACTATCGCGGTGAGCTTTGTTGCGTACTCTACAACACTGGCGACGCTGCGATCGAACTTCCCGCCGGCAGCAAGATCTGCCAACTGATCATCGAAAAGATCATCACACCGCAAGCTGCCTGGGCGAACGATCTCGACGAGACGGCGCGTGGCGCAGGCGGATTTGGCTCAACAGGCTAGCCCGTTGTCACCCCGCGGCGACATCCCAAAAGGGTTAGCCCAATCCAAATTTGTTGGTAATCCAGTCAGCCGTACGTACGGTTTTCACCCTCTTTTACCCTGCAAATCTCCACGAAAACGCTTCGCTTCTGCAATAGTTGGCCTGTTGGCACACGTTTTGAAGGAGGCTCTCCGAGCGAAGGAGGAGAAGAGAGATGAAAACAGCTCGAACCACAATACTGAGAGGCATTCTGGTGACGGTTGTACTTACCGGGTTGGCCACATCTGGCATGGCCCAGTTTGGCAACCAGGGCAACCAGTCGGCCGCTCGCGATGTCGTGCGAAGTATTCAAACGCGCACTGACTCTCTACAGCGAGCGGCGCAAAACGCGGCCGATCGAAATGCATATCGTGTAGACGATCTCAATCGTCTGATTTCTGATTTTGAAGTTGCAGTTAACCAGCTCGACCGGCGCTTGAGCATGAGTCGTGCTAACTCGAGCGATGCGCGCGTCGTGTTGGACCGCGCAACGCAGATCGATAATTTCTTTGTGAACAATCGCATCGGCGCGGGAACGCGGCGTGAGTGGCAGTCGCTGCGAGCCGATGTCGAGCAACTAGCCGGATACTTTAATCTGACTCCGACTTGGGGCACAGGTACTAGCGGCAATTACCCTGGTGGCAATTACCCCGGCGGTAATAACGACTACAACCTGAGCGACATGCAGATGCGGCAGTTGGTCCAACAACTCAACACACGCTCCATGACCTTCAGCCGTACCTTCCGCAACGACCTGAATCGTGTGAACAATCGTTACCCGAATACAGACGACACTCGTAGTCACTTGAGCCAGTTTGAAACCGCGCTGGTCCAACTACGCAATCGCGTGAACAGCCGGCAGTCGAGTTCTTCAGACGTGCGCGAGGTGCTCGAACACGCGTCGTACCTGAATAACTACGTTGAAGATCGCCAGTTGTCGTATCAGACGGAAAACAACTGGAACCTGCTGCGGAACGATCTCAATCGTCTCGCGGGCGCTTACAACATCGCGTGGAACTGGTCTAACGTTCCCAGCAACGACTATCCCGACAGCAGCGGCACGCGTCGCGATCTGACGGGAACATTCACGCTTAACTCCAGCCGCGGCGACGATGCGCGCGCCGCTGTTGATGCGGCGACAAGAAATCTCTCGCTCGCGGAAAGACAGCGTGTTTACGATTCACTACTAAGACGTTTGGATCCGCCAAACATGCTGGCGGTAGATCGTCGTGGCACTCAGGTGACGATTGCGTCAACCCGTGCGCCGCAGATCAACTTCACGGCCGATGGCCGCGAACAGGTTGAAACGACGCCGAACGGACGCCAGATCAGAGTTCGCGCAGCGTTCTCCGGCGACGCGTTGACGATCACCAGAACCGGTGAACGCGCCAACGATTTCAGCGTCACGTTCGATCCGATCGAAAACGGCCGGCAACTGCTGGTGACGCGCACGCTCTACAGCGATCGCGTGAGCCAGGCGGTAACGGTCCGGACTTACTACGATCGAACTTCTGACACTGCGCAGTTGAACCTCTACGACACTAATCGTGAGGATGCGCCGATTGGCGGCGGCAGTGGTGACGTTGCCGGCAACTTCATCGTTCCAGATGGAACGCAGCTCGTTGCCGTGCTCAATGGCGATCTATCGACGCAGAGCGTTCGTCAGGGCGATCGATTCACGATGACCGTTCGTAGCCCGGGCGAGTACGAAGGCGCGACGATCGAAGGCGTAGTCGCCAGCGTTGAGCGCAGCGGACGTGTTACCGGACGCTCGCAGATGACGCTCGACTTCGACAACATTCGCATGCGTGACGGCAGAACTTATCGGTTTGCCGGCATTCTCGAGAGTGTTCGCACGCCCGAAGGCGACACCGTGCGCGTCGATAACGAAGGCGCGGTCCGGGATAGTAGCCAGACCACACAGACCACCCAACGCACTGCGATCGGTACGGCTGTTGGCGCCATCATCGGTGCCATTGCAGGTGGCGGTAAGGGCGCGGCGATCGGCGCGATAATCGGCGCCGGTGCAGGTGCAGGTTCGGTTTACGTTCAGGGCCGAAACGATCTGAACCTCGAGGCCGGAACTGAAGTGACCGTGAGGGCCACCGGTCGAAGAGGCTAACAAAGCAATCCACAGATTACGCAGAGAAACCCGTCTCAGTGGTAAAGCAATCTGCGTAATCTGTGGATGGTATTACTGGACCGTGACAGAAGCAGTCTGCGGTAACCGTTCGACAGTCAGCGTAAGTTGCTGTCCGGCGGTTACCGCTTTTTTATCTGGTGTTTGGAAAAACAGAAACCCGTGCCGCCGCGAGTCGCTGGAAGAAAGTGGCGTCTTGAGATCGATTCCGTAAGCGCCAAACTCACGTTCGAATTGTTTGCGCGAGTTTGGATTATAAAGTTTGACGCCGTTGGCCTTCAGGATGCGCGAGATTGCGCTTTTTGGCGACAACAATTTCCATTCGCGATTCTGACCGTCGCGCAAACGAAACCGCGCCTTCTTTAATTCCACCGGCACGCCGCCGTTTTCAAACGCGAGTTCCACACGCAACGGCAACACGCCGCCCAGCGGTAGATTTGCTTCAAACAGTTCCTGGCTCTCTTCGTCTGTCAGCAACGGCGCGACACGCAGCGTGACGCCGCCCGCCTCAGCGCTGCGCGTGTTTGCGGGCAGCGGCGGCAACTCGGTCGCGGGCTTCACCTTGAACAGCGAGCCGCTGCACGAGGTCACAGTTGCCAGCACAAAAAGCGAAATGAGCGAGAGGAAGCGCCGGGTCATGGATGCAATTTAGCACAATCGTTGTGTTCTGTGGCTCTATGTTACTATCCGAAAAACCATGATTAGACCATTTCGTGGGGTTCACCCGCAGATTCACCCAACCGCTTACGTGGACCCAAGCGCTCAAGTCATCGGCGACGTACATCTCGGCGAAGAAGCCTCGATCTGGTGCAACTGCACCGTGCGCGGCGACATTCACTACATTCGCATCGGCGATCGCGCGAACCTTCAGGACAATTGCGTGATTCACGTGCAGAACGGAACGCACCCGACGATCCTCGAAGAAGAGGTTACTGTCGGTCACAGCGTGACGTTGCACGGCTGCTACGTCGAACGCGGATCGTTGATCGGCATCGGTTCGATCCTGCTCGACGATGTGCGGATCGGTGAGTTGTCGCTGGTCGCGGCCGGATCACTCGTGAGTCCGAGGACGGTTATTCCACCGCGCTCGCTGGTCATGGGAACGCCGGCACGTGTGAAGCGTCCGCTGACTGATCAGGAAGTGGCCGAACTCTCACAGTTTTGGCAGAACTACGTCAACTACACGCGGGAGTATTTGCAGGAACAAACAAAACAAGGACAACAAACTGAATGACATTCTTCGGAAAACTGCTCTTCGCGACAGCTTTCTTGCTCTTCATAAACACCGCAGTACTTGCACAATCAACCGACAATCCGTTTCTCTTAAAGCGCGGCGATAACGAGTTTGGATTTTGGGGCGGCTTTTCACCGGCGGCGTCGACGGTCTTCGGTGGCCTGCACGACGACGAAGCGGAAGATCGCAAGTTTGCAATCGCCGCCTTCCGCTATGGCCGCACGCTCGCGGCGAATGATAGTCTGGCGCTTCAGTACACGCTCGACGCAGTGCCGCTGGCGATAGCAACCGGTACGATTGTGAGCCGCACTACCGTTGCCGGTGTCACAACTTTTCAACGCGAAACTGCGTACGGTGGTGGTGTCACGCCGCTCGGTTTGCAGCTCGATTTTGCAAACGGCTCGAAAGTGCATCCGTTCGCGCACGTAAATGGTGGTTTGCTTTGGTTCAATAAATCAGTGCCGATCGAAGACGCCGGCAAACTCGCGTTGGTGGGCGAAGCAGGCGGTGGCATTCGCATCTTCACGTCGGAGAAACGTGCAGTGAGTTTGGGCGTGAGGTTTCATCACATCTCGAACGGCGACCGGGCGGGATCGAATCGCGGGCTGAACCAGTTTGTAATTTACGCGGGGTTCTCTATTTTTAAGTAATGCCTCAACCTCAGAAGACACAACCGGCGCGCGGGATGCGTGATTTTCTACCGGAAGACGTTCGCAAACGCGAATACGTCATCGGTGTGATCAAGGAGGTCTACGAGCGCCACGGTTTTGAACCGTTGGAAACACCGGCGGTTGAGAACATCGAGACGTTGATGGGCAAGTACGGCGAAGAAGGGAACCAGCTCATCTACAAGATCTTGAAACGCGGCGTTCACGAAAGCACCGGCGAAGCGGACCTCGCGTTGCGATACGATCTGACGGTGCCGCTCGCGCGCGTGGTGGCGGAGTATCGCGACAAGCTGCCGAAGTTTTTCAAGCGTTATCAGATTCAGCCTGTGTGGCGGGCGGATCGTCCCGCACGCGGGCGGTACAGAGAATTTTATCAATGCGACGTCGACGTGCTTGGTTCGCGATCGATGATCGTGGAGACTGAGATCTGTGCAGCCGCGTCCGAAGTTTTAACGAAGCTCGGCTTCAACGATTTTTGTATTCGACTGAATCACCGCAAAGCGTTGACCGGCGTTCTGGCAGTCGCGGGCGTTGCGTTGGAACAACACGATTCCGCGTTGATCGCACTCGACAAGCTCGACAAGATCGGACGCGAAGGCGTTGAGAAAGAATTTGAGGCGCGCGGCATTAGCCCGACTGCCGCTCAAATCCTTTTGAATCTCTTCTCCGCTTTGACCGAATTAGAGCACGCAGCGGACATCGCGGATCAACCGCGACAGGCTCTGAATCGTGCGATTCTGGGCCGCATCGTCGAGTTCGTCGGCGACAACGAACTCGGTGCGCAAGGCGTAGACGAGTTGCAAACGATCATCGACTTCGCCGAAGCGATCGGAGTCGGTGAACGGATCAAAATCGATCCGAGTCTCGCGCGTGGACTTTCGTACTACACCGGCGCGATCATTGAGATCAACGTGAAAGAACTTGCAGGAAGTCTTGGCGGCGGCGGCCGTTACGATAATCTCGTCGGCATGTTTCTCGGTCAGGACGTTCCCGCGTGCGGCTTTTCGTTGGGTCTGGAACGCATCCTGGTCGTCATGAGCGAGAAAGAGATGTTTCCCGCGCAAGTTGTGACAACGCCCGCCGATGTGATGGTTGCGATCTGGAACGAGGAAACGATCGAAGAGTCGCTCGCGTTGGCGCAGACGCTGCGTGCGGAAGGGTTGCGAGTTGATGTCTATCCGGAGGCTGATAAGCTCGGTAAACAATTTAAGTATGCATCTTCGCGCGGAATTCCGTTTGTGGCCGTGCTCGGTGACGATGAGCGCGCGCAAGGGAAAGTCGGATTGAAGGAAATGACGTCCGGGACACAGCGCGCCCTCGATCAAAGCGAGATCGTGGCGCTGGTGCGTGACGGTGGTGCGGGGTAAGTGATGTCAAGTGAAGCAATAGCTCAGGATTATTTGGACGACTCGCGCAAGGCGATGCGTGCGTACAAGAAACTCGCGGAGAAAGCACTCGATCAACTCGAAGACGACGAGTACTTCGTCACGCTCGACGAGGAATCAAACAGTATTGCCGTCGTGATGAAACACATGGCCGGGAACATGTTCTCTCGTTGGACCGACTTCTTAACCACCGATGGCGAGAAACCGAATCGCAATCGCGACTATGAATTCGTCATTTCTCCCGAAACGACGAAGGACGACATGCGCGATTACTGGGAGCGCGGCTGGCAATGCGTCTTCGACGCCATCGACCCGTTGCAAATCGAAGATTTAGAGAAGACAGTGTACATTCGCGGCGAAGAGCACACAGTTGTAATGGCGATTAACCGACAACTGATGCACTACGCGTATCACATCGGCCAGATCGTGTTTCTGGCCAAACACTTTCGTGCGAGCGATTGGAACTCGCTGAGCATTCCGCGAAACCGTTCGATATAAACCATCCACAGATTACGCAGAAAGAAATCTGTGTAATCTGTGGATTGCAAAGAGAAGTTTTCATAATGTTGGACCATCTTGGAAATCTGGAACGCACGCATTCATGCGGTGCATTGCGCGCGAGCGAAATCGGCAAGCAAGTGACGCTCATGGGCTGGGTCGCGAAGCGCCGCGATTTTGGCGAACTCACATTCATCGATCTGCGCGACCGCGCCGGCATCACACAGGTCGTCTCGAATCCGGAAGTCTCGGCTGCCGCACACGCAAAAGCTAAAGAACTGCGCGGCGAGTACGTGATCGCGGTGACTGGTAACGTCGTGATGCGCGACGCGAACACGCGCAATCCAAAACTCGCCACGGGTGACGTCGAAGTACACGCCACCGAACTCCTGATTCTCAACGACGCGCGCACGCCGCCGTTCCAACTCGACGCTGCGCCCGATGCGCTCGCCAGTGAAGACCTGCGTTTGAAGTATCGCTATCTCGATCTGCGCCGGCCGCAGTTACAAGCGAACATGCACTTGCGCCATCGCGTGACCAACGAAATCCGCCGCTACATGACGGCCGAAGGGTTTACCGAGATCGAAACGCCGATCCTGATCAAGTCGACGCCCGAAGGCGCGCGCGACTACATCGTGCCGTCGCGAATCTTTCCGGGAAAATTCTTCGCTTTGCCGCAGTCGCCGCAGTTGTTCAAGCAGTTGTGCATGATCGGCGGCATGGACAAGTACTTCCAGATCGCGCACTGCTTTCGCGATGAAGATCTGCGCGCCGATCGCCAACCAGAATTTACACAACTCGACGTGGAGATGAGCTTCGCGACGCTCGATCAGATCTATTCGCTGATCGAAGGTCTGTTCGCGAGCGTCTTCAAACTAATCAACGTCGATCTGCCGACGCCGTTTCCGCGCTTCAGTTTTGCGGAAGTGATGGCGCGTTTCGGTTCGGACAAACCCGATCTGCGCATCAAGGGACTCGAGTTGCAGGATCTTTCGCCGGTGTTGGAAGGAACCGAGTTTCCGCCGTTCGCGTCCGCGTTGAGTTCGGGCGGACAAGTAAAGGGCATCGTCGTTCCCGGCGGCGCGAACCTTTCACGCAAGGCGCTGGATGAATTGCAGGAATTTGCGAAACGTTACGGTGCGACTGCGCTGCCGTGGATCAAGTTGGGCGATGAACTCTCGTCGTCGTTACTGAAAGCACTCGGTCCCGACAACGTGGCGCGAATAGCCGAAGTCGCGGGAGCAAGTAAAGGTGATTTAGTACTGATCGTCGCCGGCAAGCAAAAGGTCGTAGCCGCAAGCCTCGGCGCACTCCGTAACGAAGTCGCCAAACGCGAGAACCTGATCCCCGCAAACGTCTACGCGCCGCTGTGGGTCACTGACTTCCCGATGTTTGAGTTTAGCGAAGAAGACGGCCGCTACTACTCGATGCACCATCCGTTCACGTCGCCGGTCGATGAGGATCTTGAGTTACTCCAACGCGCCGTCGAAGGTGGTGAAACCGATCTGCTCGCACAGATCCGCACCAAGGCTTACGATCCCGTAATCAACGGCGTGGAGATGGCGAGCGGCTCGATTCGTATTCACCGGCGCGACGTGCAACGCCTCGTCTTCAAAGCGCTCGGCATGACGACTGAAGAAGCGCGCGAGCGATTCGGTTTCTTCCTCGACGCACTCGAATACGGCACGCCGCCGCACGGCGGTATTGCGCCCGGTATCGATCGCCTGATGATGGTTCTCGCCGGCACTGACAACATGCGCGACGTGATCGCGTTTCCGAAAACGGCCTCCGCCGCGGACCTGATGATCGACGCGCCGGGTGGAGTCGATGCGAAGCAGTTGGAAGAACTGCACCTGAAGATCGTTGAATAAGCCACGGACTTACACGAACGAACACGGACGACATAAATGAGTAAAAACAGTCCGTGTCCGTCCGTGTTCGTCTGTGGCTAAAAACAAATGCCAACCATCCGGCTTCTTCGCGAACACCTCGACGCAATGATTGCTCATGCTCGCGAAGTGGCCCCGGCGGAATGTTGCGGCCTGATCGGCGGCCTCGCAGACAACAACGCGCGCACGATTTATCGCCTTCGCAACGTCACCGCGAATCCCGAACTCGGTTACGAAGCCGCGCCCGAAGACCTCTTCGCCGCCCAGCGCCAGATGCGCGAGCGCGGCGAGGAACTCCTCGCGATTTATCACTCGCACCCCCGAGCCGCGGATCCCAGCCCTTCGGAAACTGACGTCCGGCTCGCTTATTATCCTTCAGCCACTTACCTGATCGTGGGGCTCGGCGGAACAGAAGCCGCCGTGAAGGCGTTTTCCATTTCCGAACGGGAACATCACTGGGAACCGGTTGAGTATGAGATCGCGGGCGAGTAAGATTTAACCGCGCCTGGGAAACCCCCGGAAACTTAGAACGGCTGAGGATGGAAACCAAAAAGAGTAAATACGACACTAACCCGCTCGACCCTGACGTTGAACGAAACGCGGAAGAGTCGTGGGGCAATCCGACGAAACAGGTTGGTGGCGGTACGCGCCCTGTTAGTAATATCGCCGGGAATGCAAACGCCCCGCAGAGCGGAGCACAGGACGCTCGTCAAAACCGTGGTTCCGAAGCGCCGACGCGCCGTTACGACAACCCGCCGCTCGAAAATTCATATCCTTCGGTGTTCGTGCCTCCGACTTACGCGCCGCCCGCGCAGCAGTATCAACAACAACCGCCTCCGAATGCATACCACAACCCGTTTGTGAGTCCGCCAACATCGCGGCCGGTGATCGGGCTCGGTATACCGGAGAAGTGGGCGCTGTTGCTCGCGTATGCGCCGTGGATCGGCATTGTCGCTTCGTTGGTTGAGCTCTTTCTGGTGTCGAAGCGGGAAACGAGGGTGCGTTTTCACGCGTCGCAGGCGCTATCGCTGCACATCGCGTTTCTGGTTATTTCCAGCATCCTAAAAATAGTGGCGACGGTCAGCGACAGCGGGTTCGGCAGTGCGTTGTTCGGAGCGGCGACCACGATTTTTCTGATTATTTCCATGATTCGCGTCTGGAAAGGCGAGCCACATCGCATTGCTCCGCTGGAGGAGCCTGCCAAGTGGTTTAACGAACACATCGAGCCCCGATCGCAGAATTAACCTCCCCATTGGCATTTTCATTGCATAAGGGTCTGTAAGATCGCCCGATTCCTTAAAATGTGGGGCGATCCTGTTTCGATTTGGTGCATTAGCTTCGGAAAAGGGTTACAGCGCTTATTGTTGGAGGTAAGTATGTATAAAAGGCGACGACCGTTAATTGCGTGGTTAACGCTGATTGCTATTGCGGCGATGCCGTTATCCTTGGCGGCGCAGACGCAGATCAAATATCACAGCAACAAATTTAGTGTTCAGGACGATGTGAAACTCGGCCGCCAGGCGGCGCAGGAAGCAGAACAACAGTTTCCGCTGCTGAATGACGAAACGACGCGCAGTTATGTCGAACGAGTCGGCGAGAGATTAGTGGCCGCGATTCCACAGCAGTTTCAACATGCGGAATTTGACTACTACTTCAAAGTCGTAAACGCGCGAGACATCAACGCCTTTGCGCTTCCCGGTGGACCAATGTACGTCAACCGCGGAATGATCGAAGCGGCGAAGACTGAAGGCGAGATGGCCGGCGTGATGGCCCACGAGATCAGTCACGTTGCGTTGCGTCATGGTACGGCGCAGGCGACGAAGTCTCAGAAATATTCAACGCTCGCCGCGATCGCCGGGATTGCCGGCACAATCGCCACCGGGAACGCAGGTGTGGGCCAGTTGGCCCAGGCGCCATTTGGAATTTATCTCTTGAAATTCAGCCGTGAATACGAAACAGAAGCCGATGTGCTTGGCGCGCAGATTATGGCGCGGGCCGGTTACGATCCGACCGATCTGGCGAGGATGTTTCAAACCATCCAACAACAGGGCGGCGGTGGTGGCGGTTTCTTGAGCGATCACCCGAGTCCGAGCGATCGTTATGAGCGTATCAATCGTGAAGCTCAGTATTTGCGGGTTGAAAATCCGAATCGCGATACGCGCGAGTTTGCACGCATTCAGGAGCGGCTGCGCGGTTACGGGAGTGCCCCTTCAATGGCGGAGATACAGCAGAGTGGGCAGCGCTATCCGTCGGGTGAGAACACCAGTTATCCGCGCAACGTGCCGAACGGACGCGTGGAGTATCCGTCGTCTCGTTATCAGAACGTGTCGATCTTCAACGGTGGCGTGCGTGTGAACGTGCCGTCAAACTGGAGACAGATTAACTCGGGTAATTCAGTCTGGTTCGCGCCAGAGGGCGGTTATGGCAGCGTCAACGGCCAACCAGTCTTTACGCACGGCACGAATTTCGGCGTCGCGCAGACCAACAACCGCAACTTGCAGCGGGCGACTGATGAAATCGTCAACGATTTTGCTCAGGGAAATCGTAATCTGCGAGCGACTGGAGGATATCAGCGAACGACGATCGATGGCCGTCAGGCGTTGTGGACGAATTTGAGCAACGTCAACGAAGCGACCGGTCGACCGGAGAACATCAGGCTGATCACGACGCAATTGAGTAATGGCCAGGTGCTTTATATGGTGGCCGTCACGCCGCAGGGTGAACGCAATTTCGACAGCGCGTTTAATAATGTGCTGCGGTCAGTTCGCATTAACGATCGGTAATACCTCAAACCATCCACAGATTACGCAGAGTTTTTTTCTGTGTAATCTGTGGATTGCTTTTTTGCTTCCTGCCACAGGTCTTCAAGCTCCTCGATCGACGTCTGATCGAAAGCCTGCCCGCGGTCGTGCAGTGAGGTTTCGATAAACTCAAACCGGCGCCGAAACTTGCGATTCGTGAGTTTCAATGACGCTTCGGGTTCTACTTGCATATGCCGCGCGATATTCGTCGCGGCGAAAAGCAAGTCGCCCATCTCTTCTCGTACACGCGCGTGAGTTGCTTCATCTTTCAGGTTCGCGTGTTCCTTGATCGCGCCGCGCAGTTCTTCAATCTCTTCCTGCAACTTGTCGAAGATGTCGTCGACCGACTTCCAGTCGAAACCAACGCGCGCGGCTTTAGTTGAAAGCTGATGCGCTTCCATCAGCGCGGGCGCTTTGGACGACACGCCGTTGAGCAACGAAGTCTTCACATCTTCAGTCTTGCCCGCCGCGCGCCGTTCTTCGGCTTTCATCGTTTCCCAGTTCAACAACACCGTTGCTGAATCTTCCGCTGTGACGTCGCCGAACACATGTGGATGACGCCGCACCATCTTGTCGTGAATCGCGCCGACAACGTCGTCGATATTAAACTCGCCGCGTTCCCTCGCCACCTGCGCGTAAAAGACGATCTGAAACAGCAGATCCCCGAGTTCGTCGCGTAACTCCGCAGGCTTGCCTTCACGCGCTTCTTCGACCGCTTCAAAGGCTTCGTACGCCTCTTCGAGCAGCATCGGCGCGAGCGTCGCGTAGGTTTGTTCGCGGTCCCAGGGACAGCCGTTTGGCGAGCGCAGACGCTCCATCAAATTAACGAGATCGGTGAACGTTGTGGGCATGGCAGTAGTCTATGCTACCATCGGGCTAAATTCACAATAGAGCTATGAGTGACGATCAACCAAACTTCAAAGTAACGGATCGGCGGCTGTTCAATGCTGATGGCAGTCCGCGAGATCTTCCTCCAGAAGAAAAACCCGAGCCGAAGCCGGAACCGGTAACGGCGCCCGTGGAAACGGCTGCGAGCGGCGCAGAAGCCGAGGCAGAGACACCTCCGCCGTCGGTTGAAGTGACCGAGGAACCCGAAGACGACTTCACGCCGGAAGAACTGGCCGAAGCGCGCGATCCGGCAGGTTTCATCAGTTTCATCATGTCGATCGCTTCGAACGCTGCTTCAGCGCTCGGGATGATGGAACACCCGGTGACGCATCAACGCGAGGTCGACGTCGAGTTGGGTAAACACTGGATCGACATTCTCGGCATGCTGCAAAAGAAGACCGACGGGAATCTCAACGCGAAAGAGAAGCAGATGCTCGACGGGCTGCTCTCGGATTTGCGGATGCAATACGTCTCGCTCATGAATGCCGCGCCGCGTGCGCCACGCTTCTCCGGCAGTGACATCACTGGAGGCAGATGAACTTAGAGCTTTGTGCTTTGTACTTTGGCGAAGTTAACAAAGAACAAAGTACTAAGAACCAAGTTCAACCGAAATGAAACTCACTTTCCTCGGTACAGGGACCTCGACCGGAGTTCCGTCTATCGGTTGTGAATGTGAGACCTGTACCTCGGACGATCCGCGCGACAAACGTCTCAGAGTTTCGGTAATCATCGAGCACGCCGGCCGGACTATCCTCGTCGATACGTCGTCAGACTTTCGCCAGCAAGCACTGCGCTTCGGACTCAAGCGGCTCGACGCAGTGCTGATCACGCACTGCCACGCCGATCACATCTTCGGTCTCGACGACATTCGCCCGCTTAACTTTCGTTTCGGTGCGCTCGGCGTTTACGCCAACGAACGCGCGTGGGTCGATATCAAACGCATCTTTAAATACATCTTCGAACCGTCGCACTTCGGCGGCGGACTGCCGCAGGTGATTCCCTACACGGTCTATCACCGCGCGCCGTTCTGCATCGGTCCCGAACTCGAAATCACGCCGCTCGAAGTGATCCACGGCCGCTTGCCGGTCATGGCGTATCGCTTCAACGATTTTGCTTATCTCACGGATCTCAGCGAGATACCTGCTGAGACGATTGACAAGCTACAAGGTCTCGACGTGCTCGTGCTCGACTGTCTTCGTTTCCGCGAGCATCCGACGCACCTCTGGGTGGATCGCGCGCTGGAATACATCGAGTTGATAAATCCGCGCCGCACGTTCTTCACGCACATCGCGCACGACATCAAACACGGCCGCGACTCCGCGAAGCTGCCCGCTGGCGTGGAGTTCGCTTACGACGGACTAGTGGTCGAATAACTTTCTCATGCGTCTCTTTCACGGCACTGACAACGCGGAAATCCTACGTCCCACCGTCCTCACGCTGGGCGTCTTTGACGGTTTGCACCTGGGCCATCAGTTGATCATGAAAACCGTCGTCGAGCGCGCGCGCGAAGCCGGCGCGGTGCCGACCGTGATCACGTTCGATCCGCACCCGCGCGCAGTGTTGCACCCTGAATCCGCACCGCCTTTGCTACAAACGTTCGATCAAAAAGTCGAAGCATTTGGCGTACTCGGCATCGAGCAGACAATAGTCGTGCGCTTCACGAAAGACTTTTCCAACGTCGGTGCCCGCGATTTCATCAATGATGTCGTGATGGATCGGCTGCACGCGCGCGAAGTTTACTTAGGCAAAGGCTTCGCTTTCGGTCACAACCGCGAAGGGAATATCGAACTGCTGAAGCGTCTCGGCGGCGAGCTGGGTTTCATCGCCGGCGAAGTTCCGGAAGTCAGATTTCGCGGCCAGCGCGTGAGTTCGAGCAAGATTCGCGAGTTGCTGGCGCGCGGCCAGGTGAACCTCGCGCGGCGCATGTTGGGCCGCCCGTACGGCGTGGAAGGACGCGTCGAACGCGGCTCGGAACGCGGTCATAAATTGGGTTTTCCGACAGCGAACCTGCACCCCCACAACCGCGTCATACCCCGGAATGGCGTGTATGTCACCGGCACTTTGATCGACGGGCAATGGCGCCGCAGCGTAACGAATATCGGGCTGCGGCCGACGTTTGGCGATGCGTCGGAACCTTCGGTCGAGACCTTCGTACTGAACTGGGACGGTGACCTCTACGGCGACGTCGTGCGCGTCAGATTTTTGTATCGCTTGCGCGACGAAAAAAAGTTTAGTTCAGTAGACGAATTGACAAAGCAGATTAAGACAGACGTGGCTCGCGCGGAGGGTTATTTCGAGCACGCGGCCACGAAGCACATGTTAGCGGTAATTTAATGAGCGCACTTATAAAACGAGAAGTTAATCCCAACGGTTTACAACCAACGCCTGCACCCGCGCCGAAACCAACACGCGAGGTTCGTCCACTTTCGGAAGAGATGGTCGATGAACTGCTCGCCGGCCATGGCGTGAGTGGCTGGTTGCGCGCGGCGCGTGTGGCGCGCGTGTTGGGACTGTTCTCGCTTTATTTGTTTCTCGACACGTACGACGTGCGCGCGGATTTCAACCGCCGCCACGTTACGCGGTTGCGCGATCTCGCTCGCGAACGTGGCCGCATGGCGCGATTGAAAGCCTGGACCTGGGCGCAGTTCTACGTGGCGTTCGATCTCTTTATCCGCGGTCTGCGCTACGTGATCTTTCGCGGCGCTGAAGGTTCTGCACGCAAACAAGCGCGACTCGAAAAACAAGCCGTGTGGCTGCGTCAATCATTAATCGATCTCGGTCCAACGTTCATCAAGATCGGACAAGCGCTCGGCACTCGCGCGGATCTTCTACCGCTGGAATACGTCAAAGAACTCCAGACACTTCAGGATCAAGTGCCGGCGTTTCCAACCGTCGAGGCTTTCGCGCGCATTGAAGCGGAACTCGGGCGGCCGTTACACGAAGCTTATCCGGAGATCGACAACGAACCGATCGCCGCGGCTTCGCTGGGCCAGGTCTACCGCGCGCGACTCGCCACCGGTGAAGAAGTCGCCGTGAAGGTGCAGCGTCCGAATCTTGAAGCGACGATCAGTTTCGACATCGCGATTCTTTACCGATTGGTCAAGTTAACCAACCGTTTCTTCCCGCGCGCAAATGAGAACGCCGACTGGGAAGGAATGCTGCGCGAGTTTCACACGACCATCCACGAAGAGATGGACTACATCAAGGAAGGCCGTAACGCGGATCGATTTCGTTACAACTTCCGCACGTGGCGCGCGATTCGGGTGCCGAAGATTTACTGGTCGCACACTAACACGCGCGTGTTGACGCTCGAGTTTGTGCGCGGCACGAAGGTGGTCGACCTCGAGGGGCTAAAGGCAAACGGTATCTCGCCCGTCAAAGTTAATCGTCTTTTGATTCGGACTTATCTCAAGCAGCTACTCGAAGACGGCTTCTTTCACGCCGATCCGCATCCGGGCAACTTGCTCGTGATGGACAGCGGCCATCTCGCGTTCTTCGATTTCGGCATGGTCGGACGTATCAGTCCGCAGTTGCAGACGCAGATGATCGACGCGTTCTTCCACGTCGTCGCACGCGACGTACACGGACTCGGCGACGACATCATCAACCTGAACTTCCTCAAGCCGGGCGTCGATCAGGAAACGGTGCGGCCGGTCGTTGAGAGTCTGTTCA
This sequence comes from Pyrinomonadaceae bacterium, assembly GCA_035276425.1. Taxonomy (GTDB): domain Bacteria; phylum Acidobacteriota; class Blastocatellia; order Pyrinomonadales; family Pyrinomonadaceae; genus PSRF01. The sequence continues at coordinate 19,858 of DATELP010000217.1, forward strand.
CACACTATCTCAACCTGAAGCTCGGCGAAGTTAATTTTAAGGAATTGACTTACGACCTCGCGGAAGTGATCTACGAGTACCCGTTCCGGCTGCCGTCAAACTTCACTTACATCATGCGCGCGCTGATGACGCTGGAAGGCATCGGCGTCGTGACCGATCCGGGTTTCAGTTTCTTTGAGACAGCGAAACCGTTCGCGCGCGAGTTTATGTTGCGGCGCGAAGGCAAGGCACTGCGTCAACTGATCATCGACAAGCTTACTGGACGGGAGAACGGCGACTCTCAGATTGCCTGGTCTCGCGTGTGGAAGCTGACGAAGATGGCTGCGAGGATGTATCTGGAGAAACAGTAGCTGCCTGTTTGGACGCCAAAACGATACTCACAGCAACTATAAACAGGAATAGCACTAAGAGAACGATGGCTTGTTTCAATGTGTGGCTCCTCCCGGGTGGTCGTTTGGAGCCCACAAGCTAGTTGATATTCTTGTCTTTTCTGTCAAGAAAGCACAGATCACCGTAGTGCATTAGTTTGAAATTACGCCGAAGGCGTTCACCAGTTTTAACCCAAGGTTGGAGCGCAGCGACAACCTTGGGATCGATCCTGAAAAATAGTCATTGAACCCTGAAAGGGTTCGCCAACTGGTTAACCCTTTCAGGGTTTGGTCGCGATTTTGAATTGTTTTCCCAGGGTTCTCGCGAACGCTCGAACCCTGGGCTGAAATTGGCGAACGCCTTCGGCGTTTTAGACCACCTACGGTAGAGCTTCGACGTTGAAGAAAAACTTAAAGCTTCCCGTTTGCTGAATGCCAAGCAGGAATCGCACATCGACACTCGCGCCATTTGCT
>DATELP010000218.1:0-3776 GCA_035276425.1 Pyrinomonadaceae bacterium
CTCGCGAACGCCTTTGCGTTAACTCCGTGTCTCTGCGCCTCTGTGGTTTTTAACCATCATTGAACCACAGAGGCACAGAGACAGAGGCATTTTCTGTGAAATCATTCACCCTTCGCGCCTTGTTTAACCGTTGACAAACACCGTTTTGCCTCACTATTATGCCTATGCGGGTCATTTATGTAGGGTAAAGTGGGCCGCCTGAAGCTGCTTGAATCCGTCCGAAACGAGCGCATCCCCTATAAACCTTTCCCTCAGTCTCCTTCACAAAAGCTGACTTGAGCCTACCTACCCAAACCCTAGAGGAGTAACGACACATGTTCAAATTTACCAAGGGCATACTATCGGCCCTGGCAGTTTCGACCTTGCTCACCCTGAGCGCGGTGGCCACGTCGGCCCAAACTACCGGCAGCGTCACGATGAATGCGACGGTCTCGAATTTCGTTGAATTGACCTCCGGCGGCGCCGTCACGCTCACCGGTAATTCCGGCGGCAGTGTGATCACCGATGGAACCGCCAACAGCCCGCTCGCAGTGGTTGTGAACCTCGGCGAATTAGGCCCGAGCAATACCAATAGTTTTGTGAAGTTGAGCGTGCCGGTCAGACTTCGCAGTAACGTCGCCTACCAGCTCAACATGGTCAGCAGCGTTGCCGGCGCCGGCGCAACCGCCTTCAGTCTTAAAGATACGGACGTTGGTTTCGGTTTGACTCCGGCCGCGCGTCCAGCAAACCTCGCAGCAGGCGTCGATACCAATGCTACGCCAGGCGATCCAACGGTCGGTGGCAGCACGGACGTGGATGGCCGCTGGGTCTTTTCCGGTGCAAACTCCACCCTCGGCGCCTACGCTGTTTCAGGTGCGGTTCTGAGTGGACCACGCATCAACAAAGCCGTTTCGGCTAACAGCAATACCAACTTGACCTTCCCCGCAATCTTCGCGGTCAAGCCGCAGTTCTTCGATCCCGCCCCGGCGATCACGATCACCGCGCAGTTCACGGTCGTAGCGCTTTAATCCCAATCCTGTTTGTTACTGGCGCCCGGCCGTCAGCGCAATTTTTGACGGCCGGACGACTACATGCCCCGCGTTTCCTCCAGGACAATCTATGCCCCGCTCACAAATCACTTTCAAAATAATTCTGTTCACGATGATATTGCTGGTCAGCGTTGCTGCATGTTTTGCGCAGTCGACGACCGGAACTGTCACCATGAGCGCAACGGTTTCTAAATTCGTCGAAATCAATTCCGGCGGCGCTGTCACTCTTACCGGTAATCAAGGAGGCGGCGTGACCACGGACGGCGTGACGAACAGTCCGCTCGCCATCTCGATCAATCTCGGCGAACTTGGACCAGGGAATCCAAACAACTTCGTCACCGCCTCGGTCCCACTCAAACTGCGAAGCAACGCACCTTACGTTTTGTCAGTGAGTGCGACTGTGACCAGTTCGGGCACGAGCGCCAGCCGCATCGTTTCATCCGACATCGGTTTCGGGTTGGGAACAATCTCGAGAACAGGAACCGGCGTTAATACGACCGGCACGGACACAAACGCCACCTCAGGCGATCCAACACTTGCCGCCAACGGATCCGTAAACGCCACCACGGGCCGTTATCAATTCACCGCCGTACGATCAAATCTCAGTGCCTTCGCTACAGCCACGACGGCGCTCAGTGGTCCAATCATCATGAACGCAGTGCCACGAAGTAATGCCAACGGTCTAACCGTGCCGGCATTCTTCGCAGTCAAGCCTCAGTTTTTCGAAAACGGCACAACCACGATCTCAGTCACCTTCACTGTCACGGCGCCATAATGAAGCTTTCGTTTCTCACGCTGTTGATCTTCCTCGCTGTTGCGCCGGCGACATTCGCCCAGGCGTTGGACATCAGCAGCGGCGGTCAACCAACGATCACGGGCGCGTTGAATGGCAGCGTGACCGGCAGCGCGAGTGTAACGAACGATCTGGTCGTGACTATCAACTTCGGCGAAGTATCTCCGCTGAATACGAATGCGATCGTGAAGGTTGTAGTGCCGGTAGGTATTCGCAGCAATCAGCCTTATCAAGTTTCAGTATCAATATCCGGCCAAAGCAACCCAAATACGCAGGCGATACAAGCGTCGGACGTTGGCTTCGGTGTTCAGAACATACGCGTATTAGGCGGCGCCGGTCAGGTTTGTAATCGAAGTACACACGTTATCCGATCGCCGTTCAACAACGATCCGGCTACGTCCGCAACGGTAGGAACCAACGGCCGTGTATCTTATTCGTCATCGCTGGCGAATGTCGTGGGTTCCGCCGTCATTCTCAGCGGTCCGGAACTCTCGAAAAACAACAGCTCCAAGCGCCAGCAAAGCGATGGCTACGTGTTTGACGCCGTCTTCACTTTGACGCCGCAGTTCTTCGCGCCCGGAGTTTCTTCCGCGACTCTAATCTTTACGATCTCGCCTGGTCCAAACGTGCCCTGTTGAAAGGTTCTCAAGATCGATGTCACTAAACATCTCGCGATTGACGGCAATTGTAATTCTGTTTCTTGTGACTGCGGTTTGCGCACACGCGCAAGCCCCGGCTTCCGAACCGGCGCCGCAGCAACGCGGCAACGGCATCTCGCTCGCTCCCGCGCGGGTGGAGTTGGAAATGCAACCCGGGTCGGAAACCACAGTAGTCGTCAATCTCGACTATCACAGCACGAGCGAAGGTTCACAGCCCGTTCGCATCGTCGCGAGTTTGAACGATTGGACCATCGATCGCGATGGACAAGTGCAGTTTGCGCGAGCCAACACACTGCCAAACTCAGCGAGTTCGTGGCTGATCTACAGTCCGGCTGAAACAACCGTGATTCCCGGCAACCTGCACGCGATCAGAGTCACCGTTTCAGTACCGAAGGATGCGACACCGGGTGATCATCTGACGGCGCTGATCGTCGAACAGCGTCCCGACAACCTCAAGCTCAACGAGAATCGCCGGCAGGTAGTGATTCGTTATCGAATGGCCGCGGTGTTCTACATCAAAGTCCCGCAACTGCGTCGTGCCGGTTCTTTGGAAGGTCTGCGTGCTGAAGCGACTGCGGATCAGGTAGTGGTCACTCCCCTGCTCAAGAACGCGGGCAACAGCGTCGTTCGTCCGCTTACGTCGGTGAAGGTTACGGACAGTGCGGGTATTGCAGTCGCGGAGTTACCACAGAAGGAGTCATTACCGTTGCTGGGTGGTGCTGAACTGGTCCAACCGGTGGTCCTGGAAACACGGCTCGCGCCCGGAAGTTACACCGTGAAATACCGAATTGATTTTCAGGACGGAAGTAGACCAACCGAAGGGGTCACTGAGTTAGTGGTGCCGCAGAAAACGACAGTTGGACCAGCGCGCCCGGGTCTGGCTGCGGCTGCAAACGAATGAGCACGGTTATTTGTAAGGCGTTGTTTGCAGAGTTGAGTGTTCCGCCGAGCGAGACACGCGGCCCACTCACGAGCAGCAGCTCGCGGGGAGCTTCCAGATCAAACTCCGGCACGCGCAATCCATTAATCGCCGCCGGTGAAACCAGGCTTCCGGTGGATCGCACGTCTGCTATTGAGATTTGAGCCAGCGGGTTCGTCGATTCGATAGACGCCGAGATTTTGAAACCGCTATTTGAACGCACGAGTAAGGGCACGCGAATGACCGGAGCTTTCGCAGTTATTCGCACCGTGTTGCCGGTTGTCACGACCTCCGCGTCAACGTCGCCGCGATGGAAATTCGGAGCCACCGAAAGCGCCACGGTTTCGCTGACGTTCGCTTGCATCGTCACGCGTCCT
>DATELP010000219.1:0-17955 GCA_035276425.1 Pyrinomonadaceae bacterium
GTGAACATGTCGCCGTTCTGAACAAGCGTGACGTTGAGAAAAACATTGGGCGCGTAGTTCGACTGGATCGGCACATCGAGAACCACCGTGCGTCCGGGTACATACTGATGACGCGCCGACATGACGTTGTCGAGTTCGGTCGTGACGAGCAGGTTCGCGCCTTCTTTCGGCAAGAGCGCGAGCACGTGCGCGGTTTCGCCCGCGCGGTACGACTTCTTGTCGGGCACGAGCTTGATGTTCGACTCCAGATAGTTGGACCAAAAAGGCGTGCTTTGTGTTTCGTTCGCGACCCAGATGAAGCTGCCGAGCGACGTGTAATTGCGACCGTCCTGTTGGACCACGGTTTTGATCGCAATACTGCCCATCCCCTGAATCGGATACTTGTAGGCCGCCTGACCTTCCTGATCGGTCGTGACTTCACCGGAACTGATCTCGTTTTCGACTAGTTTGTAATCGGGATCGTATTCGTTCTCTTTCTGCTCGACCTTTGCATAGGTGCGCGACATGAACTGCAACGTCACCTTCGCGGACACCGGACGTCCTTCGTAATCGGTCGTGACCACTTTGACCGTCGCCGTTTGACCGGGCGTGTAAACGTAGCGATCGGGCGTCACGCGCGTCATGACCGTGCCGCGCGTTGCGATCAGGTTCGCCGTACCGTTGATACTGCGGCGAGACGCGTCGGTGATCTGTGCTTCGAGACGGTATTGCGAGTCCCAAACATCTTCTTCACTGGTTGACGGCACGTTAAAGTCGATCGCGAGACGGCCGGAAGCATCGAGTTTTCCTTCGCCTTCCGAAACCATGTCGCCGTCGTAACCGCCGTACTCCGAGTAGTCGATCTCGTCGTCATATTCCTGTTCTTCCTCGTCCGTTTGCCAGTAACTCGGGTAGTAATGCGAGCGATAGATGTAATACTTCACGTCCGCATTCGCGACCGGCGCGCCGAAGAAATACTTCGCGTTGATCTCAAACTTCGACTTACCACCGGCAGGCACAAACTTCTGCGGCGTGGTGACCGTGACTTTGTATTCCGGCTTCTTGTATTCAGCGACTTCAAAACTTCCGGTCGAACTTCCTTCATCCGCCGCAGCTTCGATCTGGTAAACGCCGAGCGGCGCTTCTTCCGCGAGCGTCAACTCGCCGTGAAACGTTCCGCGTGAGGAGAGCCGCAGTTCCTGTTCGTAGACTTGCGCGTTGTTTGGATCCTTGATCGTCACGGAAACTGTTTGACTCTTCAGCGTGCGGTAACGGTTCTGTTCGTCGAGTGTGCGCAGGATGCCTTTAAAGAAGACCTGATGCGTCGGGCGATAGATGGGCCGATCGGTGTAGATGTAGCCCTGTAGGTTTTCCGCGCCCGTTTGGTCGTTGAAGTAGTACGACTCGAGATCCGAGATCGCAAAGTTTTCGCGTTGTGAGGCGAGAATGACATAGCCGTTGTTGTCGACTTCGGGAATCTCTGGTTCGCCGAGTTCTTCGTCTTGCTTATCGTCGCCGATCTTCGTGCGAAACAGACCTTCAGCATTTGTGCGGCCGGCAGCCAAAGGCTTCCGTGCTTTTACGATCTCGATTTGCGTGTCGGCGCGCGGCGCCCCGGTGCGGCGATCGACGGCATAGACCAGCAGTTCGCCGTTCGGTGAGGATTTTTCAACCATCGCGAGATCCGTCACCACGACGATCGTGTACGCACGCAGTTCCTGGCCGACTGCTTCGACGAGATAAACACCCGGCTCGCGTTTGCCGAGTGGAACCATGCGGCGGTCGTATGCATTTTCGAGTGCCGGCAACGGTTCGCGCCAACTGGTCACGAGTTGATTCGGATTCAACAATGGAACACGCGCGTAGTCGGCAACGTTGAGCGGCGTCCGTTTGCTGGTGGTGTCGGGCGCGCGAAACTTCTGGTTGAACGAGTGGCGCGTTTCGTTTTTCAACTGATCGCGGAAGTAGTTTCTGATTCCCGAATAGGCCCAGGTCTTGACGGACCGAATGCGTTCGAGCAGCGAAGGTTTATGTGTCAGCGTTGTGGTGAGTTGTTCTTCCTCGTCTTCGCCCATCTGATGCGGATCGCTGAGTTGCGCGAAGAACTTGGCCGGATCGTTCACGCGATAGACGCGGAAATCCAAACTGCCGACGCCGCGATAGTCGAGCCAGAGGCGCGGATTTTCTGAAGTGCCGAAAGTGCGATTACTGGAAAGCGAGAAGAACGGCTTGGACGTGTCGACACGAACCTCAGCGGGCCCGATCAGCGATGCTGCTTCAGCCGCAGCGTTGCGCAGCCGGCGATCCGCTAGCGACAACGCCGCCACAATAACGACTACATAAACCAAAACGGCCGCGATGCGGGTGGCCTGAAAACGTATGCGGAGCACTTTCATTCCTCCAGAGAGAACTAGTTAGGTTGGCTATGAACAAACCACCGACGGCGTCGGTGGGATTTTGTTGAGTTAATAATTTCAGACGATAGAAACCGAGAAAATTCGGATTGCTTGCGAGCGGACGCCAACGCTTGTTCGGATGCTGGTCCAACACGGCCAGCCGCACTTTCTTAACCGCGCCGCCGTTCTCAGGCGCGGCGCCAGTGTGATAGACCACCCAATCGTGCGCGCCTTCATTGGCGACGTACGCGTCGCCGAGAAAAATCATGACGTGATAAGGAAACTTCTGAACGTACGGTTGGTAGAAGAACAAGAGATCGCCGGGCCGCGCTTGTTCGCGATCGCGGCTGACGAAGGTGGCGTTGAAAAGTTTGAGTGTTTGCGCGTCGGCAAACTCGGAAAACCGGTTCGCCGCGATGTCGTTCGCGTGATACGTGCCCGGCGCGGTGCGAAAGAGTTTTTCGCCAAGCGGTTCAGAACCGATCTTTACGGAAACATCAGCAGCGACGGCTTGATAGTCTTCGCCCATGCGCTGATACCAATTACGGTCGTGCGTGCGAAGCGCTTCGCGCCAGGCGAAGCGGACGAGTCCGGCGCAGTCGCGTTGTTCGGTGTTCCATTCGTCACTGAGTTTGTAAAACTGCATTTCCGCGATCCACGTGAACCAGCGGCGGAAGTTCTCGCGGTCGTTGAAACTGCGGAGTTCTGAAACGTCGGGAAGTCCATCGTGGTCCAGATCCGCGGTCAGGTTTGGTTCAGTTCGGGTAGTGCTTGGGTTCGTAGCAGAGGGGCTCGACACTGGTGAGATCCGGCTATCAGCGGAATGGGAAATGACGATGGTGAATAGGAGTAAGGTCGAAGGAAAAACCAGCCAGAGTGCCGAGCGCCGCCTTATCATTTTTCCAACGTCAAACATGAGGCGCATTATTGCGGCGGCCCGATAACAGAGAAACGCATTTGCTAACGGCGTCGAGTCCGGTTAGCCCGTGTATTCAGGCTGGATTTGTACGGTGAAAGACAGTGTGGGCAACCACAGTATTGGACCATCCTGACGCGCCAAAAAGACTGTTGCAAATTCCAGCGCTCGCGGGTAGATTGGCTTGGTTGCTTACAAGGTTGTGGCGCTCACCCGACTCCGGGGGCGTGCCTTGCCTTCATTTAGAGACTGCGGGGGAGGAAGAAACAGTGCCGACCGGAACTTGCCCGGAATGTGATGCTGATGTTCACGTTGATTTGGACACGGACAAGGGCGAAATAGTGTCTTGTGAAGAGTGTGGGACAGATCTCGAAGTAGTTGGACTTGATCCCGTCGAATTGGACATTGTCGAAGAGGAAAGTCTCGACGAAGACGAGGACGAAGACGAGTACTAATCGCTAAGTGTAGGAGTTTCGGAATGCGGCGCTGAGAAGTCGCCGCATTCCAGGCTGCTACTGCTTGTCCGCCGCCCGATATTCCGTGCGGCTTTGGCGCAAAGTTAATCCCTGCGGTCCCTCAACGCGAATGGTGTGTACTTTTCCATCGCGTCGCTTTTCCTCGGGCGGATAAAAAGCAAGCACGTAAGCTGAACTCACTTCCTCAGCCAGCGCGCGAAACAACGGCGCGTAGTCCTTCTCGTACGCGTAAACATTTCTGCCGCCAGTTAATTCCGCGAGTCCGCTGACGTCCAAAGGCGTCGGCAAAGGCGTTTGTGTCGCCGACGCCATGATGCGTGCAAACGACGGCAACGTCACTACGAACACGCTCACGTCCGCGGTGTTTGCGCGTTCAATGACTGTTTTTGGCGAAACTGTGTCGCCGACGGGAAAACCGTCGGTCACCACCAGCACCGTGCGCTTCATCAAACGGCGTTCGCGTGTCCGCGGCGCACTACGCACCAGCAAGCGGATCGCATCGTCAACGGCGTCGTAGGTGTGTGTGGAAAGACCGTTCGAGTCGTCGCGCTTGATGTTGTCGACTGAGTCTTCGAGCTTGCGCGGGTCGGACGTAAACTTCTGGATTTGCTTCACGCGCATGCCGAACGTCAGCACAGCGTAAGAAACCGGATAAGCCGATAACTGGTTTGAGAACGACCTGAGCGCCAGCCGCAGACGCTCCATTTCGTCGGCAGTCATGCTGCCGGAAACGTCGAGCGCAAAAACTACGGCCAACGGTCGCAGTTCGCCTTGCCGTTTTTCCAGTTGAAAAAAGGCGATTGGCTCCTCGGCGCCGTCGGAAAATATTTTGAAATCTTCCTGCTTCAGGTTTCTTACGGGCCTTCCGTCTGCATCAAAGGCCGTAACATCCACGGACACGACGTCTGTGTCGGTGCGTATGACGTCTTCAGGCTCCTGTTCTTTAGGAAAAACTTTACGCGGGCGTTCGGTTTGCGGGGCGGGTGTTTGCGGCACGGCTGTCTGAGGCGCTGATGTTTGTGCCACGGGGGACGCGGCAAGTGCGATTAGCAGGAGGACGGGCAGGGAAATTTGCGCTGCAAAAGCCGCTGGTTTTTTTGGCATTAATACTCTTTCCTGGAGGCGCCGTTCGGGATTATACGATATGATTTCGGCTAAAGATTACACGGATTTGTTTACGTGGAGGAATGCCTATGAGGTTCAGTAAAACTCTCCTTGCCGCTATCGCTTTGGTTGGTCTGTGTGCTGCGGTTTCCTTGGCGCAGGACAAATCAACGGGCGCGATCAAAGGCAAAGTGCGAGTGGAAACGGGAACGCCGTCGGGTGTTACGGTTTTAGTGCGGCGTGGTGATAAGGAAGTCGCACGTGCTGAAACGCAGAAGAACGGCGAGTTTCTCGTAGCGCGGCTCGAACCGGGCAACTACGGTCTGACGTTTCGCAAAGCCGGACTGAGCATCGGCACGATGGAAAACGTCGAGGTCAAAGCCGGCAAGACGCGTTCGCTCGGAGATCGTTTGATCCTCACGATTGATGAAGGTTCGATCGCGTTTATCGGCGGCAGTGTTTTCACGGCGGACGGCCACAGTGTGGCGAACGCGAAGGTTGAGCTGGGCCGCGTGATGGAAGACGGAACGGTAAAGAAGATCGACGGCCGGATCACGACCGAGACCGGATCGTTTAAGTTTCGCTTGTCGCCTGAACCGGCGAAGTATCGCATAAGTGTGAAGACTAGCGGCGCCGAGCCGATCAGCAAGGATGTGGAAATTGACGGCGCGGCGGTTTATCGAGTCGCGTTATCGTTGCCCCCGAAATCCTAGTCCTTATGGATGAAGAGAAACGTGAAGAATTTCTGACCGCGAAACAGCTAGCCCGGCACCTTCAGGTCAGTGAATCGACGGTGCGCAGGCTCGCCGCAAAGCGTCGCATTCCTTCCGTGCGACTCACTCCACGCATCATTCGTTTTCACCTCGACGCCGTGCGTGAGGCGCTGGAAGTTCCGCGTCATCGCATCCGGCACGGCGAATACACCGAGCGAGTCGACGATGCGCAGCTTTCGTTTGATGATCTGATGTTGTTGAGTTAACGGCGAGAGGGATTGAACTCAATCCACTTGTTGTTTTGTTTGACGTAGATCCGTGGCTGCGTGATCCTGAATCCTTTGCTGAACCCCGGGTTCTGCGCGAGAAACCTCTTCACCGCTGATTGATCTCCCGTCGCCACGCGCCATTTTCCATCCTCGCGTAACAGATACTGCTGTACGACAATCTTTCCTTCAGCCTGAATCGGCGCGACCACGCGTCCGTAAAGCGTTGTGTCCACGACGGCGAGATTACCGGAGACTTTGACCGTGCCGATCTCGAGTCGATCGAGTTGATAAAAGTCCTGCGCGCGCTGAAGCGCACTGACGAAACGATCGCGCGACATGCGATTGCGTGAAGAACCGGGGAGCAGATCGTACAGCTCGGAATAGTTACGCGACTTGAGCTGCTCGAAAACGTTCTGCACCGTGCCACGTACATCGGAAACGTCCGACGCCTTCGCTGCACCTGCAAAAACAATTAAAAGTACTAAACCAACGCTAAGCTTCCTCATCATCGTCGTCTTCTCTATTCATTTCATCTGTGTCCCTGAGTGTCTGACTCAAGCGTGCTCGATAACTCAGGAACCACGCGACCGCTCCGAGCGCGGCGGCGATGAACATCTTTTCAAAGTCGTCGCGCAGCACGAAAAACACTGCGGCCGCACCACACAACGCCGAAACAACTATCCAAAAGGTCTTCACTTACCTTTATTTAATAGCCACCGGCACGCTCAGATCCATCGTGCCTGGCGGATAACAAACCGTGTCGTCACATGCCTGGACGCGCAGTTTAGCGGAAAGGTTGTGTGTCCCGGCCTCCGCTGACGGCCCGGCCTTGAGCATCGCCTTCACGATCGTCTCGCCTTCGTAAACCTTCAGCGGCTCGTCGGCAAACGAAAACTTCTTCGTCAGCGCATCAGGATACGTAACGAAGTCAACCGAGATTCCGTTCGCCGGCGTTAGGTCGAGCTCCGTAGCCTTGAGGTACGGAAACGTCGGCGGATTTGCGTTGATGTGATAACCGTTCCGAATCTGCAAACGAACGACTGCATAGCCTGACTCGCCTTTTGCGAGCGTGAGCACCTCGGGTGTCGCTTTCACGACGTCAGTCGAGGCAATCTGCGGCGGTTCGCTATTACCGGCAGAAGCCGGTTGATTCGTATCCGCCGCAGGTTTCGTGCAGGCTGCTGCTAGCAAAAGAACAATGGCAATTAAGGTTGCGCTCGCTTTGTTTCGTGTCACCAGTGATTTATCCCGCCGTTGGAGCTGATAAAGCTTCGGCCAGACGCATGCGTTTGGCCCGGCGAATAAAATAGCGAAGAAGCAGCCCGCCCGGCAAAAGCACGAACACGGAAATCGGGATCATCACGATCAGGAAACGCACGAAGAACAGTACGATTCCCGAACCGACGTCAACACTGTCCGACACGGCTTCGCGTACGCTTTGACGAAATCCGCTGGTTGGTACGACGACCATCGGCTTCGGCGCGACGATGTTTACAGTGATTGTCGAGAGGCTGGAGCGGTTTTCGAGAAAGCGTTTGCGGCCTTCGAGTCTTTCGATATCGCTGCGCACGTCAGCGATCTGGCGTTGCACTTCGAGCGCGTCGACGATCTTGCCGGTCTGTTTCATGATCTGAAGAAACTGCGCTTCGAGTGCTTTTTGCGTGCGAATGCGCGCTTCGAGGTCGATGAACTCTTCGGTAACGTCCTGGCCAGTCACCTTTTCTTCGATAGGACTGCTGGTCAGGCCACGAATCTGATCGAGCGCCGAGCCAAAGCTATTCTCCGGAATGCGAACCACGAGTTTGATATCGAGTGTGCGCTGGGCCGGTTCGGTGCTTTCGCGTTGTTTTGCTTCGGAAGTGACGACGAATCCGCCGTGTGACTCGGCGATCGAAACGATGCGGTGCTGAGTGTCAGAAGGGGACGAGACTTCCATCGTGAGATCGGCGTTGCGAATGATCTTGCGATCGAAGGCGGCGGACGTTTCCTCGGCCTTTTCGCCTTCTGCGAGTGAGACTTTTTTGAACTGAACGGTTGCGTCATTGGTTCTTAGATCGCCTGCCGTTGTAGAACCTGCTTTTGTTTCTGCTTGTGCAACCTGCGCGTTTGTTCCAGTTGATGTGGGCAAACTTGCTCTTTGATCGGAACTCGCGCCACCGCACGACACCGAACCGAGAATTAACACGGATAACACGAATAATGTGATCGTGGGAGATTTCATGTTGGGCCTCCAGTGGAAATATCGAGAACTGCCTGCATGAACGCTGACGGCCGTCAGACTTGCACGACCGCGGCGTTGGGTCCAACGTGAGTTTCCACAGTAGCGGGTGGTGGCTAACGCGAGTCGGCCGATCCCATCGCTAAAAGTTCATCCGGAATTCACAGCGCAATGTTCGCTACCGAACCGACCGGAATTGTTTGTTCGCATACATTATCTGCTTCATAAAAGTGGGCATCCTGTTTGCAAAATTACTCTCCCATAAAGGCATGTGCGTCACTCACATCTCATAGAGTGATAAGCGTGACAGTTTCTTGACGAGGTCGTGAGAGCAAGTACTGGCTTTGCGACCTGTCAGAAGTTAGTATTGGTCCCCCGTCTAAATTTAATCGCCCGACACAAAACTCCGACACATACTTTTGACCAGTTACCACTGGTGTTGCAGCACAATGCTTTCAGATCGAATAAGGGGAGGTAATTAATGAGGAAAACAATGGTTCTTGTTGGGCTGGTGCTTGCCGTGTTCATGTTTTCTCCGGCAGCCAAAGCAGACCAACTTGTGTTCACCACAACACTGACCGGCGCACAGGAGGTGCCGCCAACGGGTTCACCGGGTATTGGGAGCGCATTAGTGACGTTGGATACTGTCACTAACATGCTGACGGTTAACGTGTCATTCGCGGGTTTGGTAAGTCCCACGATTGCTTCTCATATCCATTGTTGTGCCGGTCCGGGAAGTAACGCGCTCGTTGCGACTGCGGTGCCGACGTTTCCCGGGTTTCCACTCGGCGTTACTACCGGCACTTACTTGATGTCGTTTGACCTGACTGCTGCTTCGACGTACAACCCCGCCTTCATTGCGGCCAACGGCGGGACTGTGGCAGCAGCTCAGGCGGCGTTCATTGCCGGCCTGACTAATGGGCTGACGTATTTGAACATCCACACACAGCAGTTTCCCACCGGCGAGATTCGCGGACAGCTTGTTGGCGCAGCAGCGGAGGTCCCTGAACCAGCCAGTCTGCTTCTTTTGGGGACAGGAATCCTCGGCGCAGCAGGAGCAATACGCAAGCGTCGCCAACGCGTTGAGAAGTAAGCAATGCGTTGGTCCAGTTGACCCCGGAAAACCAAAGCGGGAGGAACCCGACTCCTCCCGCTCGTTAACTTGATCAGTTCAACCCGTGTCCGGGCTCCTGGAAGATTAGTTTAACTGAGCATGACCCGCGTATGAGTTTTTTCCGGCGGTCGTTCCTTCGCTGAAATGCGCACTTCCACGTTGTGACCCAACCTATTGAGGATCGCAAACAAACGATCGGCGGAGAAGCCTGAGAGTTGGCCTCGCAAAAGTCTTGAAACCTTTGGTTGATCCAGAGCGGTGCGTTGGGCGGTTTGAGCCTGTGTCCAGCCTTTTTTCTCGATTAACTGAGCGATCTTGGAGGCGAGTTTGGCCTTTAATAGACGTTCGTCTGAATCTTTAAAACCAAGATCGGCGAACACATTCCCGCTGCTGACCACCACTTTCGGACCTTTAGACTTCGGTCTTTTCGTTTTTGCGGCTTTGACTCCTTTTCTCATTTGTCGCGTCCTTTTGTAGTGCAGCGTACCTTGTAATCCTGTTCTGCCATACTTAGCCGTTTCTTGATAAGGTCGATGTCGGGTTTTGGTGTCGCAATTCCTCTCTTCGATTTCTTCTGAAAGGTATGAAGCACATAACCAACTCAAGAGAATTTGACTGCGTAGACGGCGCGATAGGTGTCGGTCCGGTGGCCGTCGATTATTTCGAGAATTCCAGCCCCTCCAAATCCGCGCAGCGGCTTTGCTGACGGCGCTTTCTGTCCCAACTGAGCTTGATACAGTGCATAGCCGATAACGTCCTTCACGTCGTCGGGGAACGATCTAAGATCCCTTAGTGAGGAACCAATCCAGATGAGGCTCTTGATGGTTGGCAATTCTGCCATGTTAGGCAGTATGCCTCATGTGGCATACAGTTTCAATTGTCAGCAATTTTAGCAAAGACGGCGAGTTACAAGTGGCAAATCATACTTGTTCTATTCAGTTCAATAAAATCGAAGGTCTTGAACGACTCGGCTAATTGATTGGTGTTCAACTGAAACAGTCTCAGCAGTTCACTGTTGTCAATGTTGCCAGTCGATACAAGCAGCAACTTCCAAGGTTCGTGCCGCAGCAGGAAGGAGTCCACAAAATCAGCATCTTTAGTAATCACGACGCATTGCTCAGTCAAAGAGAAGGTGATTAGTGCGCGGTCAGTAGTGCGATTGCCTTGTGGAAGATCGAGAGTATGTGTGGTTTCAAATCCTGCCGCGCGTAACTGGTGAGCGAGACGTCGTGGAAGTTGAGCGTCGATGAGAAACTTCATGCCACAAGTGGCTCTATACGCTTTATCTGGCTGAGTTGTCTGGCGAAGTCTAACGCGGCGAGAATATCTTCTCGTTCCAGGTCTTCGTAATCGGCCAGGATTTCCTCAACAGCCATTCCCGAACTCAGCAGTTCGAGAATAGATTCAACCGTATAGCGGAGGCCGCGAATCGTTGGCTTGCCGTGGCAGATCTCCGGATCCATGGTTATGCGTGTACTCGCGTTCATGTTGGACCTGATTCTAACATAGAGTAAGCAGGCGCAAGCTAATCAGTGGTATTATCCTAACCATTCCAAGGGCCTCCCATTTGGTTCTCACGTGACGCTCAGCACGTCGAGCTGGACACAGCATCCCCTATTACTTTCAGTTGCCTTTCAAACGGGGCGGAGCACCCAAACTGAGGAGGAAAACAGTTATGGCGAAGATCTTGTTTCTAGTATTAACGATACTACTATCGACACTCGCCGTGCAGGCGGCGGCGCCGGTGGGACAAACCATCTGGATACGCGCATCGGCGACCGGACTGTTCGTGTCGGCGGACCAGGCTCGTGGAGCATGGGCGCCGCTGGTTTCGGATCGATCGACTACCGATGCGTGGGAGCAGTTTCAAGTGGTCGACGCCGGCGGTGGATTCATCGCTTTCAGATCTATCGGAACCGGGTTGTTTGTATCGGCCGATCAGAATCGTGGTGCGTGGGCGCCACTCGTCGCCGATCGGCCGTCCTTCGGCACGTGGGAGCAATTCACCTGGACTGACATCACAGGCGGCGCCTTCACGTTACGAAACAGAGCGACCAATCGTTTCGTCTCAGCAGATCTCGCACGCGCGACGTTCGCACCACTCGTGAGCGATCGCACAGTCGCAAATACGTGGGAGCAGTTTACGTGGGGCGCAGTCGGCACAGCGCCGGCGCCAGGATCGCCTCCGGGTTTTTCGCGCCTCGTCTGGTCCGATGAGTTCAACGGCTCAACGATCAGCACCGCAAACTGGGGCTTCGATCTCGGTGGCGGCGGCTGGGGCAACAACGAACTTCAGAACTACACCAACAGACCGGAGAACGCCCGAGTCGCAAACGGCCTGTTGACGATCGAAGCCCGGCGAGAGAATTTTGGTGGAAACCAATTCACCTCCGCTCGTCTGAAAACACAGGGCAAACAATCGTTCGGCATCAACACCTGGGTCGAAGCTCGCATCAACGCGCCCGAAGGGCAGGGAATCTGGCCCGCGTTCTGGATGCTCGGCAACAGCATCAGCACCGTCGGCTGGCCCTCGTGCGGCGAGATCGACATCATGGAAATCCAAGGTCAGAACCCGGCGCGAAACTTCGGCACGATTCACTGGGCCGACGCGGGTGGACAACACGTTTCGTTCGGCGGAATCTTCAATTCGTCGAGCTCACTCACGGCGGGCTTTCACACGTTTGCGATCTCGCGCACCGGAAGCACGATCCGGTGGTACGTCGATCGCATCCAGTATGCGGAGGCAAACATCGCGGGTGGAATTAACAGCACCTCCGAGTTTCAAGCACCGTTCTTCATCATCCTCAACGTCGCGGTTGGTGGAAACTTTGTCGGCAGTCCCGACGCCAGCACTGTCTTCCCACAGCAGTTGCAAGTTGATTGGGTGAGAGTTTGGGGAACTTAATAAGGACAGCGAGCGGAGTTGGTCCTGGCCAGCTCCGCTCGAAATTTAGAAACTCTTTCTACTTCCCGCGTCTCTCGCAGCCTCCTGAATGAGCGCTGCCACTTCTTTCGGATGAGAGATGTAGACGCAATGGCTTGCACCGGCGACTTCGACTACGCGGCTGTTCGCTCGTTTGGCATACCAGCGTTCGAGGTCGGGATTGATCGTCCTGTCTGAACCGGCTACCAACATCCAACTCGGTTTGATTCTCCACGCCGCGGTCGTGATCATTGCTTTGAAGTTCTCGGCTTTGTTCAGCACTTGCGAGCGCGCCATGAACGCCGCCTGCTCAACAGAAAGATCGGCAGCGAAGTATTGATGAAACTGTGCGGGATCAAGATACGTGAAACCGTCGGCGGTCGTTTTCATAGCGGTGGATTTGCTGAGGTCACTGGGAAAACGTTTTCCGCCATCAGCTTCAGTTTCATTAACGTCCGGCATGTGGGCCGCGATGTAAACCAATCCTGCAACCTTTGGATCCGAACCGGCTTCAGTGATCACTGACCCGCCGTAACTGTGAGCGACCAGAATGCATGGTCCATCCTGTTGCGCGATAGCTCGCTTCGTCGCGGCTGCGTCGTCCTCAAAGGAAGTTTCGGGTTCCTGCACGATAGTCACGTTGTAACCGGCTTTGGTCAGGATGTCGTAAACACTCTTCCAACCAGAGCCATCGGCCCACGCACCATGGACCAGCACGACGTTTTTGACTGAACCCTCTTGTAGTGAAGGTAATTCGAAGGCTGTTGTGCTCGATCGTGTGGCCAGTGCGCCAGCAACCAGCGCCACGGCTAAGAATGTTGGAACCCACCTGGTTTTCATGACGAGAGAGTTAACACAAAGTTGGTGTCTTAACTTCTCTGTAGTTGCGCAGATTCACCACCACTTGCTGCCAGCGTCAAAGATTAACGTCGCGAGATCAGCAGAGCACCACGGAGAGGGCCAGTCCGGCCTCGCTGGTCTCCTTGTACTTGCTGTTCATGTCCTTAGCCGTTTGGGCCAACGCCTGCACGGTGGCGTCAAAGTCGACGCGATGTCTGGACGCGATCTCATTAGTAGCGAGCGCGTACGCGGCCCATGCTTTGACAGCGCCGAACGCGCAGCGCTCGATACACGGAACCTGCACGTATCCAGCGACCGGATCGCACGTCATGCCAAGATGATGCTCGAGAGCTGATTCAGCAGCATTCTCGACGACCCGCGCTTCTGCGTCGTAAGCGGTTGCAATTAATGCCGCAGCCATAGATGACGCCACGCCGATCTCAGCCTGACAACCACCTTCAGCAGCCGACAACGTTGCGTGGTGCTTGCATAGATAGCCGATCGCCGCAGCCGCCATCATTCCGTCACGGACCTTTTGAAGTGGGAGCTTCCGGTTCTCAATGAGTCCATAGACCAGAGACGGCATCACACCCGCGGAGCCGCCGGTGGGAGCCGTGATCACAAGATGGCCGCGTCCGTTTTCTTCGGATGCTGCTAACGCATAAGCCGACAGAACGCCGATACCGCGGTCCGATTGATATGAATCGTCCAACGCGCGCTTGTAGACGGTTGCTGCTTTACTGTGGAGTTTGATTGGACCAGGCAGCACATCATCTTCCGGCATGCTCAGACCGGACTTTACGGTCGCGACCATGGCGTTGATGATCTTGTCAACGAAGGCGTACACCTCCTCTTCCGTCCTGCCGGCGATCGACATCTCATTGGCGAGCATTACTTTTGCGATCGAAATCTTGTTGCCCTCCGCGTGCGCCCGAAGTTCTTTCATCGTGGCGAACGGATACTTCGGCGCGTTCTTCTTCGGCGGTGTGTAACCTTTCCACTCGATGAAACCGCCGCCGACTGAGTAATACTCCTGCTCGAGCAACACCTCGTCTCCGGCCATGAGCTTGCAGATCATCGTGTTCGGGTGTTTGAAGTCGCCCTTGGTCGCATCGTAAATGATGTCTTTAAGACTGACGTTGAACGTAGCCGAACCGAGCTTCACCGGAAAGACCTGATCTGGCTTGTCGCGCAAGCTGTCGAGAAACTTCGGATCGACGGTCGCCGGTTCTTTGCCGACGATGCCGGCAAGCGCCGCGCGTTCGGTGCCATGGCCTTTGCCGGTGGCACTCAAACTGCCGAACAGGTGAACCTTCATTGCTGTTGCTTTGGCGAGTTTGTCGGCGGGTAGTTTCGTTGCCCTTTGATAGAAGTCGTACGTGATGCGCATCGGGCCGATGGTGTGAGAGCTTGATGGACCAGGTCCGACTTTGTAGAACTCGTCGAGGGTGGTTAACACAGGTCCCTTACTCTTCTGGGCGACCGCCAGATCGGCGGATAGTGGAGGCGCAGCTCCCTGGGCCTGGTCGGGGAGCGACTCGCTGAAAGCCTTCAGAGTCCGACTACGTGCGGGCACAATTTTGCCGGTCATCACGGCAGCCGCACCGACGACCGCGCTCCGCATCAGAAAACTGCGACGATCAACACCGCGTGGAACATCGGGCGAGATTACCTGGGTGGTATCGGCGAGTGGATCTTCGTGAAGAGTTTTTTTATTGGACATAACACACCTCCATCGTGAGTATTGGAGGTGTGTTAAGAGACTGCCACTGTCAAAAATACTAGGAACTGAGCCACAAAGAAGCACAAAAGATCAGGTTTGTGCTTCTTTGTGGCTACTCTTCTTCGGAACCGTCAGTGCCGTCGGGTTTCTTGATGCCGAACTTTTCCAGTCGATACTGAAGCGTGCGAAACGTGAGGCCGAGCAGCTTTGCCGCTTTCGTGATGTTGTAGTCCGTCTGCTCCATCGCTTGCGTGATCAGATTGCGCTCGACGTCCTCGAAGTTGATTCCTTCCGCCGGTAGCTTGAACGCTCCTTCGGACGCTGGTCCAACATCCTGGCGCACTTCCGTCGGCAAGTCTTCCAACGTGATCTTGTCGCCTTCAGCCAGCAGGATCGCACGTTCGATTGCCGACTCAAGCTGGCGCACATTGCCGGGCCAGCTGTAATCAACCATCAACTTGCGCGTCTCCGGCGTCAGGCCGGTGATCAGCCGCGAAGTGTTCTTCGTGTGCTTCTTCAGGAAGTAATCAATAAGGACCGGAATGTCCTCGCGCCGCTCGCGCAACGGCGGCACGTCGATCGAGAGCACGTTGATGCGATAGTAAAGGTCGTCGCGGAAACGTCCGTCAGAAACCATCGCCCGCAGGTCGCGATTCGTCGCCGCGATCACCCGCACGTCAACACTGATCTCGTGAGTTCCACCAACGCGCCTGATCTTACGTTCCTGAAGCGCGCGCAGAAGCTTCGCTTGAATACCGACGTCGAGCTCGGCAATCTCGTCGAGAAACAACGTACCGCGATCCGCAATCTCAAACAGGCCTTTCTTCTCAGCGTGCGCGCCAGTGAACGATCCTTTCTCGTGTCCAAACAGTTCCGACTCGAGCAGGTTCTCATTGATCGCCGCACAGTTAACCGCTTGAAACATCTCGTCAGCGCGCGGCGACTGATTGTGAACGGCACGCGCGATCAACTCTTTTCCGGTTCCCGACTCGCCACGAATCAACACCGTCGAATTGGAACGCGCGACTTTCAAAATCATCTTCTTCACCGACTCCATCTTCGGCGACCCGGAGATGATTTCACTGTCGATCGCGTCGAGACGATCCAGTGCGCGATTGATCGTTTCCAACAGTGCGGCTTTGTCGTACGGCTTTTCGAGATAGTCAAACGCGCCGCGCCGCAAAGCTTCCTTTGCCGACTCGATAGAGCCGTGCGCGGTCAACAGGATCACGATGATCGACGAGTCGTAAGCGAGCAGGTGTTGCAGCAACTCGATCCCGTCCATGCCGGTCATCTTCAGATCCGTCAACGCGAGATCAAACCGGCGGTCCTTCGCGAACTTCAAAGCAGCTTCGCCCGACGCAGCCGTGGTCACGTCGTAGCCTTCGTCGGACAGAATCAATTCCAGGATTTCTCTTTGCGCTTTTTCGTCGTCAACTACCAGTATGCTCTTGCGTGCCATGTACCTTCTCTCTTGACGGTAGGATTATGGTGAACGTAGTACCGCTGCCTTCTTTCGACGCGACGCTGATCGTGCCGCCGTGATCGTCGATCGCCTTCTTCACAATCGCCAGGCCCAATCCGGTGCCTGTCTCTTTCGTCGAAAAGTACGGCTCAAACACTTTCGAGATGTCTTCAGGGGAAATGCCGCGTCCTGTATCGATGACCTCTACCTTAACAGAGTTTTGGTCCGTGTTCGAAAGACGGATCGAAACACTACCGCCTTCGCCATCGATCGCTTCGACCGCATTGATCACCAGATTAGTAAACACCGAACGCAGCGAGTCGCGGTCGCCCATCACGTGCGCCAGCGTACCGTCCTGTTCGATTTTTGTGTCGATGCCACACTCACTGGCCCGAACTTCGACAATTCGCAAAGCATCCTCTGCCTCGGCACGGATATCTAAATCCTGCAACTCGAGCTTCGACGGTCGCGAGTATTTCAGAAAGTCGGTGATGTGACGATTGATGCGCGCGACTTCCGCTTTGAGTTGATCGGTAAGCTGGACGAAGGTTGTTCGTTTCGCCGGATCTGCCGGACCGAACGACGAGCGCAGATGATCGAGCGTCAGGTTGATGTAGTTAAGCGGATTGCGAATCTCGTGGGCGATGGCGGCGGCTAACCGGCCCACAACAGCGCCTTTTTCAGCCTGGTGCAGTTGGCTCTCGAGTTCGCGTGCGCGACCGAGTTGACCGGTCATCTCGTTGAACGCCGCAGCGAGCGTGCCCATCTCGTCCCGACGTTCCGAATCGACCTGAACGTTGAAATCTCCGCCCGCGACTTTGCGCGCGGCGATCGAGAGTTGCTTGATGGGCCGGGTAAAGCGCCAGACGAAGTATCCGGTAACTATGGTGGTGAAAAATAGAACGGCGAGCGTATATAAGGCCGAGCGCGTGGCCTGCCGTTCGAAGATGTTGGTCAGGCTATTTGCCGAATCGAGGACCACGATTATGAAACGGCGGCCTTGATCGGTCTGTACTGGAAAGTAGATGGCTCCGGCGGCGCCGAAGTCGGCGCTGGTCGGGGGCGGAATCCAGGCCGGCAATTGCTCCCGTCCGCTGGTGTATTGAACGGCGCTGCGCAACGGCGGCACTTGCAAGTCCTGGAACTGAACGTATTCAGGAGTGTTGTCGGGCCGTTGTTTCGGGACGTACTCGCGCTGAAGGCTGTCGATTACATTGCCGCTGTCGTCGACGACGAGAATGTTTTTAACGCGCACGTTTGCGGTGTTGAGCAGTGGATCTTTGACGCTGCTGAAGATTTCATCGAGGTACTTATCGCTCTGAATACTGTCGAGGCCGAGGGCGATGCCGCTCATGATCGCCTGTTCCTGCTCGATGATCATTCTGGCGTTGTTCTTAACCGTGCGCAGGTTGAAGTAGTACTGAATTCCGAGTGTGAAACCGAGCATTAGAGCCAGGAGGAGGAGCAGGCGGGCTCGGAAGCTTTCGACGAGTGCTGGAAATCTCATAGTAGAGTGTTGCGAAACCTTCCAGTGAAATATGTATAATCAATTACTTTTTTGTTGCCCGTGGGAGAGTCCCGATGTTATATTCATGCCGGTCTCGAATCAATGTCCCCAGGGACCGCCGTTTAGGGAAATCTTCCCACCTCAATGTTGCAGTCAGTTGTCGCGAGGCCAAGCGCGAGCTTGAAAGGTTTTGGTTTTTCGAGCAGAGGAGAGGTTTTTGGAGTTCCACTCACCGCCAGGTGAGCAATCCCTAAAGAAAGGTAAGTAGGCCCTGATGACACCCAAGTTCTATTCCCGTCGACCCGACCGGCT
>DATELP010000220.1:0-9233 GCA_035276425.1 Pyrinomonadaceae bacterium
CGATCCTTAACGTAGCGAATGCCTTCGATCGTCTCGGTGATGCCGAGCGCGCGTCCGACTGTCAGCTTCTGCCGTTCGCGTTTGCGGCGCTTCTGCACGCGGATGCTGGCGATCAGCGCCGCCGACAAAAGATAGCTCGCAGCGTCGAGAATGAACGCGGCGTCAGTTCCAAACCATCCGGTAATTAAACCGCCGATCGCAGCGCCGAGCGTGAGCATGACCGACCAGGTCACCGATGAGATCGCATTTGCCGCGACGAGTTCGCGGTCTTCAACAATCGAGGGAATCGCGGCCGTTTTGGCGGGTTCGAAGAAAGTCGAGAGTCCGAGTTGGAAAACTGTCAGAACGTAAACGATCCAGAGTTGATCCGGGGTCCGCACGAATAGAAATCCGAGCACGACGAGCGCACGCAGGATGTCAGTGACGATCATGATTCGCTGCCGGCTGAAACGATCGGCAACGACGCCCGATAGTGGACCGAAAAGAAAACTCGGCAGGAAGCGCGCGACGAGTAGCAAACCGACGTCGCGACCCGAACCGGTTAAGTTGAGAATGATCGTGTAGAGCGCGATGGTGTCGAACCAGTCGCCCATCTGACTGACGACCTGGCCGAGCCACAGTTGTCTGAAGGAGCGATTGCGACGGAGCAGGTCGATGTATCCGACTGGTTTGTAAGTCGGGGGATTCTTTTTCTCAACGATTGATTCGGCCATTCCGCATGAGCTTGCAGTGCCGCTTAATTGTTGTCAAACGTCCCCAGAAAACTGAGGCTGCGTTCTGAGTTCAAGCTTTAGCTTGCTGCTTGAAAGCGGCAGCCTAAAGGCTGAACTCAAAACTTTAGAGCAAACTGACAGACGAAGTTCAGTCTGACCTGTCGAATTGAAAGAAGCACCAATGAGATCGCGAATTTTCTAGGAAACAATTGCGGCACGCGAGTTGAGAATAGGGATAGCGCGGCGCAGAGGCCGACTGGCTTCGCGGGCTCTCCGCACGGAGTCCGTAGCCGCAACCAAGTTCTATGACAACTGAGAACGCGTCACTAGCCCGGCGCGTTCTACACATCTCACCCAGCACGGCAGTCTCGCCCCAGACGAGACTGCCACTTGCCCGATTTGCCGGGGATGAAGTTGAGTTGCTCCCAGCTTTGTCTCCGGCGCCAGTCTGCGTGAGAGAAGATTCGAGTGCGCAGAGAACACGGTCGCGTTTAGGAGAACAAATGGACAATCCCCCAAGGTTTGAATCCATCCACCATCCGGTGGGGCAGGCTCCTCCCTATGTTTCTCCCCATGTTTCTCTACGTGATGCTCTGGCTCAATGGTGGTTTACGAATCAGCTATGGATTCTGTGGGTCCTGCTGATCGTACCGCTCACAATCGAACTGATCTACGGCACTTTCCCGCTTCTTTACTTCGTTCTCGTTCCCATCTCGATTCTCGTAACCTATCTGATTTATCGCAGCGCGCGCACGCGTCTCCAGGCAAAGACAGACGAGGTTGAAGCGCTCTCGCGTTTGCACCTCGCGACTGCCGAAGCGCTCGCCACCGCGATCGACGCGAAAGATCAAACGACACATTGTCACGTTCGCCGCGTGCAGATCTACGCCGCGGGAATGGGCGAAGTGTTTGGACTGTCGCTAAACGAAATCGCTGCTCTGAAAGCCGGCGCGCTACTTCATGATGTGGGCAAACTCGCGGTGCCGCCCCACATCTTGAACAAGCCCGGGCCTTTGACTCCGGCCGAGTTTGAGAAGATGAAGATTCACACGGTCGTGGGCGCGCAGATCCTCGCTCGTGTGAACTTTCCTTATCCGGTGATTCCGATCATTCGGCATCATCACGAGCAATGGGACGGCCGCGGTTATCCCGACAAACTGCGTGGCGAGCAGATTCCGATCACTGCGCGGATCATTTCCGTTGTGGATTGTTTCGACTCGGTGCGTGAAGACCGCCCCTTCCGGCGCGGCATGACTTTAGGCGAAGCGACTGCGTTGCTGTTGCGTGGCTCGGGAATACATTTCGATCCGATCGTGGTCGAACAGTTCATCAACCATCTGCCGCATTTCGAGTTGCAGATCGAAACGTTGGGTTTGCAACATCAGCCTGTTAACCACCTTCCCGAGCCGCCGCTTCAGTTGAGCGAGATCGATCTGGACCAGACGCGCGAACGCGGTTCCTACATCGCTTACGATCAGATCAAGAAAGCGCATCGTGAGGTTTATGCGTTGTATGAGATCGCGCGTACGTTTGGTACGTCGCTGAACATCGAACACACGCTCGAGATCCTCGTTGACAAAGTGGGCCACGTCGTTCCGTTCGACACGTGTGCGGTCTATTTCTACGACGATGCGAAAGGCTACGCGACTGCGCGTCACGTCGTTGGGAAGAACGCGCAGAAACTCGCGTCGCGCTGTGTTGTGCTCGGTGAAGGCGTGACGGGATTTGCGCTCGCTAATCGGCGGCCGGTGAATCAGCTTCATCCGAGTCTTGATTTCACGGACATCAATCCTGAAGCCGGCATCAAGTATCGTTCGATGGCGACGCTGCCGTTGTTCAAGGATGACGTGTTGCTCGGCGCGTTGTCGGTTTATTCGACCGAGCTCGAGCAGTACACGGACGATCACATGCGCTTGCTGGAGACGGTAACGCGTCTTGCTGCCGATGCGCTTGGCAACGCGATGCAGCACGCTGCGGCTGAGTCGAATGCGTTGACTGATCCGCTGACGGGGTTGCCGAATGCGCGTTATTTGTCTTTGCGGTTTGATGAAGAAGCCGCACGCGCGCGCCGCACGGATCGTGCGTTTCAGGTGATGATGCTCGACCTCGACGAGTTTAAGAGCGTGAACGATACGTTTGGTCACAAGGCGGGCGACAAGATGTTGCGCGAGGTGGCCCACATCATCGAGGGACAGCTTCGCGAATATGATTTTCTGGCGCGTTATGGTGGGGATGAGTTTGTGGCGCTGGTGCAGGAGATGGGTGGTTCGCAAGTGGATGAGCTGTGCCGTCGGATTGAGAATGCGGTGTCGAAGTTTTCGTTGATGGTTGGGCGGAATCGCTACGCGCGCGTGGGGATTAGTGTTGGGACCGCGACCTTCAACATCGACGGCGACACCCTGGACCAACTCGTCGTCGCCGCCGACGAAAAGATGTACCGCATGAAGTCCAGCCACAAACTAGAGCGCACCGTCGGTGAACTGGAACGCACCGTAGCCTAACAGCCACACTGCCGCGACACTGTTAACGCCGAAGGCGTTTGCTAATTTCAGCCCAGGGTTGCTTCAACCCTGGAAAGCAAGAACAAAAACGTATGCAACGCTGAAAGCGTTGGCGAACTTTACGCACCGGTTAGCCAACGCTTTCAGCGTTGGTGGGCTTCCTTTTTCTTTACCCAGGGTTGAAGCAACCCTGGGCTGAAACTCGCGAACGCCTTCGGTGTTGGCCTCGAATATCCTTGCGGCCACAGTTTCAAACTGTGTAATCTGTGGCCAGGAATGGTATCGCCCGCCGAAAACCAAAATGCTACCCTCTTAATTGTTGATGACGACCACGCCGCCCGCGAACGGCTGCGCGAGATCTTCGAAACCGCAAAGTACCGCGTCGTCACCGCCAACGAAGCCGCCTCCGCCTTGCGCGTCCTGAAAGGCGTTCGCTGCGATCTCGTGGCGCTCGATCTCGAGATGCCGGGCGTCGACGGCCTCGCGCTTTGCAAACTACTCCGCGCCCAACCAACCACCAGCAAGCTACCGATCATCGCGCTTTCGGAAAGCGACGATGAAGCACGCAAGGTACAAGCGTTCACCGCCGGCGCCGACGACTACATAACGAAACCCTCCACACCCGGCGAGTTGCTCTCGCGCGTCAGTCTGCACGTGCGCACGTCGCAACGCGAGTGGGCGTTGATCGGCAGCAACCGCGAACTCCGCTTTCTATCCGATATCGGCCGCGGCTTGCTGCGCGCACTCGAACCCGAACAACTCGTACGACGCGTCGCGGGCGCCACATACGACGCGCTCGATGCCTCTCTCTGCGCCGCTTACGTAACCGTCGGCCGCGACAAAAACGTGCTCTGCGTTTTCGATCGCGAAGGAAGCGCCGACGATCAAGCGCTGTTGAACCTCGAAGCCCTACAGGAGTGGCTCGCGTCCTCCGACTCGACAACGTCTTCGCTGATCACACAGAAATCCGATTTTTATCTCCGCGACGACATTCACACCGCGGAATACATATCCCCGTTCCGCTTCGCCGGCCGGGCCAAAGGCGCGCTGATCGTCGCCTTCGATCTGCGCGAACAGTGTGGTGAGACCGAACGCCGTTTAATCGACGCCGCCGCCCAACAAACGTCACTCGCCGCGCACATCTGTTCGCTCTATCAAGCTGCACGCGACACTTCACTAAGCCTCGCGAGAGAAGTCGAACGCCGCACTGCTGAAAGCGAGGCACAAAAGCGGTTCATCGAAGCGATCGTCGACAGCCTGCCGCTATCGCTATACGCGATCGATCGCCAGTATCGCGTCGTCGCCTGGAACCGCAATCGCGAACTCGGCGAACTCGGCATTCCGCGCGGTTCCGTGCTCGGCAAAAACGTCTTCAACGTGCTGACTCGTCAACCACGCGAAATGCTCGAAGAAGAGTTTTCGCGCGTCTTCGAAAGCGGCGAGATCGAACGCATCGAACAGGAGACTCCGACTCCCAAAGGCGACATTCGACACTGGGTGATCAGCAAGATTCCGATGTGGGCCGACATGACGGGCCAGGTGAGCCACGTGATCACTGTCGGCGAGGACGTAACGGAGCGTGTCGAAGCAAACCGTGGAGCGGCACGTGCGGAAAAGTTAGCCGCTGTGGGCCGGCTTGCCGCTGGCGTGGTCCATGAGATCAACAACCCGCTCGCCACGATCTCAGCGTGCGCCGAATCACTCGAAGCACGGTTGAACGAAGGCGAGTTTGACGGCTCGCCGTCTAAAGACGACTTGCGCGAGTATCTTGGTCTAATTCGGAGCGAAGCGTTTCGTTGCAAGAGCATCACGATGGGCCTGCTGGACTTCAGCCGCACGCGCACATCCCAACACGTATTGATCAGTCTCGGCGATGTAATTCAATCCGCGGCCCGCTTGCTTTCGCATCAAAAACGCAGCAAGGACGTCGAATTCAAACTCGATATAGTTCCCGATCTGAGTCCGGTTTCGGGCGACCCGGGACAGTTGCAACAGGCGGTGATCGCGCTGGCTGCGAACGCGTTTGATGCGATGGGCGACAGTGGTTCTCTGTCGATCACAGCGCGCAACGACGGCGTGAAAGTCGTGGTTGAAGTGATTGACACAGGCGTCGGAATTGCGCCGGAAAACCTGCCGAAAATCTTCGAGCCATTCTACACGACCAAGGAAGTCGGGCGCGGAACAGGTCTCGGCCTTGCGGTATGTTATGGTATCTTAACCGAGCACGGCGGTACCCTCGACGTGCAATCGACAATGGGAACAGGCACCACGTTCACCATTACTCTTCCCGCAATCAAGCAAAACGAGGACTCGACGGTTGAGTGAGCAACAGCAGCAAGCACGCATTCTGATTGCAGAAGACGAGGCCAACCTCCGGCTGGTGCTGCAAAAGGAGTTGGAGCGTTTGGGCTACCGGGTGCAGGCAGCGCCCGACGGCGAAGCCGCCCTGCGCAAGCTGGAAGAGAGCAACGTCGACGTTTTGCTGTGTGACATCAACATGCCGCGTATCGACGGCATGGAACTGCTGCGCCGCGTGCATCAACGGCCCAACCCCCCCGAAGTGATCATGTTGACGGGCCAGGCGACGGTTGAGACTGCCGTCGAAGCGATGAAGCTCGGCGCTTACGATTACCTCACGAAGCCCTACACGATTTCCGAACTCGACGTGCGCGTGAAGCAGGCCGCTGACAAGCGCCGGCTGCGCGTTGACAACACGCGTTTGCGCGAACAACTCGCGCGACAATCTGCGTTGCCGGAGATCGTTTCTGTTTCGGAGTTGATGAAGGAAGCGATCCGGTTGATCGAGCGTGTTGCGCCGTCAGAAGCGTCGGTGCTGATCACGGGCGAGTCGGGTACGGGAAAAGAGTTGGTGGCCCATGCGATTCACCGGTTGTCGAATCGTGCGGACGCGTCGTTTGTCGATCTCAACTGCGCGGCGTTTCAGGAGTCGTTGCTCGAGTCGGAATTGTTTGGTTACGAAGCCGGTGCGTTTTCAGGCGCGAAGGGCCGCAAACTTGGTCTAATTGAGCTGGCTGACGGCGGCACGTTGTTTCTCGATGAAGTAACGGAGTTGCCGGCGCAGTTGCAGGCGAAACTGTTGCGCGCGATTGAGACGCGAACGTTTTTCAGAGTTGGCGGCGTGCGCAAAGTTGAAGTTAACGTGCGCATCGTGGCTGCGACGAATCGCAATCTCGACACGGTCGTGAATGACGGTGTGTTCAGATCGGATTTGCTGTATCGCATCAATGGTTTTCAGATCAGCCTCGCGCCGTTGCGTGAGCGGCCGGAAGACATCGAGCCGTTGACCCGACATTTGCTGAAGCTGATCGCGGGCACGCATCCGCCGGAGCTCACTGAAGAGACTTTCATGGCGTTGCGCGCGTATCACTGGCCGGGAAATGTGCGGCAGTTGAAGAACTGTTTGGAACGTGCAGTGATTTTGTCGAACAACGGACGCATCACGCTGACCGAGTTGCCGCCTGAAGTTACGCGGCCGGTGGTGGTCCAACCCGCTGCGCCGGGTGTGGTTCCGGCTGCTGTGGTTCCGGGTGAAGCGCCGTTGCCTGTCGCTGCTGCGCCGGCAAACACAGGTTCGTTAAGAGAAGTCGAGCGGCAACAGATTCTCGCGGCGCTGGAAAAGACCGGTTGGCATCGTGGAAAGACCGCCGAAATCCTCGGCATCTCACCTTCGACTCTCTATCGCCGCTTGCGCGATTACGATCTCGAAAGAAGAAGATAAGCCACAGATAAACACAGACAGACACGGACCGTTTTACTCATTTATGACGTCCGTGTTCGTCTGTGTTAGTCCGTGGCTTTTAATTTCTTGCGGTCGATTTTGCCGCGGTCGTTTTTAGGCACAGATGACACGAATTCTACCCAGCGGGGATATTTGTAGACGGCAATACGATCTTTTACGAACTGTTTAATTTGATTGGCGAGTTGATCAGATCCTGTAATTCCTTCCCGCAGCACAACAAAGGCTTTCGGCTTCACCAATCCGTCAAATTCGTGGCCCACGACCGCGCACTCGAGTACGCTCGCGTGTTGCAGTAAACAATTCTCGATCTCCGCGGGTGCGACAAACACACCCGACACTTTCAGCATGTCGTCCGTGCGGCCGTGATACCAGTAATAACCGTCCGCGTCGACGTGGAACTGGTCGCCAGTCGTACACCAATCACCGGCGAAAGTGTCTTTCGACTTCTCATGCGCGTTCCAATAGCAGAGCGCGGCGGAGTCGCCTTTAATCTTCAACGTTCCCATCTCGCCAACAGGAACTTCATTGCTGTCCGCATCGACGATCTTCGCTTCGTAACCTTCAACGATGCGCCCGAGACTGCCGGGCTTGATGTCGCCCGGACGATTCGTGATGTAGATGTGAAACATCTCCGCCGAGCCGATGCCGTCGCAGATGTCCACGCCGTACGTGCTCATCCAACGTTCGTAAAGTTCGATCGGAAGCGCTTCACCCGCTGAGTAACAAAACCGCAGACTGGAAAGATCGACTTTCGAAGCGCCCGGCACGTTCAGCATGGAGTTGATCATCGTCGGAACGGTCGTGAGGATCGTTGGCCGATAGCGTTTGATAACCTCAAACATCTTCTCCGCGGTTGAGCGTTCGGAAAACAGCGCCGTCGCGCCACCGACAGCAAACGGGAACAGGAGATTGGTGCCCGTAGCGTAACCGAAAAACAATTTCGGAACTGATACGGTTAAGTCATCTGCGTTGACGCCCATCGTCGCCTTCGCAAAGACTTCGGTGTTGTAAGGCAGGTCGTGTTGTAAATGGACCGCACCTTTTGGATGCCCCGTGGAACCAGAAGTGAACAACCAGATCGCAATGTCGTCACGACGTGTATCGGCAGGTGTACACTCGTCTCCAGCAGCGTCAATCGCATCTTTGAAACTGACGCAAGAAACCCGATCGGGTTTTGAAATCCCTTCTGTTTGGCCAACCACCAGGACGCCGCGCAAATACCGCGCACCCTTCGCCGCCTCTGCAAACGCCGGCAACACCGACTCATAGACCACCGCCACCCGCGCGCGCGTGTAATCAAGATAATATTCGTAATCCGACGCAGGCAGCAGCGGATTCACCATCGTGATCACCGCGCCAATACGCGCCGCACCAAACCATGTCCACACAAACTCCGGACAATCAGGCAGCACCATCAACACGCGATCTTCAATCTCCACGCCCAACTCACGCAGCGCATTTCCCACGCGATTCGACAAACGCGCCGTCTCGCCGTAGGTCCACTTTTGATCCTCAAAATAGAGACAGGTTTTGTTTTCGCGTCCTTCCTCGAGATTGTGATAGAGGAAGTAATCGGCCATGTTGAACCGCTCGGGAAAGGAAGGCGTCATGATGTCGGTTGCGCGTCTGACTGGAAGAATTTGTCGAGAAAGGCGGTGAGCATGCTTTCGTCTTCGGGAGTGCTGGAGTTGAACTTGAGCGCGAAGCCGATCTCGGAAGCTGCGTCGACGACTTCGGCCCAAAAGTGTACGACCTGTGTATCGGTGAGTTGAATGTCCAAACTTACCAATTCCTTGACTTCGACTTTGCCGCCAGTCAACACGAAGCATCCGTTGCGGCTGATGTCGGTCACGGTCGCCGTCTCGCGCGCGAGCACACCTTCCCAGCGGGCCGGCAGATTCACTCTCACGCGTGGTGCTGCTCGTCTGTCTTGCATAAGTCTTTGGAGTTCCTCTCTCATTCTCACCCGGCTTTAGCCGGGTGTTGCGGGTTGGAGAGAACGAGGAAACCGTTTCAACGGTTTCTCAATGCGCGAACGGGCAGCCGCTGCTGCCGTGTTTGATGTCGAGATAGGTGCGCGCTTCCCAGATCGCCGGGAAGAACTTCTTGTCGAGCGTCGTCTTCAGGTAACCGATTCCTTCGGAGCCGCCGGTACCGCGCTTTGCGCCAACCATGCGCTCGACCATCTTGATGTGGTGCGAACGCCACAGCGAGAAATACTCGTCGTGCTCCAGCAACGCTTCGGTGAGTTGAAACTCT
>DATELP010000221.1:0-18648 GCA_035276425.1 Pyrinomonadaceae bacterium
GCCAGCCCGCGTGGTGTTGTCGCCGGGATCATTCCTTCCACGAATCCAACCTCGACTGCGATCTTCAAGATCCTGATCGCGATCAAGTCGCGCAACACGGTGGTGCTGTCGCCGCATCCATCGGCCGCGAAGTGCATCAACGAAACGGCGCGCGTGATGCGCGAGGCGGGCGTCAAAGAAGGTCTGCCGGCCGACGCGATCGGTTGTATGTCGACGGCGACGATCGAAGGCACCGAGACTTTAATGAAGCACAAGCAGACTGCCGTGATTCTCGCGACGGGCGGCATCGGGCTTGTGCGTGCAGCGTATTCGTCGGGCAAACCTGCGTTTGGTGTTGGCCCGGGCAATGTTCCGGTTTGTATCGAGCGAAGCGCGGACGTGCCGAAAGCAGTGCAGGACATTTTGACTGGTAAGTGTTTCGACAACGGGACCATCTGCGCGTCGGAACAGGCAGTGGTTTGCGACGCGCCGATCGAACAGGCGGTTCGCGAACAGTTCAAACTTCAGGGCGCGCATTTTCTGTCCGCGGCGGAAGCTGAGCAACTCGGCAAAGTCGTGGCGACGCCGCAGCGTTCATTGAATCCGGCGATTGTCGGGCGATCGGTTGAAGTGATTGCGAAGATGGCCGGCTTGAACGTGCCGCCGGGAACGCGCTGTTTGATCGCGGACGTGGCGGGCGTTGGACGCGACTATCCGCTGTCGATGGAAAAGCTGTCGCCGATTCTGGCTTTTTACGTAGTCGACGGTTTGGCGCAGTGCGCGAAGCGCAGTCAGGAAGTGCTCGGTTACGGTGGCATGGGCCACACGGCGGGAATTCACACACGCTCGCGCGAGGCGGCGGTGCAGTTTGGCGCCGAGATGCCAGCGTCGCGTATCACTGTGAACACGCCGACAACACACGGGGCGATCGGGTTTTCAACGGCATTGCCGCCGTCGATGACGCTCGGTTGTGGTTCGTGGGGTGGCAACGTCACGTCGGACAACGTTTCACCGCTACACTTGATGGACATCAAACGCGTCGCATTTGAAACGCGTCCGGTGAAGAGCGCGCGTCCGGCGGTTGGCGTGCAACCGGCGGCGAACGCGCCGCAAACGCAAGCCGCGGCTCCAGTAGTTGCTGGCGGCAAGATCGATCGGCAGGAGATCGCGGCGATCGTGGATCGTTTCCTCGCGGGCAAACGTGATGAAGCTCTGCGAGCAGCGTCGCCCTTGCCGAAGCCGGAAGTCGAAACCGAAGCTGAAGCCGGAAGCATGTACACCGCACCCGCGCCGGTGCCTGCGCCGAAAGTTGTCGAGCCGGTAAGCAAACCTTCTGCGCCGTCAACTAACGGCAGCAACAAAGCCGCGGTTGATTTCGTCAGCGAAGAAGACGTGCGGCGGGCGATCCAGAAAGGGGATAAGATCTACATCAACGCGAAGACGATAATCACACCCGCTGCGCGCGACATCGGTGAGCCGGCGGAGATTTTTGCAAAGATCTAAGTTCAAAGTACAAAGTTCAACGCGCAATGTTCCTGGCAAAGGTAGTAGGCACTGTCTGGTCCACCAAGAAGACGCCCGATCTCGAAGGCGTCCGGTTCCTCATCGTTCATCCTTACGATCTCGATAAAGAACCAACGAAAAACATCGTCGTAGTCGCCGATCGACTCGGCGCCGGAACCGGTGAGATGGTGATGTGTGCCTACGGCAAAGCCGCCAGATCGGCGATCGGAAATCAGGACATGTCGATCGAAGCCGCCGTGGTCGGCATCGTCGATCGCGTGGACATCAGCGAAACGTTCTCGGACGAAATGCGCGAAGCCGCAAAACAGCTCGCGCAGGAAAACGGCAGACCCTGAATACCCACCCCGCTAAGCTCTCATGGCTAACGAAGATTTGATTTATCGCATAACTCGCGCGGTTTATGAGCGTTTAGGACCGAGTGCGAACGAACAGATGGTGGAGCAGTTGGTCACCGACATTTACCGCGAGGTGAAGCCCGCGGTTACAGAGCCGGGGCGCGCTGAAACAAGCGCGTCGGGATCGTCCGAGCGCATGATCATCTCGGTCTTCGGCATGGACCACCCGGGTATCGTCGCCGGCGTTTCCCAGATCCTCGCCGACGCCAGTTGCAGTATTATCGACATCAACCAGACGGTGGTGCAGGGAAAGTTTGCGATGGTGATCATCGGCGACACATCGCGCGCGCGTGAAAGCACTGCCGAGCTGAAGGAACGGCTGCGCCGCGCAGGCGAACAGTTGGGCGTGCGCATCTACGCGCAGCGCGAAGACCTTTTCAACGCGATGCATAGAGTGTGAGAACTCCCGAACCGTCCATTTCTGAGCCTGAGATTGCCCGCCGCTGTCCCCATTGTGGTATCTCGCTTCGTCAGAACGCGTCGTTCTGTCCGCAGTGCGGGGAAAAGATCGACGATCAAATCCGTGACACTCTAACTCCCGCAACAACCAACAAAACAGGCGTCGCGGAAAACGTCCACGAACGTGTCGGAAAGATTAAGCACGTCTCGAGTGTTGTGATCGATCAAGCGGCGTCCGACCCGAGTTTGCGCTTCGTGCTGGTTGCCGCCGGGTTGTTTGTCTTGTTTCTCGTCCTGCTGATTCTCAGCAAAGTGATCGGCTAAACGGATGGAATACACTCAAGCCGAAATTCTGCAAACCGTGGCGATGACCGAGATGGAACATCTCGACGTGCGCACGGTCACACTCGGACTCAGTCTGCTCGATTGCAGCAGCGACTCCATCACCGCAATCGCGCAAAGGGCCGGCGAGAAGATTCGGCGCGTCGCGGAGCGGCTCGTGCCGACAGTCGACGAGATCGGCAACGAGTTTGGTATTCGCGTCGCCAACAAACGCATCTCGATCACGCCCGTTTCGCTGCTCACTGAAGGTGCGAGAGGAAATCCCGTCGAACTCGCACGCGCGATCGACGACGCTGCCAAAGATGTCGGCGTTGACTTCATCGGCGGTTATTCGGCGCTGGTCCAAAAAGGCGCGACGCATTCGGAGAAACTCTTTCTCGACTCGATCCCGGAAGCACTGTCGAGCACGGCGCGTTTATGTTCGTCGGTCAATGCGGCGACGACGCGGGCCGGCATCAACATGGACGTCGTGGCCCACATCGGCCGCATCATCAAAGACGCCGCCGAACGCACGCGCGATCAGGGCGGACTCGCCTGCGCGAAGTTTGTCTGTTTTGCGAATGCGGTGGAAGACAATCCGTTTATGGCGGGCGCGTTTCACGGCGTGAGTGAAGCGGGAGCCGTGATCAATGTCGGCGTTTCCGGACCGGGCGTGGTCAATCACGCGGTGCGTCATGCCGATCGCGGTTTGCCTTTGCAGGAACTCGCGGAAACGATCAAGAAGCTTTCGTTCAAACTCTCGCGCGCCGGCGAACTCGTCGGCCGCGAAGCAGCGCGCCGGTTGGGACTTCCGTTTGGCATCATCGATCTTTCGCTTGCGCCGACGCCGGTTCCCGGAGACTCAGTGGCAAACATCATCGAAGCGATGGGTTTCGAGCGTGCCGGCACGCACGGAACGACCGCTGCGCTCGCGCTGCTGACTGACGCGGTTAAAAAAGGCGGCGCGATGGCGAGTGGTTCAGTCGGCGGCATGAGTGGTGCGTTCATCCCGGTTTCGGAAGACGCGGGCATGATCGAAGCGGCGCAACTCGGTGCTTTGTCGTTGGACAAACTCGAAGCGTGGACCAGCGTGTGTTCCGTGGGTATCGACATGGTCGCCGTGCCCGGTTCAACTTCCGCCGAAACGATCGCGGCGATCATTGCCGACGAGTTGGCAATCGGTGTGATGAACAACAAGACGACTGCCGTGCGAATCATTCCGGTGCCCGGGAAAGACGTTGGCGACGTGGTTGAGTTTGGCGGATTGTTGGGCAGTGCGCCGATCATGCCGGTGAACGCTTTTTCGTGCGCCGACTTTATTCGCCGTGGCGGTCACATTCCCGCGCCGATCCACTCGCTACGAAATTGAATCGAGATTCGTGTTAATCTCTGCTAGGAGACTGCAATGCCTGAAGCACTCGGAATGGTTGAATGTCGCGGCCTCGTCGCGATGATCGAAGCCGCGGACGCGATGGTCAAAGCTGCGAACGTTCGTCTGGTCGGTTGGGAAAAGATCGACGCCGGACTCGTGACCGCGATTGTGCGTGGCGACGTTGCAGCCGTTAAGGCGGCGGTGGATGCAGGCGCCGCAGCGGGCAGAAGAGTCGGTGAAGTTGTGGCCACCCACGTGATCCCTCAACCCCATTCAGACGTGGACCAGGGCCTCCCCGTTTTGCACACCGGCGAAACCACGCGCAAGAAGATCAGCGGCTCCGTCCGAGCCAAATCCTGAAGCCCCCTCCTTTTTCCACGAGTCCTTTTAGGAGGATCAATGGCTGGAAAGAAAGAGACAAAACTCGGCAGACTGCTCGAGCGGTTTTCGTATCAGGCGACGAAAGCGACCGGCACTTCGTTCGCTTTTATCGTCGCGGTTTTGGTGGTCCTGATCTGGTTGGTGAGTGGACCAGTTTTCCATTATTCCGACACGTGGCAACTCGTGATCAATACCGGAACGACGATCGTTACGTTCCTGATGGTTTTTCTGATTCAACGTGCGCAAAACAAAGACGCGCTGGCGATTCACCTGAAGCTCAACGAGATCGTCGCTGCAATGCAGGGCGCCAGTAACCGGCTGATCGACGTCGAAGACTTGAGTGAAGCCGAGATCGCTTCGTTGCAGAAGTACTATCGTAAACTGATCGAACTCGCGCGCACAGACGACAATCTCACCGCGACGCACTCGGTCGAAGAAGCTGCCGAGCGGCACGGAACGAAGTACAAGTCCAAAGCCAAGTGAGTGTCACAAAGAAGCACAAAACACAGCAGGAGGTGACGTGAACGAAGATCCCCTGTCCAATAATCCGCCCCTGAGTGAAAAAGCCGAGAGTCTCGCGCACGTTTCGCTCTTCAAACGCCTGGAGGCGGACGAGCTCGAACGGCTTGCTACCCGCGTCGAGCACGTGACCTTCGGTCCCGGCGAAACGATCTTCATGGAGAACGACAAGGGCGATGCGCTGTACGTCGTCGATAGCGGTTCGGTGCGCATCTGGGTGCTCGACGACGACGCGACGCCGGTCACGCTGGCGGAGTTGAAGACCGGCGACTTCTTCGGCGAGCTCGCGGTGCTCGATCGTGGACCAAGATCGTCAAACGCAACTTCCATCGACGAGACGGTACTACACCGGCTGAGCAGTGACGACTTCCAACAGTTCCTGATCCAGCATCCGGAAGCATCGATCGATGTGATTTGCGAGATCGGCGCGCGTATGCGCCAGACCAACGCGTTGGTGACAACGCGCGTGGTCCGAAACATCAACGTCGTGATGGAAGAGAAAGCCACGGTGGGCCAACGCGTTGCGGACAAGGTCGCATCGTTTGGCGGTTCGTGGACGTTTATCGTGATCTATGTCGTCTTTTTACTGGCCTGGATGGGCATCAACTCGTTTGTGCTGATCCGCTCCAGATCGGATTTCGATCCGTATCCTTACATTCTGCTAAACCTGATGCTGTCGATGACCGCTGCCTTGCAGGCGCCGATCATCATGATGTCGCAGAACCGCGCGGCCTATAAAGATCGGCTCGCCGCGGAACAGGACTTCAAAGTGAATCTGAAGAGCGAACTGTTGCTGGAAGAGTTAATGCGCAGGACGAAAGCGCGCGAAACCCAGATGCAGGAGATCGCAGATGGCATCAAGAGTCTAAGACTCTAACCACGCCCACTATAAGATTTCTGCGTAATCTGTGGATGGTTTTATGGTGACGGTTTGCGTGTGCTGCCACCGGCAGGGAGTCGCACCGGAGGTGGCTTCGGAGTGTTGCCGGTAGTGCCTTCTTTTTTCGCGAGGCGTCCGGTTCTCGTCAGGGCGATCCGTTTGTCGCCGCCGGACGGCTGGTCCACGTTCACTTTGATCGCGCGGAAAGATCCGTCCTGGGTTTTGTTCGTCGGGTTGTAAGAGATGACGTACTGCGTGCGCAGGTCGCGGATGATCTCGCCGGCAATCTGAGGCAGGTCCGCGATCGACTCTGGGAAGAACGCGCGTCCACCGGTTTCGGTAGCCAGCTTGTTAATCAGAGTCACGGCCTTTTCGCGCGGACTCTTGCGAATCAGTCCCGCCTCTTTGTCGAGTTCGTTCACAAAACCGATCACGAAGATCTGCACGTCTTCTTCGCGCAACTTCGAGAAGAGTTGTTCTTGTTTGTAGAAGCTGTTGCGATCCTCACCGTCAGTGATCACGATCAGCGCGCGGCGCCGGCGATCGCCTTCGTCGCCTTTTCTGTATTCGGAAACGTGTTCGGCGGAAAGATAAACGGCGTCGATGATCGCGGTCTGGCCGCCCTCGACGTAGAAACTGTCGAGACCATCGTTCAGGAGTTCCTTGTTTGCGGTGAAGTCCTGAACGGTTTCAATCTTGTCGCTGCTGATGAAGCGGACCAGAAACGTCTCATCGCCGACCTTGTTGGCGTTGATGATGGTTTTTCCGGCGTCAATGACGCTTTGCAACTGCGAACGTAGCGAACCCGAAGTGTCGACGGCGAGGCCGTAACTGATCGGCACTTCCTCGCGCGTGAAAGTCTCAATATTTTGCGGTACGCCGTCTTCAAACACGTGGAAAGCGTTCTGCGGCACGTCGTTGATGGGCCGGTTGTTGCGGTCGATCACGCGGACGTGAAGCTGGACCAGTTCGGCGGTGATCTTAATCGTGTCGCCGGCTTCGATGACATCGGGCGGCGTCGGCGTGGGTGTCGGCTTGAGTTTCGGGACCGGTGGCGGTTCGCCGAGAGTCGGTGCAATCGGCGGGCGTTGCGTCTGCGGCGTCGGACTGGGTGACGCGCTCGGCTGCGAATTGCGTTGACGTTCCTGGGTGGAATCTGCGGAAACGATCGAGCTAAGGCTCGAAACCGCAATCAAGCCACAGATAACGAATAAGTCTGCGAAAACTCTTCTCATGTCACACGAAACGCTCCTCGAACCCTTATAGCGGGAACGGGAGCGCTGGGGCAAGCAGTGTCGCTACGGCGACTCCACGCACGGTGAACAGATGCGGCAAGACCAACACAAAGTTGCCGTAATCCCACCAACGAAGTTGGTGGTGTTTTCAGATCCAACCTACTGGCAGACCACGCTGAACGTCAATCCCACCAACCGCAGTTGGTGGATTCTTCATACGCTACCTCGCGCCAGCGGTGGCGTAGTAGCCCTCTTTGGAACGCACAAACAACCGCGGCAGACCGCGCGGCGGCGTCACTTTAACCTTCACCCGATGCCACTTCCCGTCGTTCGCAAACGACTCGGGCTTGTAACCAATCGAGTACTGATGCCTTAACTCGAGCGCGATCTGTTCGAAGATGTCGTCCATTTCAGCAGTCGAACGCGGGAAGAACGCCTTTCCACCCGACACGCCCGAAAGCTCGTCGAGCACTCCCTGACCTTCCATACCGAGCGAGCTGCCCGCATCGCCGCCGCTCAAAATGCCGATCGCGTAGAGCGTCACATCCGACTCTTTCAAAAGCTTCCGCACTTCATTGTAGGTATAGCGCGAATCGTTGTCCTGCCCGTCGCTGATCAGCAACAGCGCCCGTTTCGGATGCGCGCCACGTTGAACCTTCTCAACGCCGAGATAACACGCGTCGTAAAGCGCGGTCTGGCTCTTGGTTTCAACGAAAGTGAGCTTGTTCAGGATCGAGTCGCCGTCGCGGGTGCGATCGAGCAACAATTGTGCGCGCGAGTTGAAAGCGATCAGGAAATACTCGTCAGAATCATGGCTGGTTTGAATAAACTTCGACAGCGCGTCGCGGGCGCGTTTCACCTTTTCGCCGCTCATGGAGCCCGACACGTCGAAAATCACGCCGACGGACACAGGCGAGTCGTCATCGCTGAAAAAGGTGATCTCCTGTTGCTGTTTGTTGTCGAAAACGGCGAAGGCGCTTTTGCTCAAACCGGAGACGTAACGTCCGTAAGTGTCGGTGACGGTGACCGTGAGCGTGATCAGATCAGTGTTGGTGATCAACGACCGGTCGTCGAGTTCGCTGCCGAGTTTCTTTTGCGCCGGACTGGCGGTCGGTTCCGGCGATTGGCTTGGTTGAGCCGGTGTTTGCGCTGGAGTGGCAGGGGCTGGTTTTTCCTGGCTCTGCTCCTGGCTGCTTACCGAAAACGAAAACGCTAATGCAGCGATAAGCGAAATGGAAGCTGCCGTGATCTTGGTGGCGTAACGAGTCGGTAAATGCATGTCACCCCCGGCTACGATTCTTCGATTCAATTTTTTGACAACCGTCAGGGCTTGTAGGGAACTGTCAACACAGATGCTCGCAAGGGAACGAGTGATGCCCGGCACTTACAAATCAGGAGCGTGAAATGGTCACGGGGAGACGACCGCGGCGCGTTTCATTTTTGCTGTGTTGGCCACGCCATTCTAGGACAGGCGTGTTTGCGGGCGCAAGCTTTGATATCTCGTCCACAGATTACGCAGATTCCGATAAACCGTTCTGCGTAATCTGTGGATAAAAGAGGGGAAGCTTAGGAGACGGGTTGGGCCTCGACGATGCTCGTCGGCATGTCCGTCGGGATGACTCGGAGAAGCTTGAAGCCGGCGGTGGTCAGCAGTTGTTCGAACTCCGCCGCGGTTCTTTCTTTACCACCGGTCATTACCATCATGTTCAGGTCGAAAGTCTTCGAGAAATCCGGTGCATCATTCGCGGGAACGACGCAATCGACGATGATCAAACGGCCGTCCGGTTGCATCTGGCTGCGGCAGTTCTTGAGAATCGCGATCGCTTTTGCGTCTTCCCAGTCGTGAATAATCCACTTCATCACGTAGGCATCGCCGCCGGCCGGCACGGCCTTAAAGAAGTCGCCGGCCACTGCCTCACACCGGTCCGCAATTCCAGCAGCCTCGAGCCGCGGGCGCGCGCCTTCGATCACGACGCCAGCGTCAAACAGGATGCCGCGCGCCTGCGGGTTTTGCTTGAGAATTGACGTGATCAACCCGCCATGACCGCCGCCGACGTCCACGATCTTATTAAAAGGTGAAAAGTCGTAGCTCGACATGATCGCTTCGTTCACGGCGGCGGTCATGTTGCTCATCGAGTTATTGAAAATGGCCGCGTCTTCAGGGTTTTGCGCAAAGTAACCCCAAACGTCCGTGCCGAAATGGTTGTCGAACGCGATCTCGCCGGTCTTCACGCTGTGCATCAGGTTGCCCCAGGCGGGATAGTGCTCCTGGCCGAGCTCGGAAATAATGAATGCGCGCACCGATCCCGGCGCGTTGGTGACGAGTATTTCGGACAGCGGCGTCAACGCAAACCGGCCCTCGCTTTCCGTTTTGACTACGCCATTGCTCGCCAAAGCGCGCATCAGACGATACAGCGACGGCGCGTGTGTCTCGGTGGCTTGCGCCAACTCCTCGGCGCTCTTCGGTCCGGACTGAAGCAGATCCGGAATGCCGAGCTTGGCGAGTACAAAAACAGCTCGCGACATCCAGAACCCCGTGACGAATTGGAGCATCTGAAAGGCGGCCGGAACTTCGTTTGTGTTTGTGACTGATTCTGTGTTTGGTTGAATTGCAGGGGCGCTCACTTGTTCTCCTCTTGTTCTTCTCATACTCAGCGAAACTTTCCTCTCATAAACGCGTGATATACTCCCGATTCGGTTCAAACCCCGAATTTGTAAACAATGGCTGAATTTATTTGTCGATTGGGAACGCCTGCGGGCGAGGTTGTGACCCGCACGATTGAAGCGCAAGGCGTTCATGAAGCAAGAGCACGTCTCGAACGCGAGGGTTTTCGCGTTTTCAACGTCACTCCGCCGAAAACCGCCGGCGTCGCAAACCTGACGCGATTCGGCCGTCCGGGCGCCACTCCGCGCGTCAAAGCAAACGACTTTCTCTTATTCAACCAGCAACTCGCCGCGCTCGTGCGCGCGGGAATCCCGATCCTTCAGGCCATCTCGATGCTGCGCAAGCGCGCCGCGTCCGCGCGACTGCGGGCCGTGCTCGGCGACGTTGAAGAACAGATTCGCGGCGGCGCTGCGCTGTCGCAGGCGTTTGCCGCGCAGGTCGGCGTCTTTCCACGCATTTACACGGCGTCGATTCTGGCGGGTGAACGTTCCGGCGCGCTCGACGAGGTGTTGACTCGATACGTCAGTTACATGCGCCGCAACGTCGCTCTAAGGCGCAAGATCCGCGGCGCACTCGCTTATCCCACATTCCTGTTGATTGCTTCGGCGGCTATGGTCACGTTTTTGACCATCTACGTCGTGC
This sequence comes from Pyrinomonadaceae bacterium, assembly GCA_035276425.1. GTDB lineage: Bacteria > Acidobacteriota > Blastocatellia > Pyrinomonadales > Pyrinomonadaceae > PSRF01. The sequence continues at coordinate 10,313 of DATELP010000221.1, forward strand.
CGCGTATGTCGGAGCTTTTTGTGGGTTTTGGCAACGAGCTACCGACTGTGACGCAGATCGTCGTCGGCATTTCGGGCTGGCTCTCGTCAAACATCTTATGGGTTGGTCCACTGGTAATTGTTCTGGCCGTGGCGCTGACGATCTGGTCGCGCACACCTGCCGGTAAGCTTCAGATCAGCGCACTGATTCTGAAGATACCCTTGGCCGGCAATCTCGCGGTGCAGCTCTCGGTCGCCCAGGCGACACGTTCACTCGCAACGCTTCTGGCCGGCGGCATCACGCTCGTCGAGTCGTGGGAGATTGCGTCCGAGTCGATTACCAACCTGGAACTGCGGCGCCGCAGTTCGTCGATTTTGCCGATGATTCGCGAAGGACGTTCGTTCACGGAGAGTCTGGAAACGGCCTCATGGTTGCCGCCGTTGGCGATCGACATGATCGGAATTGGCGAACGTTCGGGCAGTTTGCGCGAGATGCTCGATGAGGTTGCGGTTTTCTACGACGCGGAATCGGAAGTCAGGCTGGAACAGTTGACGACCACGCTTGAGCCTGCGATTCTTGTCGTGATGGGTGGCGTGGTAGTAACGATCCTCCTCGCGATCTACCTTCCAATCATTCAATCCATCTCCAGCGGTGCGGGAGTTACAGGCGTTCACTAGTTCAGGGTACTAATGGAACAAGTTTCAGAACAGGACAACCCGGTAATCACGACGGTTCCACCGTCGGCTGGAAACGGCCACCAGAACGGCGACGAGCACGTACCGCCCGAGACGAAGGCGGCGCGGGAACTCGCGCGCCGTTACCGTCTGCCGTTTGTCGATCTGCTGCCGCACGATCGCGAATCCCCGATCGATTATCAGCTCTTTACTGAAGTGCCCGTGGACCTGATGGTCCGGCACCAGTTTGTTCCGCTCAAACGCGACGAAAAGGGCCTGCACATTGCGATGGCCGATCCGACGGATCTCGAACGGCTCGACGAGCTTTCGAGCACGTTGCGCACGCGGGTCATTCCGCATGTCGCGACCGCCGGCGCGGTTGAAGTGGTGCTGCGCAAAGGCGACACCACGCAGCGCGTGTTGCAGGAAGCGGCTTCGGGTTTTCGCATCTCGCTCGTCAAGGAAACCGAACACGGCGAAGAAGTACTCGATCTCGATCGGCTCGCGACCGACGCCGAGATGTCGCCGATCATCAAGCTCGTCGACACGATCATCTACAACGCGATGGAGTCGCGCGCGTCTGACATCCACATCGAAACGCGCGACACGGAAGTGCAGGTGAAGTACCGCATCGACGGCGCGCTGTACGCGAAAGTCGACCCGATCGATCTCGCGTATCACCAGACGCTCATCTCGCGTATCAAGGTCATGTCCGAACTCGACATCGCCGAGCGGCGCGTGCCGCAGGACGGCCGTTTCCGAGTTCGTTATAAAGGACGCAACGTCGACTTCCGCGTCTCGATCATGCCGACGATTCACGGCGAAGACGCGGTCATTCGTATTCTCGACAAGGAACAGATCAACGAAGAGTTTCGCAATCTCAATCTGAACGTCGTCGGGTTTGCCGAAGACGACCTGAGAAAGTTTCGCCGCTACATCGCCGAGCCGTACGGCATGGTGCTCGTCACTGGTCCAACCGGTTCCGGTAAAACGACCACGCTCTACGCCGCGCTGAACGAGATCAGAAACGAAGAAGACAAGATCGTCACGATCGAAGACCCGGTCGAATATCAGTTGCACGGCATCACGCAGATTCCCGTCAACGAGAAAAAGGGTCTGACGTTCGATCGTGGACTGCGCTCCATCCTGCGTCACGACCCGGACAAGATCATGGTCGGTGAGATTCGCGACACGGAGACCGCGCAGATCGCCATTCAATCCGCGCTGACCGGTCACCTCGTATTTACTACCGTCCACGCGAACAACGTTATCGACGTGATCGGGCGCTTTTTGAACATGGGCGTCGAGCCCTACAACTTCGTCTCGTCGTTGAACTGCGTGCTGGCCCAGCGGCTGATCCGAATGTTGTGCCCGTATTGCAAGCGCCAGTATCAACCGACCGACACCGACTTGTGGGAAGCGGGGCTGCGACCGGACGTTTATCGCGGTCATCCGTTTTATATGAACGTCGGCTGCGACGCCTGCAATCACACGGGTTACCGTGGCCGCACGGCTATTCACGAATTGCTGGATTTATCGGATAATATCCGCGAAATGATTGTCGAGCGGCGGCCCGGATCGGAAGTGCGCCGCGCGGCAGAGGCCGAAGGGTTGAAGAGTTTGCGAGAGTCCGCCTTGCAGAAGGTTTTCACCGGGACTTCCACCTTGCACGAAATCAACCGCGTCACGTTCGTCGACGAGTTGGACGAGGTTAAATAGGAAGGCATTTAACCCGACCGCAACTCCCCCGCAGTAAAAGTACAAATTAGAATTCAAGCAGTTTATAGGGAACTCAAATAAACTGCTCGCGTGTAAGGAACTTAGCCGCCACGATCTTGCATCTTAGGCGCTTCGGCGGCATTATTAGGGTCGCTTCAATAGGGTCGCTTAACTTTCCACCTCCCGAGTAAGAAAGCCATGAGAAACAACAGTAGAATTCGCACATTTATATCCCTTGTTCTGGCGCTCAGCATCCTGGCGGTGCCGATGACGGCGTATGCGAAAAAGGGCGAGAAGAATTTCAAGCGCGGCATGGATTACGAGCGGGCGCAGCAGTGGGACAAAGCGGCCCAGGAGTTCACGCTCGCGGTGGCCGCGGATCCGTCGAACATGGAGTATCAGCTCCATTTCCGCCGGGCCAGTTTCAACGCCTCGCAGACGTACATGCAGCAGGGGAGGTCGCTGGCGGAGCGTGGCGATTACGTTGGAGCGTACAACGCCTTTCGACAAGCTTATGGCTACGACGCGGTGAACGAACTCGCTGTGTCGGAGATGGACAGAATGTTGCGCTTGCAGGCGGTGAAGGAAGGCCGAACACCCCCGAGCAGTGGCAACAACGGTAACCTCAGTGGGGGCGGCAACGGTAATGGCGTCAGTAAGGGAAATGAAGTTCCCGACGGTGGAAACATGACGCCGGTCAACGGCGAATTGCCGTCGCCGAGCAGCGTGCAACTGCGCATGATCAACTACACCGGCGATCTGAAAGCCTTGATTCGCAGTCTCGCCGAGCAACTCAACCTCAACGTCATCTTCGATCGTCAATCATTCACGCAATCAAAAAACATCGACATCAATTTAAAAGACGTCACGACCGCGCAGGCGCTGGATTACATTTTCCTTCAGGAGAATCTCTTCTTCCAGAAGCTTAGCCGCCGCACGATTCTCGTCGCGGATCAGGCGCGCCGGCCGCAGTATCAACAACTCGTACTGCGCACGTTCTACTTGTCAAACATGAAACCGGCTGACGCCCGCACGCTCGTGCAGCAGGCGATTCCGCCGTCAGTCGGCCGTCCGCAGACGATCGTGGTGCCGGATGATGCGACGAACAGTTTGACCGTTCGCGACACTGCTGAAAACGTGCGGCTCATTGGCGAGCTGTTGCAGAGCGTTGACAAGGATCGCGCTGAAGTCGTGATGGACGTCAACATCTACGAAGTGTCGAAGAACGACATGCTCCAGTTTGGTAATCAGATCGGTACGACAGTCGACACCGGCCTCGGTGGTTCACCGGGCTTCTCGCTGCTGACCGATAACGGCATCGTCAATGGCGGTGCTGGTACGGGTGTCAACCTCGGTGCGCTCGTCGGCGGTGTTCCGACCGCGCTCGCCGCTGCGCTCGTCATTCCGCCTTCCGTGCTACGCGCCTTTCGCAGCAAAGACAACACGAAGCTGATTGCTTCGACTCAGGTTCATGCGTTCAACGGTGAAGAGTCGCAGGCGCGTATCGGACAGCGCGTACCGGTGCAAACCGCGCAAGCGTATCCGTTTGGTGTGCAGACCGGAACGCCGGTCAACGGCCAGGGTGTTTTCCCGAGCGGTGGGTTCCCGGTTATCAACTACGAACCGACTGGTTTGACGTTGAAGTTCACGCCGCAGGTGTTTCCGAACCTCGACGTGCAAGTGAAGATGAACATCGAGCAGAAGGACGTTCTCGGTGCGAGTACGTTAACGCCGACGTTCACTGAACGCACGATGACGGGCACGGCTCGTATTCAGAACAACCGCACGATGATGCTCGCCAGCATCTCGACGGACATCGAAGCCCGCGGCCGAAAGGGAATCGCGTTCATCGGTGGACTGCCGATCATCGGCCGCTTGTTTACGTCTCCGACGCGCGACCTGCGTCAGGTGGACATCGTGATCAGCGTTACGCCGCGCGTGCTTCGCGCACCGGCCGTGACGCCGCGTGACGAAGAGATGCGTCCGAGCGGTACGTTGCAGTCGCCGACGACTGGTTCGCTGGCGGAGATGATTCGCGAAGCGGATCGTGAAGATCAGATTGCCGCTGCACGCGCGTTGCCGCGCAATGCGACTATCCAACTGCCGGATGCGCCGGTTGAAGTTGCCAAATCGGTAACCGACACGGCGACAACAGCGCAGAACAACAATCCGCAGCCTGCGACCACAACCGCGGCAAATGCACCGGGCACAACTCCGGTCAACACGTCGACAGTCGCGGCTAACACACCAACAAACCCGCAACCGCAACCGGCACAGGTGAAACCTCCGGTTGAATCGGCAACAGTCGCGCAGAACACGTCTGCACCGGCTGCTAAAGCACCGGCTACTGGTGATTCGGGAGCGGTTGAAGAGTTACCTTCATTCGTTCCGGCGCCGAAGTCGTTGATTAGCGATCGTGCGGCGGCGGAAGTAGCGACAGTGAATCCGGGCGGAGTAACGCAAAACGCTGTATTGACTTCGTTACCGAAAGCCACCACGGCTTCGCTCGACACGAAGTTAGGCGCGAGTCGCGTGGCGCAGCTCAGTCTGCTTCAGGGCGACGACGTAATGAAGGTCGGCGAGAAACGGCGGTACGCGGTTCAGTTGAATTCCGACGTGTCGCTGAGTCTCGCGTTGCTGACGTTGAAGTTTGATCCGAAGGTCGTGAAAGTGAACGCTGTGTCTGCCGGCAACTTGCTGAGCACGGCCGGCGAAGGAGCGCCGTTGTTCACACCGTCAATCGACGCGACCGGCGTCTGCATGATCTCGATCTCTTCGCTGAACGGCAAAGCGTCGTTCAGAGGATCGGGACCGTTGCTGTTTATCGACATCGAGGCGATCGGCGCCGGAAATGCCGCACTCGCCTTCGTGAAGGAGACGTTGCACCTCGTGGCCACTGATGCTAAGGACGTGACGTCGGAGATAGTTCAGGGAACAGCAACAGTGAAGCAATGACGTTTCTGCCCGACGGCAGGACGCGATAAACGCGGCGACTGGATGAGCGGAGTTTTATATCTACCGGTCGCCGCATTCTTCTGAAGGCGTAAGTCCTATGAAGAAACAGCAGAAAGAAAACGGATTTTCGCTGATTGAACTGGTAATCACCGTTACGGTGTTGACCATTCTAACGCTCGGCGCGATGCCGCTCGTGAAGGTTTCAGTGAAGCGGCAGAAGGAACAGCAACTGCGCGACACGTTGCGTCAGCTTCGTTCGGCGATCGACGAGTTTCACCGCGACACGTTTGGCATGCAGTGTTCCGGCGCGGGTCTTCAGGGTGGCGGCGGTCTTAGTGGCGGCGGTGGCGGCGGCAATCCCGGTGGTATGCCACCACCGGTCGGTTCGATCGATCCGCGCAGCAAAGTCGTGATCAGCGACTGCACGATCTTTGGCGTCGATAATCCCGATCACTATCCGCCGGACCTCGATACGATGGTCAGTGGCGTGAACGTGATGCCGCGCGGGCTTGGACCGGGTGGAGCAGGAAACCTGAACGTCGACGCAACCAAGGTGGGCCAGTTGTCGACCAAGCAGAAGGTTTACCTGCGCGCGATCCCGATCGATCCGATGACCGGAAAAGCCGAGTGGGACATGCGGTCCAGTTACGATCCGGCTGATTCAAACTCGTGGGGTGGTGAGAACGTCTTCGACATACGTTCCAAATCGAAAGAGACGGCATTGAATGGAGAGAAGTACAGTGACTGGTAGTTTCCAACAGTTACGGCGCAGATTGGCCGCGCCCGCGGGATTCACGCTGCTCGAGTTGATGATCGTGATCTCAGTCATCATCATCCTTGCCGCGATCACGTTGCCGCAGTATCAGAAGACCATCATGCACACGCGCGAGTCTGTGTTGCGCGACGACCTTTTCAAAATGCGCTCGCTGCTCGATCAGTTTGCCGCTGACAAAGGACGTCTGCCGCAGTCGCTCGAAGAGCTTCAGAGTGAAGGTTACATTCGCGAGATTCCGCTCGATCCGTTCACCGGAGCAAAAGACTGGGCCGTCGAGACCGGCGAAGATTCCAACTCGATGGACGGTCAACAAGGCGTCACTGACGTACACAGCAGTTCCGCGGAAATGTCCAGTGAAGGCACGCCTTACAGTCAGTGGTGAGTATGGCCAATCTCTTTTCACGCATCGTCGATCCCTGGTTTCCGTCGGTTGCTATCGGACTCGAAAAGGGCCTCGCGTCTGTGGTCCAACTCGAACGCGCCAAAGGCGCCGCATGCCGTTTGAAACGCGCGGCGACCGCCAACATTCCCGAATCGTTAATCACGCCGAGTTTCGATCAACCCAACATCGCTGACCGTGGACAACTCGCTGCGGTTCTGAACGATCTGGCAGTTGGCGCTGGATTGATACGGCAGAAGCGTTGGTCGTTGAGTCTGCCGGAAGCCACGGCGCGAACGATCGTATTCACGATGGAAACGCAGACGTCAGGTGGCGAACTTCAGGACGTGTTGCGCTGGAAGATCGAACGCGGTTTTGGTGCGCCGCTGGAAGAGTTGTCGGTTTCGCGCGAACGTTTGCAGAAAGACGCGCAGGGAAGAGATCGTTATCTCGCGATTGGCGTCCGGAAGTCGGTGCTGGCTGAATACGAAGCGGTGCTCGAATCGTTAGGCTGGCGCGCGGGACTGATCCTGCCGCGGCATTTGGGTGAAGCACAGTGGCTCGTGCGCAACGGCTCAGCCGGCGACTCGCTGTTGGTTAGCGGTTCGAGTCAGGGTTTCACGGGACTTATCTTTCGCGACCGGCATCCGCTGATTTTGCGCACCGTGAGTTGCGGCGAGGGCGAGTTTGAAGACGAGTTCTATCGGTTTCTCTTGTTCTATCGCGACCGCAACATTCCCGAGACGTCCAGCGAAAACGTGCCGTTGACACGGTTGATGGTAATTGGCGAAGGCATCACGAAAGAGCGCGCCGGAGAGATCGTCAACGAGACCACTGGCGGCGATCTGCGACCGCTGGCCGCGGAAGATTTAGGGTTGCAGTTGCCCAGCCGTGAATTCAGTTTCGATTCCATCGCCGCCCCCGCGGGCCTCGCGACGCTCTCTTGGTAAAAGCAATCCACAGATTCCGCAGATTTTATCTGTGTAATCTGTGGATGGGTTTAGCCTTTTGAAACAAAGACCCTCGCCGAGACGTAACACCCCGGTATCATGAAAGCTTCCGCCTCCGCCGTTTCCCCTTTTTTTTCACGAGATCTGAGTATTGTCAGTGACCGCGAACTCGTCGCCATTGCCGTCGAGGGTTTTGATGGCAGTTTCGAAGAACTCGTGCGGCGTTACCAGCGCCCGATTTCCGCTTACGTTTACCGGATGGTGGGCAATTACGAGTCGGCGCTCGACCTGACCCAGGAAATCTTCATCAAGGTCTACAACTCCCTGAACCGCTACCGCGCCGAATTCAAGTTCTCCACCTGGATTTACAAAATCGCCCACAACGCGGCCGTCGATCATCTCAGACGAACCGCCACCCGCGAACAGCCTCTCGTCGTGGGTCCCGAAGGCGACAGTTTTGACCTGCCACTCGAAAGCGCCCGCCTGAGCCCCGAACAGGAAAGCGAACGAAAAGAACGTCGCGGCGAGATCGAAGCGGTGGTGCGAGCACTGCCCGCGAACTACCGCGAGCTGATCATTCTGCGTCACTCGCAGGATCTCAGTTACGAGGAGATCGTCGAAGTCACCGGCCTCCCACTCGGTACCGTCAAGAACCGTCTCTTCCGCGCGCGCGAAATGATGCGCCAGCAGTTTGTCGATAAAGGAATCACCGGCATTTAATGACCAGGGTCGAGCAAAAGATCTGCCAGAGAAATTTGATCGCTGCTTACGTCGACGGCGAACTGAGCGAAGTCGCGGCGGCGATATTCGAGCAGCATGTGGAAGAATGTACGGAGTGTCGCACCGAGCTGCGCGCGCATCGTCTTTTTGTTTGCGAACTCGACGCTGTGATGACTGACAAAGTC
>DATELP010000222.1:0-33909 GCA_035276425.1 Pyrinomonadaceae bacterium
GTAATCTGTGGATGGATTTCTTTTGCTGGAAACTAAGAGCCTTTAACTGTCAGTGGTTCGGGTTCGGGGTGACGGCCGCGCGAGGTGTCGGTGATCACGGGTGGCGGTGGGTTTGCCACCAACACTTCCAACGCCGCTTCAATCACTTCGCTGATCGTCGAAACGAAGATGATCTGTAGTTCGTTTCGCACGTCTTCCGGAATGTCATCCACGTCCGCTTCGTTTCGCGTCGGCAACAAGATCCGCCGAATTCCCGCACGATGCGCCGCGAGCACTTTCTCCTTCACGCCGCCAATCGGAAACACGAGACCCGAAAGCGTGATCTCGCCGGTCATCGCTGTGTCGGGACGCACGCGTCTTCCGGTGTACAACGAAGCCAACGCCGACGTAATCGTCACACCCGCACTCGGCCCGTCTTTCGGAATCGCACCAGCCGGAACGTGCAGGTGAACGCCGTACTCCTTAAAGATCTCCGGATCGATTCCAAACTCCGAAGCGTGTGACCACAAATACGACTGCGCCGCACGCGCCGACTCCTGCATCACTTCACCAAGCTGACCCGTGATCGTCAGCCCGCGTCCGCCCGGAAGCAATGTTGCTTCGATGAACAGCACTTCACCGCCCATCTCCGTCCACGCCATTCCAGTCGCAACGCCGGCGGGCAATTCTTTGCGCGCCTGTTCGGGATAAAACTGCGGCGGTCCGAGATACTCACGAACGCGGGCCTCACCCACTTCTTCGCTTTCTTTTTCGCCCTGCGCGATTTTCAACGCGACTTTCCGCGCCACGCTCCCGATGCTGCGTTCCAACTGCCGCACACCCGCTTCACGCGTGTAACGCGTGGCGATTAATTCGAGCGCGCCGTCATCGATCTTGAACTGTGCGCCAGTCAAACCGTTTTCCGCAGTTTGCCGCGGCACGAGATAACGCTTCGCGATCTCCAGTTTTTCACGATCGCTGTATCCCGCCAGCCGAATGATCTCCATGCGGTCGCGCAACGGCGCGGGAATCGGCCCGAGCTGATTCGCCGTCGCGATGAAAAAGATCTTCGACAAGTCGAACGGCAGGTCGAGATAGTGATCGCGAAACGAATTGTTCTGTTGCGGATCGAGAATCTCGAGCAGCGCCGCCGCCGGATCGCCGCGATAGTCAGCGCCGAGCTTGTCGATCTCGTCGAGCATCAGCACCGGATTGTTGACTCCCGCACGGCGAATCGACTGAATGATTCGTCCCGGCAGCGCGCCGATATACGTGCGTCGATGCCCGCGCAGCTCGGCTTCATCACGAACGCCGCCGAGCGACATACGTTCAAACTGCCGTCCGAGCGCGCGCGCGATCGATCGGCCGAGTGACGTTTTGCCGACTCCCGGCGGACCGACAAACAACAAAATCGGACTCTTCGTGTCCGGCCGCAGTTTGATGACCGCCAAAAACTCGAGAATGCGTTCTTTAACGTCTTCGAGTCCGAAGTGATCTTCATCAAGAATGCGCCGCGCTTCCGGCAAATCGAGTTTGTCCTCAGACGACTTCTTCCACGGCAACTCCAGCACGAAATCGAGATACGTGCGGATGACCTGGTAATCAGGCGCCTGTTGGGGCAGACGTTCCAAACGTTTCAACTCGCGATCCGCTTCCGTGCGCACGTCATCCGGCAGATCCGCTTTTTCCAATCGTTCGCGCAACAACGCGGCTTCGGCTTGTTCGCCCGTCTCGTCTTCACCGAGTTCCTTCTGGATGGCGCGCATCTGCTGCCGCAACACGTAATCGCGCTGGGCTTTGTCCATTTCAACCTGCGCTTCGGAAGCGATCTTCGTGCGCAGTTGCATGATGTCTAGCTCGTGTGCGAGGTTCGCGTGCGCGCGGCGCAGAAGCTCGTCGGCGGTATCCGCTTCGAGCATCTGCTGCTCTTCTTCGACGCCGAGCGTGAGCACTGAACCGAGGAAATACGCCAGCCGCACCGGATCGGAAGCGCCCAGCACTGCCATCCGCACCTCAGTCGGAACATTCGGCAGCAGACTCAACGCTTCCTGAAGCATCTGCTGCAAATTTCTCTTAGCTGCTTCAACCTGATCCGCGTCGACAGTGTTCGGCTCCGGCATGATCTGAACGACCGCACGCAGATAAGGATCTTCGTGTTTCCACTCGATTACCTTAATGCGCTCCGTTCCCTGGACCACGATACGCATCGCGTCGTTGGCTCGATCCATGCGCTTGATCATCACCAGCGTGCCGACCTCGTAAAGATCCTTGGTCGACGCGTCGGTGTCGTCGGGACTATCCGGCCGTACGGTGATACATCCCATCAACTTTTCCGGTGTCGACAGTGCAGTTTCAACCGCAGCCATCGAACGCGCGCGGCCAACGCCAAGCGGCACTACCGTCTCCGGAAACACGGTCAGGTTTTGCAGCGCCAGCACCGGAATTTCGAACGGTGGATTTTGAACTGGTTGATTTCCGTCAGATTCAGCCATGACTTTTAAGCAGCTTCGCCACGTTGCAAATTAATAATCAAAAAACCGTCGCGGTAATCGTGTTTGATTGACGCTCCTTCGATGGGAGCTGGAAACTGAATAGTTTTCTCAAAACGGCTGTAAGTAATCTCCATTTGCTGGTAAACAAAACCCTCGCGAATAACGGTATCCTTCCGGCAACCGCTAATCCGCAGCATGGAGCCGTGAATCTCAATTTCCAATTCGTTAGAACACACGCCCGCTAAATCTATTTTGACGACCCAGCCGTCGTTCGAGCGGTACACGTCCGCAGCCGGAGTCCAAAGACGCCCGGACGGTACAACCCGCTGAGCTCGCCGGATCAGCGAGAGGTCACGATCTTCGTTTCGCATGGCAAAAGAATATCCACAGACTGCACCGATTGTAAATCAGTGCAATCTGTGGACGTTTTCAAATGGATCAACCGAACACTCGATTCCAAAAGGAAGTGTTCTTGGAAATCTCTTCGAGCGCTTCACCCAATTCGCGATCGTCTTCCACTTCCTGGGCGACGTCGGCCATCGAGATCATGCCCATGAGATAGCGGTTGTCGTTCACGACCGGAATGCGCCGCACCTGTTTGTTGGCCATCTTGCGGATGACTTCAACGACGCGATCGTTCGGGCGCGCGGTGTGAATGTCGACCGACATGATGTCTTCGGCGCGAGTGTTGTTGCAGTCTTTGCCTTCTGCTACGGCGCGAATGACGATGTCGCGATCGGTGATCAGTCCGACGAGTTTGCCGCGCGAGTACGAACGATTGTTGTCATACTGGCGATCGTCTCGATCATCTCGATCCGTGTCCGTCGTTCTGCCGTTGCCCATCGTGTCGTATTCGACGACGGGAATGACGCCCGTGTCTTCCTGTTTCATCATCAACGCAACTTGCGCGAGCCGAGTGTCGCGCGTGGCCACCACCAGATCGCTTGTCATGACGTCGCGGCAGCGCAGGCGCGAACGTTCCGCACTGTAGCGCTCGCGATCGCGTCCCGTTCCGAGATCGCCGCGAATGTCGTACAACGAACTCCGCCGTCCCTCATCGCGGGAACGATTGCTTTCGTTCCAGCGGTCGCGTGTGTCGCTGTAGCGTGGTTCATCGGATTCGTAGTTGGCGCGTTCGCCAAAGCGTCCGCGGCCAAATCCGGGGCGGCCTTCATCTTCCCAACGTCTTTCAGTATCAAATCGCGGACGTGGTTCGTCGTATGACCCCAATGTTTCGCGTCTCAAACGTGCTTCATCACGCGGGTAATAATCCCTTTCGTCATCGTTGTCGTTTCGGTATCTAGCCATTGGCTTCCCTCCCTAAATCGCTAAAATAATTGCTTGGGGGCAAATGGTTTCACTAATTCATCTCCACAATGGCAACCAGTTGCACCCGCGAAGTGATGTCGAGCGCACCGATCTCGATTGGCGTCGAGACGTCGCGCTTCGCCATAAACGCTTCGGCCTGATAGACCGGTTGCGGGGGTCGTACAAATCCTTCTTCCACGACTTCAGCAATCATTACCACGCGGCCGCCGAGTGCCTGCGCGATCACTTTCGCTTTGCTCATCGCTTCCTGCGTTGCCTCTTGCAACGCGCGATCGCGAGCCGGACGATCCTGTCGCAGCGTAAACGAGATCCCGGTGATGTCGTTCGCTCCTGCCTGGCCAACTGCGTCGATGATGTTGCCGAGTTTAGCCAGTTCACTTGTCGTAAGCGTTACGGTGTTGCGTGCTTCGTAACCGGTGATTGTCGGCGGTTGATTTTCGCGATAAACGCGCATCGGTTGCAGGCTGTAGCCGCTTGTTTTGACTTCCGCGCCGGTTCCGGCGGCGGTTTTTAGTGCGCGCACGACGGCATCGGTTTTGGTTGCGTTTTGCTGTTGAGCCTCGATGGCGGTTTTGCTTTGTGTTACGACCGCGACAGTCAGGATTGCGGTGTCGGGTTGGGCTTGGACGATCGCGTCGCCGCCGACAGTGATGCGTGTTTGGCGTTTTGCAGTGACAGTAGTTTTTGTTTCCTGGGCGTGCAGGACAGTGGTCGCTGCCAGCACGAGGGCAATCAGTTGGGTAATGGTAAACAGTCGTTTCATGATCTCACCTTCCGTTTTTCTTGTTCACGGCGAGGAGAGATTGTAGCTGCCGCGGAATACAAGAACGCCTCGAAAGCGGGATCTTGCGTGTTTTGATACCATTCATTCATGCAACCATTCAATACTTTGACCGTGGGCGCAGTCCACAATTTACCACCCGGCGCCTGCGTTAGAGTAGAGCTTCCCGATGGCGACGAGTTGGCTGTTTACAATGTGGATGGCGAATACTATGCCACCGAAAATTTCTGTCCGCACAAGGGGGCGCTGTTGTCGGAGGGGAGGATGTGTGGACATGTTGTTGAGTGTGGTTGGCACGGGTGGGAGTTTGACGTGCGCAGCGGTGAATGCTTGACGGTACGGGAGCGGCTCAGGACCTTTCGCGTGAGGGTCGAGGATGATTTAGTGAAGGTCGAGGTTGAGAGTTCTTAATAGGTTATATAGGTCCTATAGGACCTATTTTCATAGGACATTTCTTCACCCGTCATTCCCGATCGCTTCCACCGGGCAACAGCTCATCGCTTCCTCACACATCGCTTGCTCTTCCGCTGTTTCCGGCTGCTTGTAGACAAATGAGTAATTATTCTCGTCACAGCGCATGAAATTCTCCGGCGCGGTGTCGCGGCAGACGTCGCAGTCAATGCACGAGGCGTCGACGTAAAACGTGCCGCAAACGTTCTCTTTAACTTTGTCCTTCTTATCTGGCAACGTTCAACCGGATGATCTGCGCCGGGAGCTTACGGGTGTGTCATCTCCTCCGGCTTCACCAGCCGGTCAAACTCTTCACCGCTCAGATACCCCAGCTCCACCGCCGACTCGCGCAGACTGACTTTCTTTTTGTGAGCGTTCTTTGCTACCTGGGCGGCTTTGTCGTAACCGATGTGAGGGTTCAACGCAGTGACCAGCATCAGCGACGCTTTCAAATGCGCGTCAATCTGATCGCGGTTGAGCTCGATCCCCGAAATACAGAAGTCCACAAAACTGCGAATCGCATCGTGCAACAAACGCACCGAGTGAAGAAAGTTGTGAATCATCACCGGCTTGTAAACGTTCAACTCGAAATTGCCCTGCGAACCGCCAAAACTCGTGGCGAGATCGTTTGCGAAGACCTGGACCGCAACCATCGTCATTGCTTCACTCTGCGTCGGATTCACTTTGCCGGGCATGATCGACGAGCCGGGTTCGTTTTCCGGCAGGATCAACTCGCCAAGACCCGCGCGTGGACCGGACGCGAGCCAGCGAACGTCGTTCGCGATCTTCATCAACGAAGACGCGAGAGTTTTCAGCGAACCGCTGGCGAAAACGAGTTCGTCGTGGGCCGAGAGCGCCGCAAACTTGTTCGGGTGCGAACGAAAAGGCAATCCCGTCAACTCGGCAATTTTCTGCGCGGCGCGTTCGCCAAATTCCGGATGCGAATTGAGACCCGTGCCGACAGCCGTGCCGCCGATCGCTAGATCGAGCAAACCCGGCATCGCCGCTTTCAGTCGTTCAACGTCTCTTTCAACCAGGCTGGCCCAGCCGCCCATCTCCTGATCGACCGTGAGCGGCGTCGCGTCCTGAAGATGCGTGCGGCCGATTTTCACAACGCCCGCAAACTCTTTCGCCTTCGCGTCGATCGCATTGTGCAGTTCCTGCACGCGCGGAATCAGTTTGTTCAACTGTTCGGCGGCGGCGATGTACATCGCGGTCGGAAACGTATCATTTGACGACTGCGACATGTTCACGTCGTCGTTCGGATGAATCGGTTTCTTGCTGCCCATGACGCCGCCGGCGAGTTCGATCGCGCGATTCGAGATCACTTCGTTGGCGTTCATGTTAGTTTGCGTGCCACTGCCGGTTTGCCAAACGCGCAACGGGAAGTGGCTGTCGAGTTTGCCTTCGATCACTTCGTCGCACGCCTGGACGATCAGCTTGGCTTTATCCGGCGAAAGCTTTCCGAGTGCTTCGTTGACCTGCGCGGCGGCTTTCTTGAGTATGCCGAGTGCGCGAACCATCTCACGCGGCATGCGATCGTCGCCGATGTTGAAGTGGTGCAGCGAGCGTTCAGTCTGCGCGCCCCAATAGCGGTCGGCGGCTACCTCGATGGCTCCCATCGAGTCGGTTTCAGTTCGAGTTTTAGCGGATTGTTCAAGGGAATATTGAGACATTGGCGCGTTAATAATATCATCCCGGTCGGAGAAAATCCCATGAAGTCTCTTTACCTGCTCCTCCTAATCGCCATCTGCTTTACCGCGGCCAACGCCCAGGAACCGGAAGTCATTCGCACCAGGACAGAATTGGTGCAGACGGCGGTGACTGTTCTCGATAAGAAGGGAAACTTTGTCGACGGACTGAATAGCGATCAGTTTGAGCTGATCGTCGACGGCAAGCCGCGGCAAGTCGCTTTCTTCGAACGGATCTCGGCCGGCAGCACGCGTGAGCGTGAACTCGCCGCGCGCGGTTTCGGAGTTAACAGCAATGCGCCACTGCCACCAGCGACTGTTCCGGGACGCACGATCGTTTTCTTCATTGACGATCTGCATCTCTCGCCCGACAGTCTGAGTCGCACGCGCATGATGTTGCAGCACTTTCTCGAACGCGAGCTGAACACGAAAGACAGTGTGGCGATTGCTTCCGCCAGCGGTCAGATCGGTTTTCTCGAACAGTTTACGAACAACCGCGAAGTGCTCGATGCGGCAACCGCCCGGTTGGTGCCGCGTATGTACGATGTTCACGGTTACAGCGCCGGTAACAGCACGCCGATGACCGAGTACATGGCGCTGACTATCGACACCAACCGCACCGATAGCAAGGTGCTCAACTTCTACATCGAAGAGTGCATGAAGGGCGCGGCGACTTTCAAGAGAGCGCGCGGAGCTTTGGCGCTGATTCGTGCCTCGTGCGAAACCCAGGTCAAAAACAGCGCCCGCGCCGTTCTCATGCAGGCGGGGCAGATAACTCAGAACACGTATAACTCGCTCGAGTCGTTGATGCGTTCAGCGGCGCGCGCGCCGGGCCGCAAGATCGCGTTCTTTGTTTCGGATGGTTTTCTGCTTGATGCTGGACCACACGCGGCCACTACGCGCGACAAACTCGATCACGTGATCGACGCCGCGCAACGTGCGGGTGTTGTCGTCTACACGATTCACGCGCAGGGCCTGGTCAACGACAGCTTTCGAGATGCCGGTAACAAACGACCCATGGATCCGAACGGACGATTGGACATCGCTTCTGTCGGCGAACTTGAAGCCAATCAGGATGCGCTAAGCGCGCTCGCCGCGGACACCGGCGGCCGCGCGTTGCGAGGCACGAACTTTTTCGACAAGTGGGTGAGCAACGTTCTCGACGAGACGTCGAATTATTACCTTGTCGCGTGGCGGCCGGAAAGGGATGAAGAAAAAGTAGCGAAGTTTCGGCACGTGAAGATCAGTGTGGTCGGTCGATCGGAGTTGACGGTGCGCACGCCGCGTGGTTACGTCGATGGACCACCACCAGCGACTCCGGCCACAGCTTCCACTGAAACAAAACCAGCGAAAACGCCTGACGCGGAGATCCGCAACGCGCTTACCGATAGTTTTCCGACAAACGGGCTGCCGGTGCTTTTGTCTTTGACCTATTTGAACACGCCGGCGAACGGTTTAGTCGTGACGTCGTCGATGGAGATCGCGGGCAACGGCTTGACATATGGCGACGACGGAAAGCAGCCCGCGACGATTCGGCTGGCGGGTGTGGTGCTCAACGATAAGGGCAAAGTGGCTGGGAGTTTTCGTAACGAGTTGAACATCAATCCGCGCAATGCTGACGACAGTGGAGGTGTTTTTTACAACCATCACACGCCGCTGACGCCGGGTATTTATCAGTTTCGCGTGGCTGCGCGCGATGAGAAATCGGGTCGTGTTGGTAGTGCAACTCAGTGGATCGTCATTCCGGATCTGAGCCGGAATCAGCTCACCTTGAGCAGTGTGTTGTTAGGCGGTCAGGTGATCGAAGACCGCAACAACAAAGCGGGCAGTCCGCAAGTGCAGTTGAGTGTGGACCACAGTTTTCCGCGCAATTTCCCGATGCCGTATTGGGTTTTTGTTTACAACGCGAAGCGCGACGCGGGTGGTAATCCGCAGTTAACGGTGCAGACTCACGTGCTGCGCGACGGGCGCGCGATTCTGAGTTCGCCGCAACGCAAGGTCAACAACGGCGGACCGGACCTGCAAAGGATTCCGTTTGGCGAAGAACTCGCGCTGAAAACGCTTGCGCCGGGAAGGTACGATCTGAAGGTCACGATCACCGACGGCATCGCGGGAACCACCGTCAGTCGACTAGCGGATTTCACTGTGCGCTAGGATGAATCCTGAAAATACTGTTCATCCTGTTTACAAACGCCGGATCATCTTTGTTCTGGGCAATCTCGAACTCGGCGGCGCTGAGCGGCAGGCGTTGATTCTGGCCAAGTATTTATCGGAGCACGAACAGGCGCAGGTTGAAGTTTGGGGGTTCAATAAGTCCGGGCCTGTCGCGGAGATTTGCGCGCGACACAATCTTCCGACGCGAGTTATCCCTTGTTCTTTTTCCGGTAACCGCTCGAGCAGAGTGCGCGCTCTTGTCAGCGTCTCCAGCAGTTTGCGCAGTGCGAAACCTGATCTGATTCTTCCCTACACCTTTGGTCCAAATGTAGTTTGCGGTTTGATCTGGGACCGGACCGGAGCGAGGAGTTGTGTGTGGAATCAACGCGATGAGGGGATCGTGCCGTCTGATTCATCTTTTATGCATCGGGCGGCACAAGCAACGCCACGGTTTGTTTCGAACTGCGATGCAGGCGCGAAGTTTCTGATCGAGAAACTCGGCGTCACGGCTGAAAAGGTGAGGGTGATTCCGAATGGAGTCGAAACTGTTGCCACAGAGATGGACCGAAGCGCGTGGCGTGAGCGTCTCGCGGTTGACGATCGGACTTTCGTGGCGTGTATGGTCGCGAACCTGCACTTGAACAAGGACCACGCGACGTTGTTGCGCGCGTGGCGCAAAGTCGTGAATGAGTTTGCAACCAACGGCCGATCCGCGCTGTTGGTTCTGGCCGGCAGACACGACGGCGCTTACGAATCGCTGGCGTCACTCGCGAGTGAGTTACAACTCAACGACAACGTTCGCTTTGCTGGTCCAGTTTCAGACGTGCGTGGTTTGCTGAACGCTGCGGATGTCAGTGTGTTTAGTTCGCGTTCCGAAGGTTGTCCAAACGCAGTGTTGGAAAGCATGGCAGCCGGACTTCCGGTCGCGGGCAGCGACATCAAAGGCATTCGCGACGTTGTTGGTGACAGTGGAACGCAGTTTCTGGCGCCGGTCGGCGACGCTGATTCGCTCGCGGAAATCTTGTTGAAGATGGCAAAGAACCCGGAGCTTTGCGCGCGCATCGGAACTGAGAACAGCGAGCGCGTCAAACAGAAGTACGATTCGTTGCGAATGTGCAGAGAAACCGCCGCGCTATTGGCAGAGTTGCTATGAACCAAACGGATTCGTTTCCAGTTTCACGCCTTATTAATTCCTTCATCTATCTCGCGCTCTTTGTCTTGATACTGCTTCTGCTCGCCGGTGATTGGCGCTGGTTCGAAGGCTGGCTCTTTTCCGGAATCTTCGTTGGCGGAAGCTTTGCGACGCTGCTCTATCTCTATTTCAACGATCCGGCGTTGCTCAACGAGCGCTACGCCCCACCGCTGCAGAAGGAACAGAAACCGTGGGACAAGGTGTTGCTCTCGCTGTTCTTCGTCGAGTTTCTGGCGTGGTTTGTGATCATGCCGCTCGACGCGAAACGCTTTGGGTGGACGCGGCCGTATCCCGCGAGCGTCCAGGCGCTGGGAACGATCCTGCTGATAGCCGGCATGTACGGTTTGTTTCTCGCGCTTCGTGAAAACTCGTTTGCTGCGCCGGTGGTGAAGATGCAAAAGGAACGTGGTCAGCACGTGATTTCGACTGGTCCATATGCGATCGTGCGTCATCCCATGTACGCGGGTGCGTTTTTGTTGTTCGTTGGTGGGCCGCTGATGTTGAGTTCGAACTATGGATTGGTGCTCGGGATTGTGTTGACGGTGACGATCGCGATTCGGAGTCTCGGCGAAGAGGCGATGTTGAAGGAAGAACTGCCGGGTTATCGCGAGTACATGCGGAAGGTCCGGTGGCGGATGATACCGTTTGTCTTTTGATCGCGACTGACGCAGACTACCCTTCTCAGAAAGCAGCCTAAAGGCTGAACTCACAACGCACCCTCAGTTTTGAGTTCGCGCCTTAGCTTGGTGGTGCTAATGCTGAACGCGGAACGGAACCCGCGTTTTGAGTTCAAGCTTTAGCTTGTCCGATCCCTTATGTACATCAAACAACGCATCATTGCTTTGCTGTTGATCCTCTTTTCCGCCGCCATGGTCTATTACGGCTGGTACCGGTTGTGGGAGGAGGGAGTTTACTCGCTCAAGATGGCGGCGTTTTCTCCCCTCGGCGTAGTCGGTGGTCTGTTCCTCTTGTTTTTCCCTCGATTGGGTGGCAAGCCCACAACCACGAAAGATAAAGTCATCGTGTTTGTAGTGTTCGGGGTGGGCATCGTGGCCGGATTGGTCAACTGGTACCTGATGGATCCCGGCTTTTTCAGTTGGGCTAAGTAAACGGAGATTTTGCATGGATACGTTATGGGAAGAGCTGACTTTGGGATTGGGTTCGGGCGCTCAGGCGGAGCGGATGTTGCTTCGTATGGTGACTGCCGTGATACTCGGCGGCATCGTCGGCATACAACGTGAGAAAGTCGGCAAGCCGGCTGGTGTGCGAACGCACATGCTGGTGTGCCTGGCAACTGCTGTCGTTGTCCTTGCATGTGCCGGAATGGGCATGGGCTACGATGCGCAGTCGCGCGTGATTCAGGGGATTGTTACGGGCATCGGATTCATCGGCGCCGGATCGATTCTTAAACTGAGCGAGGAGCGCGACATTCAAGGTCTGACCACCGCCGCTGGACTGTGGTTGACCGCTGCGATCGGTATCGCGTGTGGCGTGGGCACGATCGGTATCGCGCTTATCACCGCCGTCGTGACCGTGGGCGTCCTGGCGCTGGCCGGTGTGATCGAAAACCGTGAGGCGGAGAAAAACAAAGACAAATCTTAGAGTATGTTGCCCCTACAACAACTCGCCACGGCCAAGTTTGGTTCTTTAACCGGCGCCGAAATCAAATTACTCGACGCCGTGTCGACGGGCATTCCCGCACAGTGCGGCTCAGCTATCAAAACTGAGAACGATCCGAATAACGCGTCCACTTGGCCGGACGAGCGAACCATCCGCAGTTCGATCGTTCAATGGTTGTGTACCGACAAAGAAGCCCTCACCCACAATCCTTACCTGCGGATCTCAGTCAGACACGCCAGGTTTATCGGCGAACTCGATCTCTCGGGCACGTCGCTCGGCTTTTCTCTGAACTTTAACGAGTGTGCTTTCCCGGAAGGTATCAGTCTGCCGGAAGCTCGACTACGCAAATTGGATCTCGCCGGAACAGTCTGCGGCAATTTGATCGCCTGGGGACTCACTGTTGAAGGCAATATGTTGCTTCGTTACGGCTTCCGGTCGCATGGTCCGGTAGTGTTGGCCGGAGCTGTCGTTCGCGGAGATCTGGAATGTATCGACGCGCATTTCGGTGAGCCGACGACGGCGCCAGTGCCGGAGCTGAAATTTGAGCTTCAGCCCAACGTGATTTTCTGGGCCGATCGGATTAACGTCGGCGGTCAGATTGTAATGACCAGGATGAAAGCGGTCGGGATTGTAAGTCTTTCGGCCGCGACGATAACCAGCAGTTTGGACTGCATTAACGCCGACATCTCGATCGGAATGATCATGCGCGACACTCAATCGCGGTCGATGAACTTCGGTGGTTGCCAGTGTCCTTACCTCGTTGCCGATCGCGTTTCGGTGAAGGGCAGTTTGTTTCTGCGCAGGGGATTTCGATCTACCGGCTCAGTAGTTTTGCTCAATTCTTCGATTACTGGTGATTTAGATTGCCTTGCCGGTACTTTCGGATCGCAAACACCAGACCCGGCAATTCGAGAGAAAGCCGAGAACCAATTCGGCAAACTGCCGGACGCGGCGCTGATTGCGAATGGTAGTGTAGTTGGCGGCTACGTCTTTCTCAGCCATGGCTTTCAAGCTTATGGTGATGTGGATTTGAACGGCGTAATCGTCGGGGCAAACCTTGTCGCTAACGGTGGAGAATTTTTAAGTGAAGGGAACATTGCCCTGTCGTGCCAGTTTAGTAACATCAAAGGCTCCGTTCTCTGCCGGGCACTTCCCGAGATCAAAAAGACATTCCGAACTAACGGACGCGTGAGATTTTTTGGAACGACTGTCGCCGGTTCGGTTAGCTTCAGCGGAGCAGAGTTTTTTGGGCCTGCGTCTCACGGCCTCGATTTGCAGAACGCCAACATTGGCGGACTACTCCAATGGAAGAAAGTCAAAGTAACGCCAAGCACGGAGTTGAACCTGTCTCAACTCAAAGTGGCGCAGCTTGAAGACGACGAACAAAGTTGGCCCGCTGCGGGCAAACTGGTGCTGGATGGGTTTCGCTATGATGCGATTGTCAATGTGCCGTTGGAAACGGGCAGACGCA
Organism: Pyrinomonadaceae bacterium; assembly: GCA_035276425.1. GTDB lineage: Bacteria > Acidobacteriota > Blastocatellia > Pyrinomonadales > Pyrinomonadaceae > PSRF01. Next base: position 13,160 of record DATELP010000222.1, read on the forward strand.
AGACGTGGCTCAAGTCGCATCTTGAATATCTGAAACGCCAGGCGCCGAACGAATTCAGTTTACAACCGCATCGCCAGCTTGCAGACATCTTGAGAAAGAGCGGTTACGAGGACAATGCTCGAGATGTGATGATCGATTTGCACAAAGCGCGGCGCGAGCAGGGCGGGTTTAGCAGGTCCGGATGGATTTGGAGTTGGGTACTTCAGGCCACGATCGGATTTGGTTACAGATCGCATCGCACGCTTTTGTGGGCGTTGGGATTCGTGATTTTGGGAGCATTTCTTTTCAATGCGGGTTATCAGGCTGGACACCTTGTTCCTCCGAAGCCGGATGTGAAGAGCCAGTTTAATGCGATCGGCTATTCGCTCGATTCTTTTTTGCCGATTATCAACCTGCATCAGGAAGAACTGTTTGTGCCCACGGGCTTCGGCGCTGGACGTTGGATACAATACTACTACTGGATTCACATCTGTCTTGGTTGGGCATTAATCACGTTGGGTGTGGCTGGTTTTACCGGACTTGTCAGGAAAGAGTGAAGCAATCATGTGTCGAAATATCAAAACGCTACATAACTTTGCGCCACCGGCGACCGAAGAGGAGATTCGCGCGTCCGCAATTCAATTCGTACGCAAGTTGAGCGGTTTTACGAAGCCGTCGAAGTCGAATGAGGCCGCGTTTGATCGCGCGGTTGAGAAAGTGACTGAAGCAGCGCAGGAGTTGCTCGGTTCGCTGGTGACGAATGCGCCGCCGCGCGATCGCGAGATTGAGGCTGCGAAGGCGCGCGCCCGTTCTGCTGAGCGTTTTCCGTCTTCGGTTGTGAGTGCTGGAGATTAAATGGCGTGGCCCGATCTCTTCACTGTCAGGCAATTCCTCGAGCCGGACGTTTGCCGTGAGATCGTTGCGGAGATGAGCGCTGCGCAGAGTGACGCGGCGACGGTTTACGGGCGAACCACCTCGGGCGCTGTAGAACAAAACATTCGGAAAACACTGCGTATTCGTCCTTCGGTGGCGACAGTTGAATCGATCGTACGTCGCTTGTGGACGTTGAAAGATCAAGTCGAGCAGCATTTCGCTGTTGCGTTGAACGAGTGTGAAGATCCGCAGTTTTTGCACTATCGCGAGGGCGATTTTTTCGTGGCGCATCAGGACGGCAACACTGGAATGATGCAGCTCGACACGGAGCGGCGGCTCGTTTCGACGGTGCTGTTCTTAAGTCGTGAATCTGACGCGCGTGAGGCGGGTGTACATTGTGGCGGGTCGTTGTTGTTTAGTGATTATCGAACTGGTTCGAAGTTCCACATGACTGGCGAGCCGGGAACGCTCGTCGCGTTTAGCGCTGAGACTACGCACGAGATCACGCCCGTGACGCACGGCGAACGCTATTCGATCGTCTCCTGGTACAGGTAGCTCCCTGGATGCCGAGTTTGCAAAGCAAGGTCATCGTCGTTTTGTTGCGTATGATGCGCGTGAAACGAACGGTGAACCGAATGCGCCAGCGTGTCGAGAATGGCAAACGGACGTACACCGAGCCGACGCGGCGTTTGCAGCGGAAGCACCGCATTTCGCGCCGTGAAGTTAATGGACATCTTGTTTGGACCATCGCGCCGAAAGAGAATGGTGGCTCTCGGCGGATCATTTATCTGCACGGCGGCGCGTACATTAACAGTTTTGCTTCGCAGCACTGGGAGTTTATGTCGAAGCTCGTGGACGCGCTCGGTTGCACGGTGACTGCGCCGAACTATCCGCACGCGCCTGAGTTTCACGTTCATGATGTGTTTGAGTTTCTGTTGCCGCTGTATTTGGAGCTTGCGTCGGAAGTTCGTAGTGAGAACGTCACGTTGATGGGTGATTCGTCCGGCGGCGGGATCAGTCTGGCGTTGGCGCAGCGTTTACGTGAGGATGGTTTGCCGCAGCCGGGGAATGTTGTTTTGTTATCACCGTGGCTTGATGCGACGCTCTCGCATCCCGAGATTCCGGTTATCGACAGGATCGATCCGTTTCTGGGTGTTGACGGTTTGAAGTATGCGGGTGCGGCGTACGCGCGGGACGTGGATGCGAAGAGTTATCTGGTGAGTCCGGTGTATGGAAGTTTCAGAGACCTTGCGCCCGTGACTGTGTTCATTGGTACGCGTGATGTGTTTCTTCCTGATTGTCGGAAGTTGCGCGAGCGTGCGGCGGTGGAAGGCGTGATGATCGATTATCGTGAATATGAGCTTATGGTCCACAACTGGATGTTGGGACCGATGCCGGAAGCGAAGCAGGTTTTCCGAGAGATAGTTGACCTGCTGCGATGAGTCTGTGTATGGAGGCGAGATGAACAAGCGAGCGACTGGAAACTTTGACGTAAAAATGGCTCCGAAAGACATGGGCGCTGACGCGCCGGTTGGCGGAATGACGATCGATAAAGAGTTCCACGGCGATCTGGTTGGGACGAGCAAGGGCGAGATGTTGATGGCGAGCAGCAGCAGTGTGAAAAACTCGGCTGGCTACGTCGCGATTGAGAAAGTCACGGGAACATTGGACGGACGTAGCGGCACTTTCTATCTTCAGCACAACGGAACGATGAACCGCGGCGCCGGCGACCTGACCATCACCGTCATCCCCGACACCGGCACGGACCAACTAACCGGCCTCTCTGGCCGCCTGAACATCATCATCGCCCCGGACGGGAAACATTCTTACGAGTTTGATTACACGCTTCTGGACGCTTCGTAGTCCAAGGGCCATAGTCTCTTGAATGAGCCGCGAAGAGAGATATACTCTACTCAAAGCGAATTAACGATTTCCGTGGAGACAAAAGAATGAAATACCGCGTGTTGATCGAACAGGACGAAGATGGAGTTTTCGTCGCGGAGGTGCCTGCTCTTCCGGGTTGTCTTTCTCAGGGCCGGACAAGAACGGAAGCCACCGATAATATCAAAGAGGCCATCGCGCTCTACCTGGAGAGCCTGAGTGCAAACAACGAGGCTGTGCCGCCGCCGATTACCGAAGAGTTGGTTGAGGTAGAGGCATGAGCACTCTGCCCCCTGTCTCTGGACGCGAGGTGATTAAGGCGTTAGGGAAGGTTGGCTACGAACAAGATCGGCAGCGCGGAAGTCACATAATCCTGAGACAAGCCACGTATCCTCACCGTCGAGTGGTTGTGCCGGACCACAAAGAATAGCGAAGGGAACCCTGAGGGCCATTATCGTAAGACCGGCTTGACGGTTTAAGAATTCAAAGCCTTGCTCTAACGAACCTGATCAACCTTGAAAGTCCGTTAAGAAAGATATAGTGTGCCGACTTTGCACGCGGAGTCAGCTATGGCGAGTCTATTAGACAGAATAACTATAAATCCCGAGCAGTGCGGCGGACGTCCGTGTATTCGCGGAATGCGTATCCGCGTGGCCGACGTGCTTGATTTGTTTGCCGCCGGACTAAGCGCGGAATAAATCCTCGAAGAGATGCCAGACCTGAGTGCCGAGGACCTGCAAGCGGCACTTCAATACGCAGCGCGCCGGCTCGATCATCCGGTGCTCGCCGCATGATCATCTGGATCGACGCGCAACTCTCCCCCGCCATTGCTACCTGGCTCAGTAGCACCTTTTCTGTCGGAGCGATTGCTGTGCGCGATTTGCAGTTGTGGGACGCTAAAGACGCAGAAATTTTTAATGCCGGTGGTCAAGCAATGCAGTTGTAATGACGAAGGACAGCGACTTCCTTCTGCTCCTCGATCGATTAGGATCACCGCCTCAAGTTATCTGGGTAACGTGTGGGAATACTTCGAATGCGCGGCTGAAAGAAATACTTACCGCCGTATTCCCGAAAGCGCTTGAACTTCTCGAAGCCGGAGAGGCGTTGGTTGAGATCACGTTAACTAACGACTCAACTCCATAACATGAACAATTCTTTCAAAACGATTTTCTGGGGCGGCTTGATTGCGGGCACGCTCGATATCAGTGGCGCCTGCATAGTTTCGTGGCTGCGTTCGAGTGTGCCACCGGAGCGCGTGCTGCAATCGGTCGCGAGTGGATTACTCGGCGCGGCTGCGTACACCGGCGGCGCCAAGACCGCGGTTCTCGGTCTTGCACTGCACTTCTTCATCGCGACGATCTGGACCATCGTCTTTTATCTCGCTAGCCGCAAACTGCGATTTCTCATCGCACAACCAATCGTGTGGGGCCTGGTCTACGGTATCGTGGTCTACGCGTTCATGAACTTCGTCGTGTTACCGTTGTCGAAGTTTCCTCAACGCGGCACGCCCACGCTCACGGGCCGTCTCATCGGTCTCGTAATCATCATGTTCTGCATCGGCTTGCCGATCGCTTTAATCGTTCGACGCTTTTCGAGGTAGCTATGATCAAGCTCTTGCTCGCGCTCTCTTTGTCGTTCACGGCTGTTCCAGTCATCACGCTACAACGCACGGTGTGTTTTGGAAGTTGTCCTGCTTACAAGTTGACGATTTATGACGACGGCAAGGTCGAGTACGAAGGCAAAGAGTTCGTAAAGCGCAAGGGTAAAGCGGAGGGACAAATTACGAAAGCCGAGTTGGAAAAGTTGATCGCTGAGTTTGAGCGAATTGATTATCTGAATCTCGCTGACAATTACACTCTCGAATCGAAGAACTGCCCGCAGGGCTGGACCGACAATCCGACTGCGGTCACGTCGCTCAACTGGAAAGACAAAAAGAAAACGATCGTGCATTACCACGGCTGCCGCGGCTCGGATGTTCTAGATCAACTCACGGCTCTCGAAGACAAGATCGATCAGGTCGCAAACACCAAACGCTGGATCAAATAATGTATTGCCCAAACTGCGGAAACCAGACCTCGACGGATCAGAAGTTCTGTCGTGCCTGCGGTCTCGGTTTGGAAAAGATCGCGCAGTCACTCGGCGAGCAACTCCCGGCGCGTATGGACCAGAGTCTGCTCGCGCGAAAAGAGCGACTGGAGAAGTTTGGCGTTGGTGCGCTGAGCGTGTTCGGCGTGGGAATACTCAGTTATCTACTTTACCCCCTCGGACAGAAGTTATTAGAGCAGGGAAGTCTGTTAACAAAACTCGCGCTCGTTGGATTTGTAATCATGCTGGGTTGCGGTTTGTTATCCGTGATCCTCTTTGCCCGCGCCAAGGAGCTAGGCGAGCAGGCGAGTAAGCGTCAACCAAACGAAATCGCATCCGGCGGTTCGACAAAAGAACTTCCCGAGGCGCGGTTCGAACCCGTTTCCACCGTAACCGACCGCACCACCGAACTGTTGTTCGCAGAGAAACGCGATACGAAGAAGTCTAATAATGGATCGGGAGACTTCGCATGAGAAAACTGTGGCTCTGTCTGTTGTTAGCCGCGTTATTCACCAATCTTCACGCTCAAACTCAAAGCAACGTCAAAGCACTTGTCGGCGGCACGCTGATCGACGGTTACGGCAGTAAACCTATTCGCAACAGCGTTGTGATCGTCGAAGGCGATCGAATCAAAGCGGTGGGCCAGGTGGGCACGCTCGCGATTCCGCGCGGCGCCGAAGTCATCTCCACCGAAGGCATGACCGTGTTGCCCGGACTGTGGGACATGCACGTACACCTGATGATCAACGGTCACAGCGACTACGCGCATTGGGACAAGACTTATCCGCCGCAGATGGTGTCGGTGATTATGCCGGCGTCGGCGAAACAGTTGCTGATGGCGGGCGTTACGAGCGCGCGCGACCTCGGCGGGCCGTTGCAGGCGAGTATCGCGGTGCGCGAGCGCATTCGCAAAGGTGAGATTGCTGGTCCAACGTTGTACGTGTCAGGTCCGTTTATTCAGCACGAGCCGTATCCGGGAACAGACTACGTGCGTTGGGGCGTGAAAGGTGCTGAAGACGCGCGCGCAAAAGTGCGCACGTTAGCGGAAGCGGGTGTGGACGTTATCAAGTTGATCGATCAGGACTTGATGACGATGGAAGAAGTGCAAGCAGTCGTCGACGAAGCGCATAAACGAAAGTTGCCCGTCGTCGCGCACTCGCATCGTCCGGAAGAGATTCGCCGCGGGTTGCTGGTCGGGGTTGACTGTTTCGAACACACTGGACTGGCGACGGCGCCCGAGTACCCGGCGGAACTGATCGCGATGATTCGTGAGCGCACCGCGAAGATGAGTCTTGGTCCATTGTTCTGGACGCCGACCGTGCAGGGGCTTTTGAATTACGAGTACGTTCGCGACAATCCGGAACAGCTTGACGATCCCTCGTGGCAAGTGGGCCTGCCGCAATCGATCGTCGACGACATCAAGGCGTCGTTAAAAACTCCCGATCGGCTTTCTTACTACCAGATCACGCCCATGCGCCGTCCCACACTCGCGCGCAAGATCCAGCAACTCTCTGAATCCGGCGTCGTGCTGCTGATCGGCACCGACAGCGGCATCCCGATGAACTTCCACAGCCAAACAACCTGGCGCGAACTAGACGCTTGGGTCAACACCTTCGGCATCGATCCGCTGGTTGCCATCCGCGCTGCAACCTATTGGCCGTCAGTAGCGATGCGCGTTTCCGATCAAGTCGGTACGGTTAGCGAAGGAAAGTACGCGGACATCATCGCCGTCCGCGGCGATGTTTTAAGACACATCGACCTCTTGCAGAACGTGGACATCGTGATCAAGCATGGCCGCAGGTGGAAATGAGCTTATGACAATTCAACTTCGACCAATGACGCCGGATGACGTCGAAATCTGTGGCAGGATTTGCTACGACGCGTTCAACGGGATTGCGGACAAGCACAACTTTCGGCATGACTTTCCCACTCTTGAGGCGGCGGTTGGGCTCATGCAGATGCTTGCTGAGCGTCCTGATGTGTTCAGTGTCGTCGCGGAGAACGATGGAAAGGTGATTGGGTCAAATCATCTGGCGGAGTCGGACGCGATTCGTGCGGTTGGACCAATCACGATCGATCCGAACGCGCAGGCAAAAGGCGCCGGACGGCTGTTGATGGAAGCTGTGATCGAACGTGGTCGAAACGCTCCCGGGATTCGGTTGCTACAGGACTCGTTCAATGCCGCTTCGCTCTCGCTCTACGCGTCGCTTGGTTTCGACGTCAGAGAACCGGTCGTGCTGATCGAAGGTGCTTTGAAAGGCGAAGTGCCGGCCGATTTTGAAGTGAGACCAATCGAAGAGGGCGACTACGATCGTTGCGCTGAGTTGTGCCGTTCGGTACACGGCTTCGATCGCATCAACGAACTCAAGCACGCTCCACCGATGCCGAACCCGTTCGTCGCTCTGCGCGACGGCCGCATCACCGCTTACATTTCCGCGCCGCAGTTTTGGGCCGTGAATCACGCCGTCGCAGAAACCGATAGCGACATGCAAGCCCTCCTGCTCGGCGCCGGCAATCAATGCGAACAAGTCTCAGTCATACTCCCAACCCGCCAAGCCACGCTCTTCCGTTGGTTATTGAAGAATGGAATGAGGGTAATCAAACCGATGACGTTAATGTCGATGGGCGAATATCACGAACCGCGCGGTTGTTACTTACCATCTGTTGGGTATTGAAGCTAAGCGCCTGGTTCCGTTCCACGGCCTCGTTAGAAAGTTGGTCGAAAAATACCCATGAGTATTGTGCGCGATCTTGGTGATGATTTCCCCGGCATCGAAAGTAAGGCTGATGTTATGGGCGGCGTACCATGTATCACTCGCACCCGCATACCTGTCTGGCTGCTCGAACAGGCACGTCGACTCGGCACAAGTGAGGCCGATCTGCTGCGCGATTATTCGACCCTCACGGTACAAGATTTGGCCAATGCCTGGAGCTTTGTGCGCTCTCACCACGCGGAGATAGACGCACCGATCGAAGCGAACGAGAGAGACTATGGAAGTTGATTCTGTACCTCTGTCCGAGACGACCTAGTCAGGGTTGTCTCAAGTTCTTCTTATTCACACCGGGCTTCAGCCCGGTGGAAAACCACCTAACTTATTGAGGAACCGTTTTAACGGTTTCATATCGAAGCAGCGAAAACCGTTGAAACGGTTTCCGCTTATGGTCTGATATGTAGCACCGGGCTAAAGCCCGGTGAGAATGAGACGATTCAGAGTGAATGAGACGGTCCCCGTGTGAATGAGACGACTCTTTGAGTTGAGTGTTTAGTTTTGAGTGATTGTTTAGTTAACGCGACAAGATTTAGATCCGGCGGCAGAGGCCGTTGAACTGCGCGCCCTCTTCGACCACCAACGCGGGTGCGGCGACTTGCCCGCGGACGTTTGCGGTGCGGCCGAGGACGAGTTGTTTGCTCGCGAGGATGTCGCCTTCGACGGTGCCGTTGATTTTTGCTACGGCCACCTTAATCACAGCTTTTGTCACTTCAGCGCCGGTGCTGACGATGAGTGTGCCGTCGGGTGAAATCACATTCCCGGAAAAGTGCCCGTCGATTCGCAGCATCGACTTGAAACAGACTTCGCCGGTGAAGTTCACCACGTCACCCACAAAACCAAGCCAATTGTCCTTGTTGACGTTTGTCCGGTGGCCATTAACGAGCGTAGGCTGGCCGCGTTCGTCTCTGCTCGCAACTGCTTGAGAAGTCACTGCTGCTGCCCTTCTTTCTTCTTTTCCTGTGACCCGTTAATTACGATGTAGGTGGGATCGGAGCCGCCGGGGTGCCGCCGCCGCTGCTGTGTGACCGTCACAAAAAGACGAATTAACTAACTGATTGTCACTATAACATCCGTGCTCGCGTCAGGAATGTTACGATTAGATTGCCGTTCGAAGGCAAACCCCCTATGAAAATTCTTCTGCTCGCACTGATCACCGGCGCTGTCATATCGAGCACCGCGCAAACTGCTCTCACGCAACAGCGGCAAACTTCCCCAACCACCATTCGAGAACTAAAAACCAAACCGGTTTCAGTGGTTGCGCCGCGAGAATGCCTAACAACTTTCCGCGAATTCTTTAGTTACCTGCAAAAAGCTGACGCGAACATCGTGCGTGATGAAACAGCGCAGAAGCGTTGGCTATCGCAGGAACTCCGCAAGTCGCTGGCGCAAAAAGTTGCGACGTTCACGAGCCCGGCAGACGATCCCGACTTCCCGAGTAACGCGACGTTTGTAGGTTCGTGGGATTACCCGACGACGTGGTCGATTGTTGCTTCGCGGCGTTACGGCCAGCGCGCGGTGATCGACGTGCTTTACAAGTGGGGACCAAAGACCAACTACCCGGGCGACGAGCGCACCAGCTCGTTCGTTTTTCTTTATGAAAACGGCGCCTGGAAGCTCGACGACATTTATACCTTTAGAGGTGAGTTTGCTCAGGCGGAGAGTCTGAGCCAGTACCTTCGCGAGAAATGACATGACCGCGCAAACAAGAATTCGCACCGCGCTCGAGCCGGGCGACATCGGCTACATCATCTACTTACACGGCGCGCTTTACGCGCAGGAGTATGCTCTCGATCGCACGTTCGAAGGCGACGTCGCGATCAGGATGGGCGAGTTTGCCAAGACTTACGACTCGCGCAAAGATTACTTCGCGATTGCCGAACTCGACGGGAAGATCGTTGGCTGTGTTGTCATCAACGGACTGTCAGACGAGAACGCGCAGCTCAGGTGGTTTCTGGTTCACCCGGACGCGCGCGGACGTGGCCTCGGTCATCAACTCATCGACAGCGCGATCGCATTCTGTCGCGAGCGTGGTTTTAAGAAAATAGCCCTCTGGACGATCAGCGAGTTGAAAGCCGCGGCGCATCTTTACAGACAAGCCGGATTCAAAATCACTCGCGAAGAGACGCACGAGATCTGGGGCACAACACGCACCGAGCAGGAATACGAACTGGTTCTTTAACGAGACGCGCAGACAAATGCTTAAATTCGATCTTCACACACATTTCTACACCGAAGCGTACTTTCAAACGATTCGTGATCTGCCCTCGGAGTTTTCCTTCGACAAGAGCCCGAGTGGACAAACGATCATCACCTATCGCGGCGCCCGCTTCTTCGGCGTCACGCCGGCAATGACCGACGTTGCAAAACGTCTCGAAGACATGGACCGCGCGCGCATCGACGTCGAGGTCGTTTCACTCTCAACACCAAACGTCTTCTTCACCGACGCCCAACACCAGCCGCAAGTCGCGCGCATGATCAACGACTCCTACGCCGAACTCATCGCGACGCATTCCAAACGTTTCAAAGGCTTCGCAAGCATTCCGATGGACGCGCCCGACGCCGCACTCGCCGAGCTCCATCGCGCGATCGACGAACTAAAACTCAACGGCGTTATTCTGCTCAGCAACATCGGTGGCAAACCGCTCACGTCACCCGAGTATCGCCCGTTCTTCGCGGAAGCAAACCGGATGAAGTTGTGCATCTTTCTGCACCCGATGATTCCCGCGAACTCGGACGCGTTTCGCGAATACGTGCTTGGTCCAATCATCGGTTTTCCGTTTGATACGAGTCTCGCGGTGGCGCGCATGTGCTACGACGGCATGTTTGCCGAGTTTCCCGATATCAAATGGATCATCGGTCACCTCGGCGGCGCCGTGCCTTACCTGATGGAACGTATGGACAATGGCTACCGCGACTTTCCGGAGTGCCGCGCGAAGATCGATCAACTGCCGAGTTTCTACTTGAAGCGGTTGTACTACGACACGGTTTCGTTCAGCCCACACACGCTGATGATGGTGCGAAACATGGTTGGCGCGGATCACATGGTGATGGGCAGCGACTACCCGCACCTGCTCGGATCGATTGACCGGGCGGTGTCGTCTATCGAAGGGCTTGAGATTCGAGAGGACGAGAAGGAAGCGATTTTTTCCACGACCGCGTTGAGGATCCTCAATAACATCTAGTACCCTCCAAATCTCACCGTCCAAAAATTTTCTGTAACTTTTCCCGAACCCGCGTGTTTTAGGAGACGTAGCGCAGCTTATGGCGAGCCAAGATGACGAGTTCACCATGCTGTTTCAGGATTTTTACCCTAGCCTATGCCGCTTTCTGGAGTGTTTATTGGGAGGCCGCGCGCCACTGGCGCAGGACTTGGCACAGGAGAGCTTCCTGCAACTTCATCGCACGGCATGGGGCACCTTGCCGCCGGGTGAAGCGCGCTTCTGGCTCTATCGCGTGGCGCGAAACATGGCGATCAACGAGTTTCGCAAGAACCACACGCGCTACCGGTTGTTTGATCGAGTGGTGGAGGCAATGAGACCCGCGGCACGCAATCCCGAACAGGAATATGAGACGCGGGAACGCAAGACGCTGGTGCTCGAGATGTTGCAGACGTTGCCGGAAGATCAGCGCACGGCGTTGTTGTTGAGAGAACAGGAACAGTTGAGTTATCGCGAGATCGGGGAAGTGCTGAACGTTTCGGAGAGCAAGGTGAAGGTTGACATATTTCGCGCGCGGGCGGCGTTACGCGAACGGTGGAGTAAGAAGGTGAAAGTCGCGAGCGCGAGCGTGAGTTAACTGGGAACACGGATATGAACTGCGGATTTACTGAAAAGATTTCTTCGTTGATTGATGGCGAACTGCCGGCGGCTGAGGCGCGTGAAGTTGAGCGTCATTTGGTGACGTGTTCGCAATGCGAAGAAGCGCGTGCGGATTTTCTTAGTTTGCGGAGTCAGATCAGCAGTTTTGAAGTGTCGTTACCGGGTGAAGTTCAGAATCGTGCGCTAGCGAAGATACTGGCTAAGCGAGGAGCGTCCGGTGCGAAAGTCACATGGGGTTGGAATTGGGGTTATGCCGCAGTGGCGCTTGCGTCGATTGCGATCGTGGCGCTGATTATTGGATTGAATTTTAATCAGAAGCCGCCGGAAGTTGCGACTCAAATAAATCCTGTTCCTGCTTCGTCACCTGACGCGAAACCTTCGCCAACAACCGAACCGCAACAAAAACCGGAAAGTCCACAGCAACAGCCAACACCAAAACCGCGCCGTCCGGCTCCGGTGCGCGAGCCTAAGCCCGGCGAACAGTTCGCTGTAATTCCTAAAGACGTTCAACCGATCGCGCCGGAACGCACTCGTCCCGCTGACGCGCAAACCATGACGGCGCTGCACTTCGAAAAAGCTGAAACGTTGCTGCGTGCGTTTAGAAACGTGCAACTCGACGAACCGGGCGCTGCTGACGAAGTGCGCTACGAACGCAAGCGCGCTAAGCAACTCGTCTATCAAAACATGCTGCTCCGGCGCGAAGCCGACGCTTCCGGCGACGTTCAGGTCGCGTCGTTGCTCGATAGTCTCGAACCGATTCTGTTAGACATCGCAAACCTTCCGGACAAACCGGACAATGACAAAGTCCGCGTGATACGCGAACGTGTCAGTCGCAAAAACATCGTGGCGCTGTTGCAGGTCAACTCCACTGCACTCGCTCGTGCACTCGATTAGTTGAATGTGTTTTGAGTTCAGCCTTTAGGCTGTCTTCGAAAGACAAGCTAAAGCTTGAACTCAAAACGGAGTTGAGAAGCTCCAAGCATGGTTTACCTCAGAGGCACAGGGAATGGAGAGGCCATGTGCGTTTTTGATCACCGCTCGATCGCCTGCGCTCGCTCTCGGTTCTCTGTGCCTGTGCGGTGAACCTTAAAGAAAGCAGTAATTCCATCGAAGGACAAAACGACGTTATGAAATCGCTACTTATCATTCGCCCCTACATCAAAATCGTCTTCGCGCTCGTGATTCTTACGAGCGTTGCTTACGGCCAGGACCTCGCGAAGCTCGAGAAATTCATGCAAGCGACGAAAGGCAACACCGCGTCGATGCAGATCTTTCGCGAAGGCCGCGACCTGATCGAAGCGCAAAACTGGCAACGCGCGGCGGAAAAATTCAACGAGTTCATCAAAGGCTATCCCAAAGACAAAGACCTCGACGCCGCGCTCTACTGGTACGGCTACGCGCTTCATAAACAAGGCCGGGCTGAAGACGCCGCGACTCCGCTCGTGCGTCTCATCGAGCGATATCCGAATTCGAGTTGGCGCCAGGAAGCGCAGGCTTTGCTGGTCACGTTGGGACGCAAAGCCGACGTCGAACAGGCACTCGCGCGCGACAACTGCGAGATCAAGATCCTCGCGTTGCAGAGTCTGTTTCAGGCTGACGAGGATCGCGCAGTGCAAATCGTCACCGATTCACTGAAAGCGAACACGGCGACGCAGTGCGCGGGATTTCAAGCCGCGGCTCTGTCGATGATGGGACGGCACGGCGGCGCACGTGCGTTTCCGATCCTGCTCGATATCGCGCGTACTCCGACCGCGGATCTCAAGCTCCGTTTGACCGCCATCAGATACCTCGGCGATCAACGCAACGAGCAGGTTACCGGTGAGTTGATCAAGATCTACGACGCCGACAAAACAAAAGAGATTCGTTATCAGGTGCTGCGTGCCCTCGCCGACCGCGAAAACGACGCGGCTGCGCAAGCGAAGCTTCTGGACGTCGCGCGGCAGGGCGAGACGCCGGAACTGCGCATCATGGCCATCCGGACCCTGGGCGATCACGGACGTATGGGTCTGGACCAGTTGCTACAGCTCTACAACAGCGAAACAAACGCTCAGATCAAGCAGGGATTGCTACGGACGTTTGCCGACAGCCAGGATCCGCGCGCGCAGGCCAAGCTGTTGGAAATTGCCAAGACGGGCGAATCGATCGAGCTACGCGGCTTTGCGATCCGTCAGTTGAGCGACAAAGACGACGAACAGACAGTGAGCCAACTCGTCGCAATGTACGACGCGGAGCAAAATCAACAGGTGAAGATGGCGCTGATGCGCTCCTTCGGCGATTCCAAACAGAAGGTCGCGGTGCGCAAGCTGATGACGATTGCGCGCAACGATCAATCTGTGGAAATGCGCAAAGTGGCGGTGCGGTTTCTCGGCGAAAGCAAAGATCCCGAAGCGCTGAAGTTTTTGGAAGAGCTGTTGAAGTAATAGGTCCTATCAGAATAGGTCCTATTGGTCCTATAGGACCTATTGGAGAAACCCCATGACTCTCTCGCTAATTCTTTCACTGATGCTCGCGGTTCTGGCCTGCGGTGGTGATGAACCTAAGGTTCAATCCACCGCCACGACCGTGCAGAGCTTTACTACGGTCGAAGGCGCTGACCTGATGACCAAGCTCGACAACGCCCACGCCCAGGGCCAAAAGCGCTCAACGCCCTACTGGTCGGCCTACACGTTCGACGTTCGCCCGGGCGTCGCGATCGATCCCGCGATTCGCGAGTTTCGCGGCAACATGAGCACCATCGGCGACACGACCGTGTTCGTCGGCACTGACGCCAGCGGCATGACCGTTGAAACACGCAGCCTCGCGATCTTTCTGTTGCGCGATCCGTCCGCCAACCAGATCACGCGCATGGAGATCTACAACCTCGAGCGCAAACGCGAGTACAGCGGTTATCCCGTTTTCTGGCTCGGCCGCGCCAACAACGAGGAGAGCCTCAACTACCTGCGCGCCATCGCCGCCGCGTCGCCGCTCGACACGTTGAGCGAACGCGCCGTGCTCGGTATTGCGTTGCACGACGACTCGCGCGTCAGCGGTATGTTGAAGAACTTCGTGAGCAACTCGCCGAACCAGCGCATTCGTTCTTCGGCGGTTTATTGGTTGGGCCAGACCGGCGGCGAGCAGCAGTTTCTCGCTTCGCTCGTGCGCAATGACGCTGAAGACAGCAAACTGCGGCGTTCGGCGGCGCACGCGATCGGCGAGAGTCACGATCGCGGCACGATGGCGACGATCCAGAGTCTGTACCAGGACGTGAAAGACCCGGAGATTCGTCACAGCGTCATTTCGGCAGCGGGCCACAGCGACGAAGAGCAGCCGGCGTTCGCGTTTCTGCTCGGCGTGGCGAAGAACGACGCGGATTGGGAATCGCGTCGCACCGCAGCGCGCCAAATCGGTCACTTCCAACGCGACGATGCCGCGGACGAGTTGATGAAGATCTACGCAAACGACGCGAACATCGAGGTGAAGAAATCAGCGTTGCGTTCACTCGCAGAAACGAAGAATCCGAAAGCGCAGGCTCGTTTACTCGAAATCGCACGCACCGACACGAACAGCGAGTTGCGCAAGCAGGCTGTGCGGGTGTTGAGTGAACGTGGCGAAGCAGCGGTTGACGATTTGTTGAAACTGTTCGACACGGAACAAGTGCCGGAAGTGCGTCGCGCCGCGCTGCAATCGCTTTCGGAGATCAAGAGCACGCGCGTTGAAGACAAATTGTTTGAGATCGCGCGCGGCAACGAACCGGCCGACATGAAGAAACACGCGATTCGGATGTTGGGCGAGCGCGTCAGTAAACGCAGTTTCGATTTTCTGAGTGCGACCGCGCAGAGCAACGATGCGAATGCGGAAGTTCAGGTGCAAGCGGTGCGCGCGATCAGCGAACGACGTTCCGAAGAGTCAGTGCCGCTGCTGATCAAGATCGCGCGTTCGCACCCGAATCAGATGGTGCGCAAGCAGGCGATTCGTTCGTTGGGTGAGTCAGGCGATCCGCGTGCGGTCGAGTTCTTCCGCGAAGTGTTGGCGAAGTAGAGCTTGGATCCTTGGAGCTTTGATCTTTGTGCTTGGTACTTGGTCAAACGAAGTACAAAGCACCAAGTACAAAGCACCAAGATCCAAGCTCTAAGTACAAAGTACAAAGTACAAAGCACCAAGCACAAATCTCCCACGCGTTCAGTGAAGAACACGATAATTCAAAAACACGCACCCATTCTTCAACTGCTTGCACTCGACCAACTCGAGATCGATCCGCCGTTCCATCTCGGCAAACAGCGGTATGCCCGAGCCGAGCAAGACCGGATGAACGCTGACGCCAAACTCGTCGATCAATCCGGCTTCGAATAACGACTTGCCGATCTCGCTGCCGCCCATCACAGTGATGTCTTTTCCGTCTTCCGACTTGAGCCGCTTCACCAGGCTCACAGCGTCGGACGCGAGCTCGACTTTCTTGCCGGGAATTTTCTTGAGCGTGCGCGAGCAGACGTAGCTTTTGATTCCCTTCGAGCCGCTGCCGGAACCGCCTTTCATCGCGATCTCCCACGTCCTGCGACCCATGATGACCGTGTCGATCCGCTTCCAGTAGTCGCGCATAATGTCGTTGACTTCCTCGGTGTGCCGGATCCAGTCAATCGAGTCGCCTTTCCCGGCGATGTAGTTGTCGAGCGTGTTTGCGCCGCCGAAGATTACGTTTCGCATCTGTGTGTCACCTCGCTCATCGGTCTTGTGTTTTGAGTTCAGCCTTTAGGCTGCCTTTCAAGAAGCAAGCTAAAGCTTGAACTCAAACGGAGGCACTTTACCCGCCGATATATGACAACGTGTGTCATGTTTCTGCGATAGAATCGGTCGCGATGCGAGCTGACCGGTTGTTATCCATCGTTCTGTTGCTTCAGACACACGGCCAACTGAGTTCGCGCACTTTGGCCGAGCGGTTGGAAGTCTCCGAACGCACGATCCATCGCGACATGGAAGCGCTCAGCTTCTCGGGCATTCCCGTTGTCGCGGAGCGCGGCAGTACTGGCGGGTGGTCGTTGCTCGGCGAGTACCGCACGAACCTCACCGGCCTGAATGAAGCCGAAATTCAATCGCTCTTTGTAACTCAGCCGCCGAAACTGCTCGCCGATCTCCATCTCAAGAAAGCCTCCGAAGGCGCACTACTGAAACTTCTCGCCGCACTACCCGCCATGTATCGCCAGGGCGCGGAACAGGCGCGGCGACGCATTCATATCGACACCGGCGGTTGGTCGCGACAGGAAGAAGCGGTGCCGTTGTTGCCCATGTTGCAGGAGGCGATCTGGTCCGAACGAAAGCTTCGTTTCACTTATCAACGTGGTCCGGATTGTGACGAAGTCGAACGCGAGGTCAATCCGTTGGGATTAGTGGCGAAGGGAAGTGCGTGGTATCTCGTGGCCGGCGTCGGCGAAGACGTTCGCAGTTACCGCATCTCGCGGATCGCGAAAGCGGAGGTGGTGGACCAATCGTGTGCGATACCGGCGGGGTTCGATCTGGCGGCGTTTTGGGAACAGTCGACGACGACGTTTAAAGCGAATCTGCCGAAGTATGTGGCGACGTTTAGAGTTACGCCGGACGTGTTTCCGCGGTTGCGCTTTGCGGGTAGGTTTGCGCGTGTGGGCGAGATAGTAGACACGGATTTAAATGGATGGCTGGTAGTGTCAGTGCGATTTGATGTGGAAGAGATGGCTGTTGAGTATGCGCTGGGGTTTGGATCGAAATTGGAAGTGCTCGAGCCGCGATCACTGCGGGAAAAAGTGATCGCGGCCGCGCAGCAAGTCGTGAATTTTTATTTAGATCGCGGCAAGTAGTTTCTTCCAGCGAACCCACGCTTCGTCGCGTGCTTTTTTATTGCCTTTCCACGCGTCGAGTTGTTTTTGGTCAGTTGGTTCCGGTGCGTCGCCTGCGCGCATGAAACCGTGTCCCGCGCCTTCGTATGTCACGGGTTCGAAAGTTTTCTTGAGTTCGGTCATTGCTTGCGTAGTCGCTGGCAAAGTAGCGTTGATACGTGCATCGTTGCCGGCATAAAAACCGTAAACCGGCGCTTTGATTCGGGCCAGCGCTTCTTTGTCGATCGCGTTGTCAGCACCCGTCGTCGGCGGTGGACCATAGAACACATACGCTGCTTTGAGATTCGGATTGTTGGTTGCATACCGAAACGCCTGACCGCCTCCCCAGCAATACCCCGCAACGACAACCTTGCCGTTTGAAGCCGGAAGTTTGGCCACGTAATCAGCAACCGCATTCAAGTCAGCAGTGATTTGATCTGGAGGTAGATCGCGAATCTTCTGTCCGACGCCGTTGGCATCGAGTGAACTCGTGCCGCCGCCGTTTGGTCCCATGCCCGAAAGCAGATCGGGCGCGATGGCGATGTAACCCGCTTCGGCAAGTTGATCGGTAAGACTCTGGACCCAGTCGCTCATGCCGAAGATCTCGTGAATCACGACCACCGCGGTCGCCTTGGTTTTCACTTCCGGATAGACCACAAAACTACTCACTTCACGATTGCCATTCTTTACTTTCACCCACTCCTGATGACGTGAAGATTTTGCCAGCCGCTGCTTGGCCCAATCCTGCGACTCCGTGTTTTCGGCAGGCGTCGCCGTGTGATGATTTCCGTTCATGTGCTGCGCGCAGGCAGTGGCTGAACAAAAGAAGAGCAACATTAACAGACTGATCGATTTCCTCATTTTCATCTCCCGTTGGTTCTCAAAGGTAATCACTTCACAACTTCGAAGTTTATCCATTGTGTGATCGGGGGCTGCTTGTCTTTTGCTGGTTTGTCGGTGACGACGATTTGAAGATAGTAGTCGCCCGGCGCGAGACCTGGATCCAAACGAATCGTGCCGTTAACGAACAAACGTGACGGGTCTGCCTGGTTCTTTACGTCAATCGGTATCTCGACCGGTGGACCGATACTCGACCCCTCGCGAAAGAGTTTGGTTTGAATCGTCACGTTTGGTAACTGAGTTGCCGGATTGATGGGGGCGTTGTACAGAGTGAACGCAAAGCGGAGATCCGTGTTGACTTGAAAACGCCGGGCGGGCGGATTCGCCATCAAAAGCGCCGAAGCCATTACTTCATCCGCACTACGCAAGACAATACCTGACAACGACACTCGCTTGTCGTTCAGATTGGGAACTGCCACAAACTGTCCGGCCGAACCGATCTTCGACGACGTCCGATCGCGCACTGCGATACGCACCTGATACGAGCCCGGCTTCTTCACGGTCATGTCGAACCGCAGACGTACAGCGTCAGGAAGTCCGTCGCGTATCGCCTGTTCGTATTCAGCATCGCCCAGACTCAGCACGATATCGTGTTTGACTTTCTCGATCACCGATCCGTTATCGCCGAAGATAACGCCGTGAATCTCGAGCGGTGTTTCGCGCCGGCCGTTGGCCGGCACAAAGGTGAGATTCGCCGGATTGAGATAAACAAACGAACGAATTACCGAACCGTCCGCTTTGGGATTCGCAAAGAAAGAATTCTGGTAAACCTCGATGTCCTGTGTTCCGAACGGAGAGAGCAACGCCAGCGTTGTTTGGTCCTTGATGGTCGGACGCCCGCCGTTTGCCTCTTCTTCAGTCACGCCAAAAAAACCATAGCGCGTACGCAGCGTCATTCCCGATCGCTTAACTTTCGCTTTTACGTTATGGAATTTCCGGTTGAAAGTTTCTTCGGTGGGCCGGTAGCCGATCAGGTAGTAACCGCTCTGATCTTCGAAGATGCGGTCGAGTTGAAAGCCGTTTGAGTTACGAACCTGAAAACCACCGGTTCGCTGTGCGATTCGCAGACTGCCCTCACTCCGGTCGATCAACATTCGCGAGCGTGAAGCACTCAAACTGCCGAGCATTGCTGAACGTTCCGGAACACCGCCAACGCCGCCACCATTGGCCACAATAGTACGGTTGGTGATCGAATCGGAGGCCCTGGGTCCAGTATCTTGCAGACCTTGCGTATCGACTGAATAGATCACTACCGAAGAGCGGATGGCCGTTTCGGTTAGCGACTGCAACCAGTCGCCATAGTTCCTGACGTCAGCGCCGACAAGCACCGACTCTGCTCCCTCGGGACCGGGCTCCTTGGCGCGAATCGGTATGTCATCAGACATGAGGATCATCGACTTGCGGCCCGGAAGCTGGCCCATGGAGTTGAGGATAAATCGCAACGCTTTCAAAGTTGACAAGACAGTCATGCCGCCACAACCGGACCCGCTCGTCAGATCCTCGATACGCGGCAAGACGGTTGTTCCTCCGCGGCTGCACGCATTCCAACGCAGCATATCAATCGCGCGATTCAGCAGGCGTCTGTCGTTGGTGAACTGTTGTAACGCACCCATTTCACCACCCGTGCGAATGATAGCCACGAGATCGTTAGGCTCTAATTCTTCAGCGATGAACTTTCGTACCTGGCGGCGGACCTGGTACATGCTCTCCGCGGACAGGCCGAGATCGTCGACCACGATGGCGACCGTGCGCCGCGCAACATCGCGCTGGACAGGTCCGGTTGGAACCTCCGCGGGGCTTTTGTCAGTCGGCGCCGCCGCGGTTGAATTCGGAGCCGTGGAAACGTTGGAAATGTAAGCGAAGTTGGTGATCGCCTGTTTCTTACCGTCTTCGTAGATCTCGAAATCTTCAGCCTTCAAATTGGGAACGGGTTTACCGTCTTTAGTAACGACAGCGTCGATCTGGACCAGGTTTGTCGTGATCCTGACCACGTCGTCTTTATCGTCAGCGGGTTTGGTCTGCGACTGGCCGGCCACTGGCAGGGAAACAGAAAACAACAGTAACAAGGCGAGGATTGTTCCGGGCTTCATTGCTAATCTCCTTTTAACTGCAAACGTAAGGGAGAGGGGGTTTTGGTGTATTATCCCCAAGCTTTGCCATTTTGGATCAAGGAGAATAAAAATGTCGAGATCTCTCCTCCTGATACTCTGTCTCGTAATTGGTCTTTTGATCCTGGCTTGTGGTGGTCCGACGAATAAGAATGGTGGTTCGACGAATAGTTCCGGCACCGAAACGGCTGCTGCAACTCCCGCGTCAACGGTCGCGGCCGCCGATCAAATCGGCGTGCCCGAGTGCGACACGTTCCTGAATGCCTACGAAAGCTGCGTTACCAACAAGGTGCCCGCCGCTGTGAGGCCGGGTTTCCAGGCGACGATGATAAGCTGGCGCACCGAATGGAAGAAACTCGCTGCCGACCCGACAACCCGGGCCGGGTTAGCGTCGGCGTGCAAGACTCACATGGAAAACGCACGCAAGTCGATGCAATCTTACGGCTGCACGTTCTAAATCAGGTGTGATATTTGGAGGGGACGTTTGCGCGTCCCCACTTAAGCACACGGCTC
>DATELP010000223.1:0-5371 GCA_035276425.1 Pyrinomonadaceae bacterium
GTCCGATCTCGATCTCAGTTGCTCGCAAATAGTTAAGGAGTTGGGCTTGATGCGAACCGTCTAAAGCCCGCACCGCCTTCAACTCGAGTAACACGGTGTTATCGATAAGCATATCACCCTCAAAGTTACCCACTTGACGCCCGCGAAACCAAACCGGGATCGCGATCGGTGAGGCGACACTCAGACCAGCATCGCGCAGCGAGATTTCCAAGCACTTCTGATAAACCGACTCCAAAAAACCGTGCCCCAACTCATCATAGACTTGGTAGAAAACTCCCAAGATCTCCCCTGTCACTTCCTTATGCTTCAGTCCGTGTCCGTCTGTGTTCATCTGTGGCTAAAACTCCGCCTTTAATCCGATTCGCAGTTGGCGAGGGCGTCCGGTGCGTGTCGCCATGAAGAGGGATTCAGCGGATGTAGGGCTGAAGTTGATGAATTCGGAGCCGAAGCTGAAGACTGTTTTGTTCAGCACGTTGTCGAATTCGATCGAGGAGCGGACGCGTGCGCGTTTGATCTGGAATTCACGGGTCACGTTGAGATCGAACACAAAGAGTCCGGGTCCGCGGCCGGCGTTGCGTGGGAGGTTTCCGGATTGGCCGAGCGGTGGGAGGGTGAAGGATTGGATTATTGAGGGGTCAAGGAGGGAGCCGGGTTTACGCCAGCGAAGTAGCCGGAGGTCGCCTGAGTAATTCGGACGATCGTTTCCGACGTCGTCGAGGTTGCGATCGCTCCCGCTAAGCGAGATGTTGAAGGGCGCTTCAGATGCAACGCGCCAGATGGGCGAGAGCGTTAGACCACCAAAGTAACGCGGCAGGTTAAAACTACCGGAAAGCACAAAGCGATGCCTTCGATCAAGAAGGCTACGCGCGCGTTCGGCGCGAAAGTCTCCGGGCACAAGCGCGTCGGACGTGTTAACGACGCCATCGTCAACAAGACTCGATAGCGTGTAACCGGCGCGGAACATGAAACTGCCAAAGCCGCGAGATCCGTCGCCCGCGTCGAAACGCTTGCGCAACTCGATCGTAAGCCCGCGGTAGAAACTGTTTCCAGCAGAGATCAGTTGTTCGATCTCGCCGCGACTCGGATCGGGTCGCAGGTGATTCAACGCCGCTAACGCCGCATTGAGCATCGTGGTTGACGTGCTCGTCAGATTCATCACCGAAACCGGCACACCAAATTCCATCACGCGCCCGACAGCATTCGGATTTTCGGGATTGAAAACGCTGTGGCTGAACCTTACCAACTCGCCGGCATTCGAAGCGTTGTGAAGCGGGCGCGTCGTCGTGAGCGGATTGGTGAAGTTCGCGAAGTCGCGCGAAGCGAGAAACTCGGTAAAGTTGCGGTAGCCGGAAGGCAGCACGGGCGCGTTCGCGTTGAACTCACGCCAGAGATGAATCCCACGCGTGAAAGCGAAGTTTGCTTCAACGGAATAGCCACGACCAAGATCGCGTTCAATGCCAGCGTTGATCTGATAGCTCTCCGGAATCCGCAACGCCGGATCCAGCCGTCGTAAAAAGTCACTATTCAAGACACCAAACTGCCGGACCAAGTCCGAATCAGCGCGGAAGATCTCCGGAAAGCGAATGTTCGCGGCGATGAAAGCACGTCGCTGTTCGGCGGTCATCAGTTTGCCCGTGATCGGATCGCGCAACGCGTTGGTGTCGAAAAAGAGTTGTTGCTGGCCGAGCGTGAAATCGTCGATGGTGCGCAGCAGTGGCCGGTTATAAAAGAGTCCTCCGCCAAACCGGAGGACGAGCTTCGCAGATTCAAAAGGCGAATAGGCGGCGGATATGCGTGGGCCGAAATTGTTTGGGTCGTGAAGAATTGTTTCGCGCTCGTAACGCAAGCCGTAGCTCAGGAGCACGCGCGGATGAATCTGCCATTCGTCTTGCACGAAGAAGCCGGCGTAAGTGTTGGATTGTGTCGAGGAACTCTGAAAGTTTTGACGATATCGGCTAGGAACACCGGCAAGAAAATCACCCGCGCTTGCAAAACTAAACGTACCGGTGAGATCGGATAAGTCGATGAAGGTCGAGCGAACGTGGTGAACGTCTGCCCCGAATTTGAAAGAATGATTTCCGCGGACCAGAGAGAGGATGTGCTGTAGTTGCGCTCGCGTTTCCTGGCGATCCGTCCCGCCGGACGTCGATGAGCCGGCGACGAGAGTTCCGGAAACTGACGGATCATTCAGCGTGATCAGCACGACCGGTTTGTTACCAGCGGCGGTTTTGAATGAGGGCGCAAGTTGTGAGTACTGAAAGCGAAGTTGATTGACGACCTGTGACGAGAGCACGAGGTTGTCGGAATAAGAGATCGCATCGGAGTTGCGGTTGCGCGCTTGTAACGCGTCGGCCAAACGATTGCCGCCGCCAAACTGCCGCAGGTTCACGAGGCGTCCGGCTTGATAAACAATCGAAGCGTTGTGTGTGTCGCTGAATTGATGGTCCACCCGCGCGGTGATGCTCGTGTTCTTGACCGGCGTGTTGACGGAAGAGATAAACGGCGCGACTTCCGCAGGCAAAGCCGGCTCGTCTACATCTTCCAAGCGGCGTAGCGCGGGGTGAGTCGGGCGAGGTAAAGGATAAAAAGCAGATTGTTCAAGCGGGATCAGTGTGTCGATCAGAGCGCTGTCGAGCGTCTTGCTTAATTCATAAGACAAGAAGAAGACCGTACCGCGCAACGGCATTAGTGGTCCACCGAAGGTAAATCCCGCGACGTGGTCTTGCAGCGGCGATCTCGGCAAACCGAGGGAGTTGTTGCGCCAGGTGTTTGCGTTAAGTGATTCGTCGCGAAAGTAATAGAACCCAGCACCGTGGAACTGTCGCGAACCGCTGCGAGTACGCAGATTTACGCGTCCGCCTGACGCGCGGCCGTATTCCGCCGAGAACTGGTTTGTGATCACTTGAACTTCAGCGATTGCTTCGAGCGAAGGTTGGAAACGTTCGCGTGCGGCGCGATCGTCGTTGTTGTCTAGTCCGTCGATCGTCAGGTTGTTTGAGTAAGCGGGCGCGCCTGCGAGTGAAAACACGCCAGCTTCTTCGGGTGTGTTCGCAGGACTGCTGTTGCGATCTTCGGCGAGGTCACGTATTGAGAGTGGTTCTTCCGTCACGCCCGGTAACGTGAAGATCAGATCGAATGGTGAACGCGAGACGAGCGGTAGCGATTTCGTTTCATTCAAGCTGAGTGTTGCGCCGGTTACGGTTCGTTTTGTGTCGACGACCGGCATTTCAGCGCTTGCGATCACGACAGGCTCAGCAACCACCGTTGACGGAATCAACGTGACGTCAAACTCCAAACTCTGACTGGAAACAGTCGAGACGTTTTCGATCGTCTGCGTTGCGAAACCCGGAGACGAAATATGGATCACGTAGGCGCCTGGTTCGAGTTGAATCAGTCGATAACGCCCTTCAGCGTTGGTCGTGGTCCGACGCGTCAGGCGTGTTTTAGCAAGCACCGCTGCGACTTCAGCGCCGGGGATCACCGCACGGTTCTGATCGGTAACACGACCGGTGATCGTGACGGTGTCGAGATCTTGTGAACGAACTGAGTGGAGATTGAAAACCGATAGAAAGAGAAATAGAAACGTGATGCGTGAGGTCATCTTTTAAACTCCTGCTGAGATGTGAGGTAAAGCGGCAGGAGATTAACACTTCGTCTTCCAGTGGATCAACTATGCGATGATCGACGCCGCAGCGCGCCCACGCGCGTCATCGGCACCAGCGATTCTGATCCTTCCGGCACTGTTTCGAAGTTCGTCAGCTCGTCAGCGTGCGTTTGCAGGTATTTGAAGAACCGCTCAAACTCCGCCTGCATCGCGTCCATCTTCTCGCGCATGTTGAGAATGATCTCCACGCCCGCGAGATTCACGCCGAGGTCGCGCGTCAGGGAAAGAATCAGTTCGAGTCGTTCGAGATCCGGATCCGTATACAACCGCGTGTTGCCTTCAGACCGCGACGGCTTCAGCAATCCTTCACGCTCGTAAAGCCGCAGCGTCTGCGGATGAATGCCGTACTGGTCCGCCACCGCGCTGATCGTGTAGGTCTTTGGTTTGCGACTCATACGCGTTTACTCGAGCCCCATCTCGACTCGTGGATTCGTCGAGTTTAACTTCGAATACTCCCGCAACAACTCTTTCGTTTCCTCCGAAATCACTTTCGGTAACGTCACCTGCACTTCCACAAACTGGTGGCCCTTCGCCCCCGGATTGCGCAACGACGGCGCACCACGATCGCGCAAACGAAACTTCTGCCCCGATTGCGTGCCCGGCGGAATGCGCAACTGCGACTTGCCCTCGACAGTCGGCACTTCGATCTTCGCGCCCAATGCTGCTTCCGGAACAGTAATCGGCACGGTCACATAAATATTGTCGCCCTTGCGCGTGAAGTATTTGTGCTCGCCGACGTTTGTGATGATGTGCAGGTCACCCGCCGGCGCACCCAAACGTCCGCCGTGTCCCTTGCCGGGAATGCGAACGCGCGATCCGGTTTCGACACCCGCGGGAATGCGAACCTTCACCGTTTCAGTCTTCGGCGTCACGCCTTTGCCATGACAAAGCGAACAAGGCGAACGCCTGCGGCCCGTGCCGCCGCAGTCCGGACACTCCTGCGCAAACCTCAAACGCCCACCAGCGCGCTGCACCTGGCCCGAGCCTTTACACGTCGAACAAACAACCACTGGTCCACCAGTGTCGCCCGCACCGTTACAACGCGAACACTGCTCGGAACGATTGACGGTGAGGTTTGTCGTCAGTCCTTTGATTGCCTCTTCAAACGAGAGGCTCAACGGCATTTCAATATCCGCGCCGCGTTGCGGCTGTGGCCGCGGCGGCTCTTTCTCCTTCGCCGCACCGCCGCCGAACAGATCGGCAAAGATGTCTTTGAAACTGCTACCGCCTCCGCCGCCGCTGGTCGAAGCACCGCCCCAATCAAAACCTGTGAAATCAAACCCCGGACTCGTGCGTCCGCCGCCCGATGGACCAGCACCACGCGCCGCTGCGTCGGCAAGGTTCTCCGAATACTGCCCGAAGCGATCGTAGACCGATCGCTTCTTCGGATCGGAAAGCACGTCGTGCGCTTCGGACATGAGCTTGAAACGTTCCTCGGCGGCTTTGTCGCCGGGGTTCACGTCCGGATGATACTTGCGGGCCAAACGCCGGTAAGCCTTCTTGATCTCTTCAGGCTTCGCGTCGCGTTTGACGCCGAGTATTTCGTAGTAATCCTGTTTAGCTGCCATCTAGTTATTTTGACGAAAAGGCGGAGGGTACAACTTCTCCGCCTTCACCGCCAACCGAACATTCGACCTGTACCTTACTTGTTCTCGTCTACGTCAACGTACTCGGCGTCGATCACATTATCGTCACCACCGCCGGAAG
>DATELP010000224.1:0-40529 GCA_035276425.1 Pyrinomonadaceae bacterium
CAATGAAATCCTGCATCCGTTCTTTGGGGAGCTTTCTGGTCGCTTGCTGTGCGTTTACCGTTTGCGTAAACGCGCAAACGACTAACCCGCCGCCCGCGGCTACGCCCACTCCCACTGCAACCGCTTCCGCTGACACCAAGCCTGCTGCTTCTCCGACTCCGGAAAAATTAGCGAGCAATGCTCCGGCTGCTAACGCCAAGGGCAGTTTTGTGCTGCCGGCGGAAAAGTCGAGCCCGATAACGGTCCCGCGTTTTGATAAAGCGCCGGTGATCGATGGAAAGCTCGACGACGAAGTCTGGCAGAAGGCCGTCGTGTTGAAAGACTTCTACCAGATTCAGCCGGGTGACAACACGCCGCCTTCGAAACCGACTGAAGTTCTCCTCGGTTTCGATCCGAAGTTTCTCTACATTGCTTTCAAAGCGACTGACGAACCGGACAAAGTGCGCGCAACTGTCGCCAAGCGCGACAACATCTTTCAGGACGACTACGTAGGTTTCTTTCTCGACACCTTCAACGACAAACGCAAAGCTTTCGAAGCGTTTTTCAATCCGCTCGGAATTCAGGGTGACGGCATTCTTACCGAAGGCCGCGGCGAAGATTTCAGCGTCGATCTTTTGATGGAGTCGAAAGGCATCGTTCACGAGACTGGCTTCAACGTTGAGATCGCGATTCCGTTCAAGTCGCTGCGCTTCGAAGCGGGCAAGGGAAAACTTTGGGGCGCGCACTTCTTCCGGCGCATCAAGCGCTTTGAAAATGAGCTCGACTCGTGGATGCCGTTCTCGCGCAGTATCGACAGCAATCTCAGCCAGGCCGGACACCTGACAGGTCTCGAGGGAATTTCAGTTGAACGAACGCTGGAGTTGATTCCGAGTCTGACCGTTTCGCAGAACGGCCGCTTCGTTCACAGATTCAACGCGTTTCCGCTGAATACAGATCCCGGACGCATCGTGAACGAACCCGTCGGACTCGATCTCGGACTGACGGCTAAGTTCATTCCGAGTTCTGCTGTGACGGTGGACCTCGCGATCAATCCTGACTTTGCGCAAGTTGAGGCCGATCAACTCGTAGTCACAGCCAATCAGCGTTTTCCGATCTTCTTTCCGGAGAAACGTCCGTTCTTTCTCGAAGGCATCGAGATCTTCCAAACGCCGATCACGGCGGTTCATACGCGCGCGATTGTCGATCCCGACATCGCGGTGAAGACCACCGGTAAGAAAGGACGCAACACGTTCGGCCTGATGGTCGCGAGTGACAATGGACCGGGAAACCTCAGCGCCGACGATCGTGGCGCGTTGAACGGTTGTCTTGAGAAACGCACGCTCGATCCGCGCGAGGTTTGCAACGCCGCGAAGATTCTCGACAAGAATGCTTACATCGGCGTGCTGCGTCTCAAGCGCGACGTCGGCAAAGAGAACTCGCTCGGCATGGTGGCGACGAGTTACAACTTCATCGAGAAGCACAATCAGGTGCTCGGATTCGACGGGCGTTTTCGTCTCGACAAGCAAACGACCGTCAGTTTCCAGACGCTCGGCACCACGTCGCGCAACTTCTTTTTCGATGCGAACGACGGCGAGACTCGGTATCGCACCGGCAACGGTTTTGGTTATTCGGCTGATTACAACGTTTCGGGCCGCAACTGGGGTTGGGAAGTCTACGGCGAGGGTTTCACGCAGGATTACCGCGCCGACGTTGGTTTCGTGCAGCGCACGAATTCAAACTTCAATCTCGCGTTTCTGCGTTACAACTCGGATCCGAACCCGAAGAAGAAGATCATCTCTTATCACATCCACACTGCCAATCACGTCGACTACGACTGGCAAGGGCGGATGTACATTTGGGAGAGTGAAAACCTTGTCGAACTGCAACTGCCGCGCAGTAGTTGGGTCGGTGTTTGGTGGGAGCCGGGTTACGAGCGTTTGTTCGATCACGAGTTTGGCCCGACGCGCGAAGCGAAGCCGTGCAACCCGTTTGGGATTGTGAATGGCTGCACCTTCTACGGCGAGAGCAACGAACGCGCTTCGAACAAGCAGCACTTGTCGTTCTACGGTGGTTCGAACTTCAGCAAGACGATTCAGTTCAACGCGCAGGTGATTCAGCGTTGGGGCCACTTCGATTTTGATTTCGGTAACGGTGACAAGTATCCGCGCGTCAGTCCCGCGGCTTTGGCTTTGGGACAGAAGGCGCCGCTCGATCCGGGCCGCGGCAGTTTGTTGCAGTTCAACGGCAACATCACTTATCAGCCGACGAATGAATTGCGTGCTTCGTTCGGCATCAACTCGCAACGGCTGCGGCGTTACGATACGGATCGTGTGGCTTACGCGATCAACATCCTGACCACGCGCGGCACGTATCAGTTCACCAAGGCGACTTTTGCGCGCTTGATTCTCGACTACAACACGCTCGATTCGCGTTTGCGCGCGCAGGCGCTGCTTGGCTGGACGCCGAGTCCCGGAACAGCTTTTTACGCTGGCTACAACGACGACCTGAACTACGCCACCCGTCATCCCTTCACGCGCGACGTCGTCCCCGGCTTCCGGCGCAATTCGCGGACCTTCTTCATCAAGATGTCGTACCTGATCAGGCGCGGGTTTTAGTTACAACGCCGAAGGCGTTCGCAAATTGCAGCCCAGGGTTGCTTCAACCCTGGGTCAATCAAAAAGAGGAGGAACCAACACTGAAGGTGTTGGCAAGAACTCGCCGCGCAGTTCGCCAACGCTTTCAGCGTTTGTCTCCTTTCTTTGTTTATTTCCCAGGGTTGAAGCAACCCCGGGCTGCAATTAGCGAACGCCTTGGCGTTCTAAGGCGGCATTATTTAGTTGGCCCTACTGCGTGTTAAACTCCACCGGATGTCTAACTGGCTGAAATTATTTCTATTTGTATCCACCGCACTCTTTTTCGTATCGTGCAAAAGCGACTATCAGGCTTCGCAACGACAAGGCCGCGCCGGCGACACACGAACCGCTCGACAAGTTAAAACCACCGCTGTCGCGGAGACGCCATTTGGCGAAACTGTCACCGCCAATGGCACGCTCGCCGCTTTCGATCAGACCACTGTTAGCGTGAAGGTTCCCGGACGCGTGCGAACGATCTCGGTCGACCTCGGATCGGTCGTCCGCCGCGGACAAGTGATCGCACAGGTCGATTCGCAGGACTACAACCTGCGCGTGCAACAGGCCGAAGCCGCGCTCCAGCAAGCGCGCGCGCGTTTAGGTTTGACTCCACAAGGCAACGACGACCGGATCGATCCCGAACAAACTTCCACAGTGCGCCAGGCGCGCGCGGTTTACGACGAAGCGAAATTTAATCGCGATCGAGCAGCGCGATTGGTCGAGCAGGGCGTGATCGCAAAGGCGGAGTTTGACTCGGCAAACGCGACCTTCAAAGTTGCCGAAGGACGTTACCAGGACGCTTACGAAGAGGTTCGCAATCGCCAGGGAATACTTGCGCAACGCAAGTCGGAGCTCGACCTCGCGCGACAACAATTAAAAGACACCGCGGTCGTTGCGCCGTTGGATGGAATCGTGCAGGAGAAAGTGGCGAGCGTCGGCGAGTACATGGCTGCGGGCGCGCCGGTCGTGAACATCGTCCGCATGGATCCATTGCGTTTGCGCGCGGAGATTCCCGAGCGCGAATCACGCACCGTGCGCACAGGCCAGGATGTTCGCGTGACCGTCGAAGGCGACACAAATGTTTACGTCGGCAAGATCATGCGCTTGAGCC
The DNA here is from genome assembly GCA_035276425.1 of Pyrinomonadaceae bacterium. GTDB lineage: Bacteria > Acidobacteriota > Blastocatellia > Pyrinomonadales > Pyrinomonadaceae > PSRF01. The sequence goes on from DATELP010000224.1 coordinate 3,721, forward strand.
CGGTGATTGCCGAACAAAACAGAATGCTCGTAGTCGAGGCGGACGTGCGAAATAATGGGACGTTACGCCCCGGTTCTTTTGCGCACGCCGAAATCGTGACTAACGACGCAAAGATGGCCGTGACGGTGCCGAACAACGCGATCGTGACGTTTGCGGGTATCGAAAAAGTCATTTTGGTGCAGAACGGAAAAGCCCTTGAACGCCCGATTACAACCGGACGGCGCGGCGCTGAATTCACGGAAATTGTTGCTGGTGTGAATGTTGGCGAGAAAGTAATAGTCGATCCGGGCAACCTACAGTCAGGTCAAGCTGTCGAAGTTGTCGATTGATCAATAGGTCCTGTAGGACCTATTTGACTTATACGTCCTAATAAAAAGCCGTGCAAAAGCTAGCTGAAATATGCATTCGCCGTCCTGTCTTCGCGTCCATGATCGTGCTGTCGCTGGTGGTAGTTGGCACAGCAGGCTTCTTCAAACTCGGTGTAGATCGCTTTCCTTCCGTTGACGTCCCGACTGTTTCGGTTCGCGTCGGTTTGCCCGGCGCCGCACCGGAAGAAGTCGAATCCCTCGTCACCCAGCCACTCGAAGAAGTAATCAACACAGTCGACGGCATCAGCGAACTGCGTTCGGTTTCAGGGCAGGGTAGCGGTTTCGTCATCGCCACTTTCAAACTCGATCGCGATCTTGAATCCGCCGCTCAAGACGTTCGCGATCGCGTCAACTCGCTTGGCCGCCGGCTTCCTGAAGACGTGACGCCGCCCGTGGTCCAGAAGTTTGATAACGACAGCACTCCGGTTCTGACAGTCGCACTTTCCGCGGATCGTTCACTGCGCGAACTCACCGAACTCGCCGATAAGGTAGTTCGTGTTCAGCTCGAGCGCGTAGGCGGCGTTGGTGAAGTGCGTGTGGTTGGCGGACTCGATCGGGCCATCAATGTTTGGATCGACGCCGAACGCCTGGCTGCGTACCAGATACCCATATCCGCAGTCCGAGACGCACTCGAACGGCAAAATGCTGACGTCCCCGGCGGCAATGTAACGACGGGCAAAGAAGAATTAATCCTCAGAACGATGGGCCGGTTTACCGACCCGCGCCAGTTTGACGATCTCGTGATCGCCAACGTCAACGGCGCGCCGGTAAAACTTCGCGACATCGGCCGCGTTGAAGACGGCACGAAAGAGCAGCGCTCGTTATCGCGTCTCAACGGCGTTCCGACAGTCACGCTCGACATTCGCCGGCAATCAGGCGCGAACACTGTCGAAGTCATCAACGGTCTGAAACAGGCGTTGCCACGCGTCAGCGGGCAGCTTCCTGACGACGTCAAACTCGAAGTCATTCGCGACCAGTCGCGCTACATCGAAGCCGCGCTTCACGAAATTGAAACGCACTTGATCCTCGGCAGTATTCTCGCGAGTCTCGTTGTGCTGATCTTCATGCGCTCGTGGCGTTCGACATTGATCGCCGCGGTCGCGATTCCGTGTTCTGTGATCTCCACGTTCGGCATGATGCGCGCGCTCGACTTCACGCTCAACAGCGTCACGATGCTCGCGCTCGTGTTGATGGTCGGCGTGGTGATCGACGACGCGATCGTCGTACTGGAAAACATCTTTCGCTTCATTGAAGAGAAGCGAATCGAAGCGAAAGAAGCGGCGCGCGAAGCGACGAAGGATATCGGTCTAGCTGTTTTGGCCACGACCCTTTCGCTCGTGGTGATCTTCCTGCCGGTGTCGTTCATGTCGTCGATCTCCGGACGATTCCTTTATCAGTTTGGTATCACTGCCGCGGTTGCGATTCTCGTCAGCTTGCTCGTTTCGTTCACGTTGACGCCGATGATGAGCTCGCGCTTGATTCGCGTGAGCGACGCGAAGGGCGGACACGACGAGCCGGCTTCGCGAAAGGGTTTCTATCGTTTCATCGACGCGGGCTATTCACACTTGCTCACGTTTGCGATGCGCCACCGGATCGCGGTCGCGTTGATTTCGTTCGCCGTTGTCGCTTCGAGTATTCCGCTTTATCGCGCGGTGAAGCAGGAGTTTATTCCGACCAACGTCGACGAAGCCGAGTTTGAAGTCAACATCAACGGTCCTGAAGGCACAAACCTCGCGGTGATGAACGAAGTTATCACTTCGATGGAGAAAGACATTCTCGAAACGCCGGGTGTGAGACTTGTCTTGTCGTCTTCCGGCGGCGGTTTTCTCGGCGGTGTGAACCAGGGCGGTGCGTATGTGCGCATTGCGCCGCACGAAGAACGCACGCTCTCGCTAAGCAAGCTTTGGCGCGAAACGAAAAAGGGAAATCCTTTTAACGCGTTTCGCGGAAACTACACGCAACAGGACGTGATGTCGGAAGTCCGCCGGCGGCTGCAAAAGTACGCGCCGATGCGTATCGCTGTGCGTAATGGCCAGTCGTTTAATTTCGGCACGGGTGGGCGGCAGGACATCGACTTCGTCATTCGTGGACCAGAAATCACTGCACTGGCCGGCTATGCTGACGAACTCGTCGATCGCACGGAAAAGATCGGCGGGATCGTGGACGCCGACACGACTTTGAAACTCAACAAGCCCGAGTTGCGCGTGGTGATCGATCGTGAACGCGCGGCGGATCTCGGCGTCAGTACGGCTGATATAGCTACGAGTTTGCGTTTGATGGTTGGTGGTGAAGAAGAGGCGTCGCGCTTCAGGGATGAGTCGATCAACGAAGACTACGACGTGCAGTTGCGTCTGACCGAAAAGGATCGGACTGACGTTGGCACGATCAGCCGGTTGTACGTTCCGACGTCACGTCCTGGATCGGTTCCCGGCGGAGCATCGTCATCTTCAACCAGAGGAACTTCAGTCGCAGGAACGACTACGCGTCCTGGGCTGATCCGCCTCGACAACGTTGTGAAGATCACACGCGACACGAGTCCGTCGCGAATCGATCGTCTGGATCGCGAGCGGCAGGTTTCAGTGCGTGCTTCGGTGGCGCCCGGTTACGCGCTTGCCGATCGTATCGAAGCGTTGCGCGCGACAGTTGCCGAGATGAATCTGCCGACTGCGTACACGACGACCGTGTCGGGCCGTGCGCGTGAGTTGGAACGCACGTTTACGGAGTTCATCTGGGCGTTCATTCTGTCGATCATCTTCATGTACATGATTCTGGCGTCGCAGTTTGAAAGCGTCGTACACCCGGTCACGATTCTTTTGAGTCTGCCGCTGTCGGTGCCGTTTGCGTTGCTGTCGTTGTGGGGCACAGGCGACACGCTGAATCTGTATTCGGCGTTGGGTATTCTGGTCTTGTTTGGCGTCGTGAAGAAGAACGCGATCCTACAGATCGATCACATGAACAACCTGCGCGCGAAGGGCATGGAACGCTTCGAAGCGATCATGCAAGGCAATCGCGATCGCTTGCGTCCGATTCTGATGACGACGCTTGCGTTGGTCGCGGGCATGTTGCCGCTGGCGCTGGGAACCGGTCCGGGTGCTGAAGAACGGCGCTCGATCGCGATCGTGGTTATTGGCGGTCAATCGTTGTCGTTATTGCTGACGCTGATCGCGACTCCGGTGTTCTATTCACTGCTCGACGATCTGAAAGGAACCGCGCGTGTGCGCCGCCTGGCGGAAACCACGAGTGCTGCCTGGCAGAGCATCGTCGAGCGCCTGAAGCGCCCGCGCCGTCAACCCGCTGCGGAGACAGAGCCGTCTGACGTCACTGGAGATTAGCCACAGACTTACACAGACGAACACGGACTGATGAAAGACATTGATCGCCGATCTTTCATCAGTCCGTGTTCGTCTGTGTAAAGTCTGTGGCTCTAGTCTTGGTAGTTAGCGTTTATTCGATCCAATTTCCTTAACAATCCGGGCCAGACCAATCTTCCTGGGCCACCTTTAACTACGACAGCTTCTTGTGCGGGGATTTGGGCAAGGATTCCGTCGGAGATCGGGATCAGTTTGCTGCCGCCTGACTGCGCGAGGATCTGGATGCGGCAGGCGCGTTCGAGCAGGAACATCGAGAGAAATGCGTCCGCTACAGTTGAGCCTACGGTCAACAAACCGTGGTTGCGCAGAATCAAGAAAGTATTGTTGCCGAGGTCTGACACGAGACGTGGCTTCTCTTCGTCGTTCAAAGCCAAGCCTTCGTAATCGTGATAACCAAGCGACGCGAGCACAAACGTCGACTGCTGCGAGATCGGAAGTAGACCATTCTCCTGTGCCGAAACAGCGATGCCGCAGTCAGTGTGCAGGTGCATCACGCACAACGCGTCTTCGCGCGCGGCGTGAACGGCGCTATGAATCGTGAACCCCGCCGGGTTGATGTGATAGTCAGACTCCATCACGATCCGGCCTTCGAGATCCACCTTCACCAGACTCGAAGCGGTGATCTCTTCAAACATCATCCCGTACGGATTGATCAGGAAGTGATGTTCCGGCCCGGGCACGCGCGCCGAGATGTGCGTGAAGACGAGATCGTCCCAACCATAAACCGCCACGAGACGATAAGCAGCCGCCAGATCCACGCGCACCTGCCACTCTTCAGGAGACACAAGCTCACGCACGTTCATAGTCAACCTCGGGTTCTTTCAGAATCGACTCCCAACCGGAATGGTCTTCCTTCGAACGCGCAACGAGATCGTCACGCAGTTGGCGCAGCTTATCGCTTAAGCGGACCGGATAGTTATTGATGTCGCGAAAACGCTTTCGCTGTTCTTCGACGAAAACTTTCTGTTTCTCGATCGAAGGAATCGCGGAGTGTTGTCCGTTTTCCCAGAACGGTCCGAGCAGGCGGTCGACTCTAGCGGCGCCGGGAATCTCGATGTCTTCACTGTCGAGCCCGATGACGTCGCCGATGTAATTTCCCTCAGTCTCGCTGCCGCGAAATAACTGAAGCCGTCCCGGCAACGTGATCTTTTCTTCGGAGTTCGACGCTTTGAGTGTCGGATGACCCTTGATCTGGCACATCTTGAAGATCACACCAGCGACCGCGCGCACTTCACTCGACAGCTTCGTGCCGATGCCAAACCCCGCCACTTCCGGAAACTCTGCGACGATCTGTTTGATTCGTTCCACGTCGAGATCGCCGGTGAGATTGGGACGCAACCCGGTCAGTCCGTTAGCCGCGAAGAAGTTCAAACACCATTCGCCGAGTTCCGCGAGATTGCCGGAATCAACGCGAAAGCCCTTGAACGCGCGCCGCCGTGCTTCGGTTGACGTCGCGGCCATCGCGGCGTGAATCGCGCCCATGTAAACGTCGATTGTGTCGAGCAGCAAAGTCGTGCCGTTTGGATTCGCGTCGAGCCAGCGTTCGAAAGCGACCTGTTCGAAGTGTTTTGGTTTGCCGGTGCGCGGTTCGATCTCCGGCTGGTCCATGTACTCGATGTAAGCCTGTTGCCAGTAGTGCGCTTCGGTGCCGACCGCGGGAATGTCGAGCCGAAACGCGGCTTCGAGATTCGACGTGTCGTTGAAGCCGCCGATGAAAGCATAAACCGCGATGTCGACTGCGCGTTCGATGTCGCCGTTGCGACGCAAAGAGAAATCTGAGAGCCAGCGATCGTCGCCCGCGGCCATACGAAATTGCATCGCCATGCTGGCCGTGGTCATCGGCAGATCGAATGCGTGCTCAAATTTGATCTCCTGCGCCTGTGTCACGCCAAACGCGCCGCTGATGTCGGCAAACGGTTCCTGTGCAAAAACGATCGTCCCCGGCCGCACCGTTCTGATCTTGCCGACAAACTGAATGTCTTCGATCGCTTTCGCGAAAAGCTTCAGACCGCCGCGGTCCTGTTCGAGAAAACGCAGTCGCGGTCGATCGATCTGACTGTCGACGAGCAAACGGACGAGCCGTTCGTGACCGAGACACGGTGCGAAAGGAAGTTTGCGTTGGGTGATGTAGAAGGTGGCGTCGGCGTCGCTGAGTGGTAGATCGTGCAGGCTGGTGACGTCTTTGAACGACGCGTCGCCCATCGCCGCATGGTAACGATCGATGTTTAGGGTGCCCACGCTAGATTATTTCCGCGCCTGCCGCGCGCATCTCTTCGATAGCTCGTTCACCATCGCCGGGCCGCAGCTCGACCGGGCGCATTGCATCTTCGACCGCCTTGACCTTGTATCCCTGCTTGAGTGCGTCGAGCACTGTGTGTTTGACGCAGTAGTCCGTGGCCAATCCGCCGACAACAACTTCTTCAACTCCTGCCTGTTTCAGTTGCGAACCGAGGTCAGTCTCGTCAAAGGCGGAATAACCATCCGTGTTGCCGAGTCCTTTGGAGATTACTTCGATCCGGGGATCGTTGTGCAGTGCCGGATGAAACGCCGCGCCCTCGGTATTCTGCACGCAGTGTACGGGCCATGTGCCGCCGTAAGCGGTGAAGTGCTTAGTGGTCGGTGGATGCCAGTCGCGACTCTTGTAAACCGGATCTCCGCGTTCGAGAAACTCGTCGATAAGTTTGTTTAGCGGAGCAACGACTTCGTCGCCATGCGGGACGGCAAGGGTGCCGCCCGGACAGAAATCGTTTTGCACATCGACGACGATGAGCGCCGTTTTGGTACTGCTCATGATGGCGATGTTACACTGAACTGCACACACACTAAAAGCCGAGGTTTGGACCCGAGATGAACTCTGCCGAATTCTTTCCCGATGCGCTTAAGACCCGAATTAATCTGGCTATCTATCAGGCTCGCGTTAGTCTTGTCATGAAGCGCCTGCGGGGCAAAGACGCTTCCGTTTGGACCACTGACGAATCCGTTGCCGGCATGATCCAGAACTCGCTTGGCTGGTTGAACGTCGCCGAAGAAATGACGGCCGTAGTCGGTGAATTGCGCGAGTTTGCGGAAGAGGTGCGGCAGAAGTTTAAGCACGTGATGGTGTGTGGCATGGGCGGTTCGTCGCTGTGCCCGGAAGTGTTGGCGCAAACGTTTGGGCAGCAACCGGAGTTTCCGGAGTTGCTCGTGCTGGATTCGACGGACCCGGACGTGATTGCGGAGTTTGAGGCACGGATTGAGGTTGCGAAGTGTTTGTTTGTAATCGCGTCGAAGTCGGGGACCACGACGGAACCGAATGTTTTTTACAAGTACTGGTACGACCGCGTGAAGTCCGGCGAAAACTTTGTCGCGATCACCGACCCTGAGACACCACTCGTCGCAACCGCCGAAGAGAAGGGATTCAGGCGAATTTTCCTGAACCAACCCGATATCGGCGGGCGTTACTCCGCGCTTTCTTACTTCGGTATGCTGCCGGCGGCGTTGATGGGAGTTGATATCGAAGCCCTGCTCGACGGCGCGAAAAATAAAGTAGATCTCGAGGCTGCTATGCGCCTCGGTGCGGCGATCGGCGAGTGTGCAAACGTCGGACGTGACAAACTGACATTCGTGATCGATCCGCGACTAGCAACCCTCGGCCTCTGGATCGAACAGCTCATCGCGGAGAGCACTGGCAAAGAAGGCAAGGGAATCGTTCCGATCGTTGGCGAACCGCTCAGCGATCCCTCTGTCTACGGCGACGATCGCGTTTTCGTTTCGATCTCGTTGAAAGGCGCGACCAGGGACATAAACGAAAAGCTTGATGCGTTGGCCGAAGCTGGTCATCCGATCATTCGCCGCGAGCTTTCAGACCTGTACGATCTCGGCGCTGAGTTTTTTGCGTGGGAGTTTGCGACTGCGTGCGCGGGTTGGCGTCTCGGAATCAACCCGTTCGATCAGCCAAACGTGCAGGAAGCAAAAGATGCAACCAAAGAACTGCTTGCCGAGTTTACGAAAAACGGACGCCTGCCTGATTCAGCTCCTGAAATGTCGTTGACCGATGCCGTTCAAGCGCAACTCACTACGATCAAATCAGGCGACTACATCGCCTTTCTCAATTACATCGAACCAACACCGGAGATCGATCAGCAGTTGCAGCAGATCAGAACGTATCTGCGCGACAAGACCCATTGCGCCACAACCGTCGGCTACGGTCCGCGCTTCCTGCACTCAACCGGACAGCTTCACAAAGGCGGACCAAACAGCGGCGTCTTCTTTCAAATCGGCGCCAAAGACAAGAACGACTTTCCGATTCCCGGCGAAACCTACACGTTCAGTGTGCTGAAAGAAGCGCAGGCACTCGGCGATTTCCGCGCACTTCAGGCACACGATCGACGTGTGGTGAGAATCGATCTCGGTGACGATCCGTTATCAGGTTTGGCGCGGCTAGCTGAAGCATGTCAGTCATCCTGAACGCTTTGAACTCGTACGATCCAGAGCCGAAACGCACCTTAGTCATACGGCTCTGGAAGACCTTCCGCAATCGTTCTTTCCTACTTCAAAGACGATCCCCCGCCAAGTAACCGATCTTTCGTTCAGGCATACGAGTTGCCGCTGGAAGCTGGATACTCGCTTCCTTGGAACCCTGCCAGTCTGGAGGAGGAACCGTCGCCGTGAAGTTCATCGACAAGTTTTTAAGAAACCAGCTCGCGATCGATCTGGGCACTGTCAACACCCTCATTTACCGGCCCGATCGCGGTGTGGTTTTGAACCAGCCATCCGTGGTCGCCGTTGACCGTTACAGTGATGAGGTTGTGTCCGTCGGTCACAAGGCGTTGCGACTGCTTGGACGCGAGCCGCGCGGCATTGAAGTGCATCGGCCGATTCGTTCGGGCACGATCTTCAATTTTGAAGTTACGCGAAAGATGCTGCGTTCGTTCATCGGCCACGTCACCGATGGTTACCGGCGCGGACATTACGTTGTTGGTATTCCCGGTTCGGCGACGGCGGTCGAGCAGCGTTCGGTGCGCGATGCAGCGCACGATGCGGGAGGTAGCCGGATCGATTTAGTTGATGAAGGTTTGGCTGCCGGACTCGGTGCTGGGCTTTCTTTTGAAGATGAACGTGCGCACCTCGTGGTTGATATCGGAGGCGGCACGACAAACATCGCGATCGTTGCGTCCGGCGGTGTGGTTCATTCGATGAGTTTGCAAGCGGCGGGCAATGCGATGGACGATGCGATTCGCGATTACGTGCGGTCCAGCTACTGTTTGCAGATTGGCGAGAACACCGCGGAGATGCTGAAGAAAGAGATGGGCGTGTTGGGTGAAGCGCTCCCGGTCGACGAACGAACAGTGAAGATTGTGGGCAAGCAGTTGAGTGATGGAGCTGCGTGCGCGGTGCATGTGTCGGCGGAAGAAGTGCGTGAGGCATTAGAGCCGGTGTTGGGTGAAATCGTTACGGGTGTGCGGCGAGTGGTTGAAGACGCACAACCGGAAGCGGTAGCGGACATTTACTACTCCGGGATGATTCTCACTGGCGGTGGCTCGTTGTTGAAGGGGATTAAAGACAGATTGCAGACTGAATTGCAGCTGCGTGCGACGATGCCGGAAGATCCGATCACGACCGTTGTGATCGGGGCTGGCGCGTTGTTGGCGGCGCCGCAGCAGCTTCATCGCTGTGCGATTCGTCCGAATCTTCCTGTTTGGCAGGAAGCGGAAGAACTTGTTGTCAGTTGGTAAGCAGCCCAGCCACAAAGAGGCTTTTGTGCCTCTTGTGGCTTAGCACCTGACGTAACCAAGTAACCAGAACACGATAATAAAGATCAAGATCGTCGAGATACACCCGCCGCCAAACTTCCACGCGGCGGCGCCTGCCAAGATTCCTCTGAGTGGTCCTTCCATGCACGTTCTCCTGTTGCTTCGTTTTCAAACACAACCCAGGTTGCGCAGGTAGTTCGGCAACACGAGTGCCACGCACATCCCACCCACTTTCAAAACAAATGTGCGGCGTGGCGAATGAGTAGGTAGAGAATGAGCAGCGCGATCGCCAGCTCCTTGAGCTCCCACACCAGTTCCTTGATGCGCCGAACGATGTGAACCGCACGGTCGAAAACGTAGTCGATTAGTGGATATGATTCACGCGAAACGGGACCAGTAGGTTTGGTTTGAAGCTCTGGGGCAGACATACAACAGTTCCTCGCAGGAGTTGCCTACTCCTCTAGGCTTCGGCGGCCTGGAAGGGAGCGGCCGAGGTTAAGCGGTTGCGAGTTAAACTGTCGCATTCCTCCAGCGACATCCGGCTCTACGGGTTAGTTTCCCTGATGGGTACACCACTTACGGGTTTAGGGAACGAGAAAACTAACCTCGACAACAGCTCCTGGGGTAGGGAACCAGCTAGGACCAGTCCGGGAACGAAGCCGTTATGCGGTTCTTCTACTTCACGCTCTTACTCTTGTCAAGATTAACGCCAGTAAAATCACCGCCCATTATGCGACAGGAACTTCAGCAACGCGCGCTCGGCGTTGTGCAGCCCGTGGCCGCGAAAGGCGACCAGGTCCTGGAGATTGCTCGAACAGTTGTCGATCACTTTTCCCTTTTCAAAGTCCTGAATCACTTCCGGGCAGACGTATGAACTGCGACACACGGCCGGCGTGTTGCCTAAAACCTCAGACGTCTCTTTAATCGCTGCCACGATTCTTCGCTTCCGCACCCGCGCCTGCGTTCGCAAAGTAGATTCCTCCGGCATTTCAACGCCCTCACGCGCAAGCGCACACGCGCACACCAGCGTTCCAGCCCACGTGCGAAAGTCTTTCGCACTGAAATTCCCGCCCATGATCTCCTTGATGTACGCGTTGATCTGCTGGCGCGTCACGTTCACCGTCTTGCCCTCGGCGTTTTCAAACTTGAACACTTGATATCCCGGCAGTTTGATCGTTTCGCGTACGACTCGCGCCACTTGCCGATCGCGAAGCTGCCGGCGCTGTCGCACGCCCGACTTGCCGGGAAAATCAAACTCGATCAGATCGCCTTTCACCGTGACGTGCTTACGGCGCAACGTCGCAATGCCATAGCTCCCATGCTCACTCGCGTACGACTGACTCCCGGGCCGCATGTAACAGGTCGATAAAACGCGCAAGATCGCCGCAAGCACACGCTCACGCCCCAATCCGGGCTGCCGCAAATGACGCGAGATCGTCGCGCGCAACTTCGGCAGCGCTTTCGCAAACATCGCCAGTCGTTTGAACTTGCGCACTTCCTGAAGCTTCGTGTGATCCGCGTGATAGAGGTATTGCCAACGTCCCGCAGCGTCTTTACCGATCGCCTGCAACCGTCCCTTTGCCGCGGGATTAATGAAGACGTCAGTCCACGCCGGCGGAATTCGTAAACCTTGAATCCGATCGAGATCTGCTTTCAGCAAACGGCCACTCACGGGCCGATAGCGAAAGCCACGCTTCATGCTTCCGAGACGGCGTATTCCGTTTTGCTGAAGTCGTTCGAGATTAGTCATTGGCGCCAGGCGTGTGGGTAAAGCTGGAACGAGATTTGTCTACAACGTTGAGCGTGAGTAGCAACATAAATCATCAGCCCGATACTCAAATGGAAAACTCCAAACCCGCTTACGCTGTTGTCTGTTCGTGGTGTGGCGCTGTGATCCGATCCAGCACCAGCGAAACTCCCGACCGGATGTGTTTGATCTGTCATGCGCGAATGCTCAACGACTACTTTCAACGACTGCGACAAATCAGCAACGAGAAGCGTCGCCAATAAGTGTAGGTTTCCTGTACAGCCCGTATCCTCCTTTGTTTAATTCCGGAGCACCTCTGCTCAAAATCCGTGCACTCCAAACCGCGTGCGCAAGCCCGATGCCAAGATTTCTGCGCCACAACTAGCGCATGTTTTCGGCGCATTTGCCGCGCCGGATCGCGATTTGCTGGAGCGACGATTGGAACGTTTCGAAGAGGAACTGCAACGCATGGCGCAATCACGTGAGTCGGTAGGAGAAGCAGTAGCACTCGGGTCCGAGTCGGCTGAAGTAGTTGAAGCGGCGATGAGTGAAAAGGATCGCGGTGGTTCGTCAGTGTCGATGGGACTACTGCTCGAAGCGATCGAGAAGGAGCGCGACAGTCTCGAGTTGATGGAACAAGGTGTCGAAACACTGCGCGAGGCAATCGAACAGCGCCGGCGTTCACTGGAGTTGCAACAGCAAGTGTTACTCGAACTAAGCGGCAGTCAGGACGAGGAAGATGGCGACTAGCAAGCGAAAGACATCGCGGAAGAGTTCAGCGGCGAAAGGTCGCACGACGAAAAGTGCTAGTAAGCGCGCTGCGGCGAGTGGGCGTGGGAATGGTCGTGAGGGCCGACTCGAACAGCCGAAGTCTCCGCTGCCGGCGCAACATCAAGCCAAGCCCGGCCAGGAGCACAAGCTCGATCCGAAACCGCGCTATGAAGCACCGCACTACATCGGCGCCAGCAAACTGAAAGACAAAGTCGCGCTGATTACCGGCGCTGATTCCGGCATTGGCCGCGCAGTCGCCGTGCTGTTTGCGCGTGAAGGCGCCGACGTCGCGTTCACGTTCCTGAGAGAAGAGAAGCAGGACGCAAACGAAACGAAACGCGCTGTCGAGGCCGAAGGCCGGCGTGCGTATCCGATGATGGGCGACGTTCGCGACGCGAAGATTTGCCGCAAGTTCGTCGAAGACACAGTCGAACAGTTCGGCAAACTCGACATACTCGTCAACAACGCAGCGTTTCAACAACATCAGGAAAGTCTCGAAGAACTCAGCGAACAGCAGTGGGACCAGACTTTCAAGACAAACATTTACGGCTACTTTTTCATGACCAAAGCCGCGTTGCCGCACCTCGCGGAAGGCAGCGCGATCGTCAACACCGGATCGATCACCGGGCTTGAAGGCAGCAAGGAATTACTCGACTACTCAGCGACGAAAGGTGCGATTCACGCGTTTACCAAATCGCTTGCGCAGAATCTCGTCGAGCGTGGCATTCGCGTGAATTGCGTCTCCCCTGGGCCGGTCTGGACGCCGCTCAATCCGTCTGACAAGAAGGCGAAAGACGTGGCGGAGTTTGGCGGTGACACGCCTTACAAGCGTCCGGCGCAACCGGAAGAGATCGCACCCGCGTTTGTTTATTTCGCGTCGGAAATCGATTCGAGTTACGTGACCGGGGAGGTTTTGACTTTGTTAGGTGGAGAAACTACAGCGGGGTAAACGTAGCGTTTTAAATCGCGTTTAGAGTTCAAGCTTTAGCTTGCTTACGTAAGACAGCCTAAAGGCTGAACTCAAAACGCGAACTCGAAACGAAAGTTTGAACTTAGGAACTTAGAACTAACGATAAGAATAAGGAGAAGAAACATGGCAGACAATGGTAGCGGAAGCACTGGAGTTGTTGCAGTTTTAGTTATCTTCGTGATCATCGTGGTGGCAGCGCTATTTGTGTTCGGCGGACGCTGGTTCGGTGGAGACAAGAAGGTCGACGTCAACATTTCAGCTCCGTCCAGCAATCCAACTAAGTAGCGGCACGCCATGAAGGACGACGCTCAAGCTACGACATCCGTCTGGATGGCGACGGCCAGTACGCCATCGCAGTCGCGACTGAAAGAAAACATCCGCACTGACGTGTGCATCATCGGCGCCGGCATTGCCGGCATGACCACCGCTTATCTGCTCGCGAAAGAAGGCAGATCGGTGGTGGTCCTCGATGATGGACCGATCGGCGGCGGCATGACGGGACGCACGACCGCGCACCTGACGAACGCGTTCGACGATCGTTACGTCGAGATGGAAAAGTTGCACGGGGAGGACGGTGCGCGGTTGATCGCTGACAGTCATACGGCGGCGATCGATAAGGTGGAACAGATCGTTCGCGAAGAGCAGATCGAGTGCGGTTTCGAACGGCTCGACGGCTTTTTGTTCGCGCCGCCGAACGAGTCGACAGATGTGCTCGACGATGAACTCAAGGCTTCGCATCGCGCCGGCTTGGTCGATGTGGAAATGGTGCAGCGTGCGCCGATCGAGTCGTTTGACACTGGTCCGGCGTTGCGGTTTCCGCGTCAGGCGCAGTTTCATCCGCTGGATTATTTAACCGGACTAACACGCGCGTTCACGCGTAACGGCGGGCGGATATTTAACGAGACTCACGCAACCACAATCACCGGGGGAGCTGAGGCGCGTGTTGAAACGAATTTAGGTCCGGTTGTAAGGTGTGACGCGATCGTTGTCGCCACGAACACGCCGGTAAACGATCGCGTTGCGATTCACACGAAACAAGCACCGTACGTGACTTACGTGATCGGGATAGAAGTGCCGCAAGGATCGGTAACGCGCGCGTTGTTCTGGGACACGCCGGATCCCTATCACTACGTGCGTCTGCAAAGCGCCAACGGCAACGACATCCTGATTGTCGGCGGTGAAGATCACAAAACCGGACAGGAGAACGACGGCCGCGAGCGGTTTGGGCGACTTGAGCAGTGGACGCGCGAACGCTTTCCGCAAGTCGGCGAAGTCGATTTTCGGTGGTCGGGTCAGGTGATGGAACCGGTTGACGGCATCGCGTTCATCGGACGCAATCCGCTCGACGAGGACAACGTTTTCATCGCTACAGGCGATTCGGGTCAGGGCATGACGCACGGCACGATCGCCGGCATGTTGCTGACCGATCTGCTCCAGGGGCGAAAGAATCGTTGGGAAGATTTGTACAGTCCTTCGCGAATCACTTTGCGCGCGATGGGTGAGTACGCCGGCGAGAACATCAACGTCGCGGGTCAGTTTACTGATTACCTGACGCCGGGCGACATCAAGTCAGAAGACGAACTGAAGCCGGGCGAAGGCGCGATCATGCGCGACGGCATGTCTAAAGTCGCCGTCTTTCGCGATGAAGACGGAACAGTGCAGAAGCTTTCAGCGGTTTGTCCACACCTCGGCTGCGTCGTTGCGTGGAACTCAACGGAGAAAACGTGGGATTGTCCGTGCCACGGATCGAAGTATCGCGCTGATGGCCGAGTCTATCAGGGCCCGGCCAACAGCGACCTCTCAAAGGCGTGACTTTTGTGCTTCTTTGCGGCTAAACAGCTCGACGGCCGCTGACGAGATTGATAATCAACACGACTACGGCGACAACGAGCAGCAAGTGAATCAAGCTGCCACCAACGTGCGAGAGCAAACCAACCAGCCACAGAACCAACAAAATCACCAGGATTGTCCACAGCATGACCGAAGTCTCCTTGTTCAAGTGTATTCGGGAAAGTCCTCTGCGAAGGGAGCAACGTTCATGCCAACGCACGCGGTCAATCCATTCACAGATTACGCAGAAATCTGTGTACTCTGTGGATGGCTTTCAAACGTTTTTACATCGCCGGGTAAAGTTATGTTTTGATTCAGGTCAAACAATGCTTGCTGCGAACACGCGATCTGATTATCATCTCTTCTGCAATTTCATCTCAGTCCCGCGGGCCGAAGCGCGGCGAAACAGCGGCCCGAATTACCCGTTAAATTCCCTATGAGCAAAGACGAACACGCTCCCACTGTCGACGCAGCGCCCGAAGGCAAGTACGTGTACTGCATTATCGAACATGCCGAAGCTCGCTCATTCGGTCCGATGGGCATCGGCGCTCGCGGCGATGACGTTTACACGATTCATCACAAGGGACTCGCTGCCGTGGTTTCGAACACGCCGCTCGTTGTTTACGATCCAACGCGCGAAAACGTGTTTGCACACGAGCAGGTGAACGAAACGGTGATGCGCGAGTTTACCGTGCTGCCGATGGCGTTCGGCGCGCTGTTTCGTACTGAAGAAGACATTGTCGA
Source organism: Pyrinomonadaceae bacterium (assembly GCA_035276425.1). Classification (GTDB taxonomy): domain Bacteria; phylum Acidobacteriota; class Blastocatellia; order Pyrinomonadales; family Pyrinomonadaceae; genus PSRF01. Next base: position 19,254 of record DATELP010000224.1, read on the forward strand.
ACTCATTCGCGGAACTTACGACGCGCTGCGCGACGTGCTGTCGAAGATGGAAGGCAAGGTCGAGTTTGGCCTGAAAGTGAATTGGGATCGCGACAAGGTCACGGCGGAACTCGAAGACAAGGACGACGAGATCCGGCATCTCAAGGAACAGATCACTTCGCGCACGACGGGTTCGACTTATTTCGCGCGCATGCAGTTGGGACGGCTGATCGAAACCGCGCTGACCGACCAGGCCGACGCTTACATTCGCGAGGTTTATTCGCACTTGCGCGACACAGCGGTGGCCTCGCGTGCGAACAAACCGATCGGCGATCGCATGATTATGAACGCGGCGTTTCTGATCGAGCGCGATCGTGAAGCGGAGTTCGATCAAAAAGTGAAAGAGATCGCGGCGAAGTACGAAGGCAAACTCTCGTTCAAGTACACGGGACCATGGCCGCCGTACAACTTCGTCCACATTAGACTCAAACTCGAACGCGGGGAAGGCGCCACCGAAGCGGTGGCCAGCTAGGCAATGTTTCTTATCGACGATCTACTGCTCGCGCCGGTCAACGGTTTCAAGTTCATTCTCGGCCAGATTCAAAAGATGGCCGACCAGGAACTGAATGACGATTCCGTGATCAAGGACCAGTTGCTCGAGTTGCAGATGCGTTACGAGCTCGAAGAGATTTCCGACGAAGACTTCAAAGCCCGCGAAGCGGAACTGTTTGCGCGGTTGCGTGTGATCAAGGCGCGCCAACTCGATATGCTGCACGAGGTGACCGGGCACACCGCCGAGTCGTCGAGTTTTGTGATTGAAGTCGGCGGCGATGAAGGCGATTTTGGCGAACAACGCGAGCGGTGAGTCGATATCGTTTCTTTGGTGGTAAAGGCGGGGTCGGAAAGACCACCGCTGCCTCTGCAACAGCTCTCTTTCTTCTCAAAAAACTCAAACCAGACAATTCAATTCTGCTGTTTTCGACTGATCCGGCGCACTCGCTGTCGGACAGTCTCGGCGTGAAGGTTGGCAATCGTCTCGTCAAGGTCGCCGAGCACAAAGGCGCGAAGCTGATCGCTTACGAGATGGATGCGGCTCTCGCGCTCGAACGTTTTCGCGAGGCGCACGGAAAAGTATTGGCGGAGATCGCGGAACGCGGCACGTTGCTGGACGAAGAGGACATCAACGAGTTGTTGAATCTGTCGTTGCCGGGACTTGATGAAGTGATGTCGTTGTTTGAGTTGAGCGAGTTGGACCGCGCGGGGAAGTATTCGCACATCGTGGTTGATACGGCGCCGTCGGGGCACACGTCGCGCTTGTTGCGGTTGCCCGAAGTGTTCACGCGTATGGTACACGCGCTCGATCGCATGGGTGAGAAGCACCGCTACATGATCCAGCACTTTGCGCGGCGCAAGGTTGTGGCTGATGAAGTCGATCTGTTTTTGCATGATCTGACGGCGCGGATTCAGTCCGTTCGCAATCTGCTTTACGATCCGCAGCAAACGAGTTTTACGCTAGTGACGATTCCCGAGGCAATGAGCGTTCGTGAAACCGAACGGTATTTGGAGTTGTTACGCGAGCAGTCTGTGCCAGTGACGGACCTGATTGTTAATCGCGTGGAGCAGGAACACGATGCGTGCGTGTATTGCAAAGCGCGGGTGAAGAGTCAGCGGCCGTGGTTGAAAGAGATTGAGAAGTTGTTTGGCGACTTACAGCTTCATTACGTGCCGCTGCAAGTAGAGGAAGTCAGAGGTATGGTCTCGTTGGAGAAGATCGGTAGGCAAATTTGGAAAGGAATTTGAAAAAAAGGATCGTGATCTTTGGTGGGAAGGGCGGTGTTGGCAAGACGACCGCCGCGGCGTCGTACGCGTTGGCGATGGCGAAAGCGGATCGGAAGAAAAAAGTGTTGGTGTTTTCGACTGATCCGGCGCACTCATTGTCGGACAGTTTTGCGGAAGAGATTGGTGAACTGAAGAAGGGTGTTGCGGGGATCAAAAACCTCGATGGGATGGAGATCGATCCGGGGAAGTGGTTTGAGGAGTTGAAGCAGCGTTATCGTGTTTGGACCGATGACTTATTTACGTCGCTGTCGGGACGTGCGGGAATGGAGATCCAGTTCGATCGCGAGGCGATGCGTGAGTTAGTCGAGTTGACGCCGCCCGGTATTGACGAGATCGCCGCGCTGGGAACCATCAGCGAACTGCTTGATGAAAATCGTTATGACTTGATTGTTCTCGATACCGCGCCGACGGGACATTTGATTCGGTTTTTAGAACTGCCGGAGGTAGCGCTTTCGTGGATCAGGACGTTTATGAAGTTGATCTTGAAGTATCAGAACGTCGTGCGTGCGAGCGAGGTCGCGGAAGAACTCGTTGCGTTGTCGAAAAGTATCAAGCGAGTGCTCGCGTTGCTTACCGATCAGGAGCAGTGCGAGTTTGTGGCGGTGGCGATTCCGGAACGAATGAGTCTCGAAGAGACGATCGATTTGTCGAAGTCGCTGGACAAACTGAAAGTGCCGTTGCGGAAGTTGTTGCTTAACGGCGTCGTTTCAGAAGACGCGGCGAAGCAGTGCCGCTTTTGCAAGGCGCGTCGCAAAGGACAGCTCGAAGTCGCTGAGGAGTTTTGTCAAAAATTCCGGCGTCGTTCGATCGAGATCATCGTCGCGCCTCAACAACCCCACGAGATCACGGGCGCTTCAGCGCTCAAAAATCACTTTGAATCTTTTGCGCCTTTTTGTGAGTCGGAGTAGATGTAACTCCCGCGCGACTTCACCACCAAATCTGGTTCAGTCGACTTCACTTTGATCTGACGCCGCTCGCCATCCTTGCCCGGTGTGTTCGGGTAGTAGCCCAAACTGTATTGCCGTCCGAGCTCTTCGGCGATCCACGTGAACGCCTGTTCGATACCAAACAACGAATCGCCGCTGTAGAAACGTCCGCCGGTCGCGTCTGACAACTCGTGCAAATACCGAACAGCGCGGCGGTAATCACCCGGCGACGAACCGGGACCGCCGCTCACTCCCGGGATTCCTGTGCGTGGTAGCGGCATGTTGATCGTTCCCCGACCGCCACCCCCAAGTATGCCGCCGCCCATCGAACCTGACGTGTCGTAGTCAACCGAATAGATCGGCGCGTCCGATTCTTCCGCGAGACGAATCGTGCTGTCGTACGTACCGCGGCCACTCGTGGTGTCCACGCCGTCAGTAAAGAGCACGACTGCTTTGCGGCCGCTAATCGTGTTGAGCTGTTTTTTCAGAATGTTGTCGACTGCATCGTAGAGCCGCGTGCCGCCACCCGTGCTCGTTTGTCTGATGGCCCGCTCGATCTCTTTACGATCGGTCGTTGCTTTGCATCGCACGTCGATGCGGTCGTCAAACGACATCACCATCACGCTATCGTTATCTTTCAGTTTGCTAACGAAGGTGATCGCGGCGTGTTGAATGTCGTCGAGACGAAAGTGAGTCGAACCGCTGGTGTCGATGACCAGGATGACGCTGATCGGCGCGTCAGTGGTGGCGAAATAGGCGATCTTTTGTTCGACGCCGTTTTCCGAGATACGGAATTGTTCGCGGCGGAGCATCGGGACGTAGCGGCCGTTGCGATCGAGCACGGTCACGGGAACCGTGACGAGCGCGGTGTCAGTGCGAATCACGTCGCCTTCGATAGTTTCGCCTTCGGGATTCACCCGCGACTCGTTTACGCCGGTGTCACCAGCAGCAGTCTCTGTTTTTTTGACGGTATCCGTTTTCTTTTCGGTTTCAATCTTTGTCGCCTGTTTACGTCCCGATTGGGCGTGCAGAGTCAGCGGGAGCACCAGGGAAATGACGAGTACGAGTGTTGTAGAAAGTTTGGGTGACACGGATTTGCACGGATAGATGCGGAATTAACGTTTGAAGTTTACCGGTGGGCCGGGATATAGTGCCGCGCATTTATGGCGACCCAAACAACACCACCCCTGACCGAACTCGAAGAAGCCAACATCGTCGAAACGCCCGATTTTGCAGGCCATCCGCGCGGCCTTCCGGTGCTCTTCTTTACCGAGCTCTGGGAGCGTTTCAGTTATTACGGCATGCGCTCCATCCTGATTCTTTACATGACCTCGGCCGCCGCGCAGGGCGGACTCGGGTTCAGCGTGAAGGATGCGGCGTCGATCTACGGCACTTACACGATGTCCGTTTACCTCACCGCCGTGCCGGGCGGACTCATCGCCGACTACCTGACCGGCGCGAGGTTGGCGGTGTTTCTCGGCGGCGTAATCATCGCGGCCGGTCACTTCTCGATGGTATTCCGTTCGATGACCACGTTCTACCTCGGTCTGATCCTGATCTCGGTCGGCACCGGACTGTTGAAACCAAACATCAGCACGATGGTCGGCGGGCTGTATCGCCAAAACGATCCGCGCCGCGACAGCGGTTTTTCGATCTTCTACATGGGAATCAACATCGGTTCCGTGTTGGCCGGTTTCGTCGTCGGCTATCTCGCTAAAGGCGAGACGTTCAAGAACTTTCTCGCGTCGATCGGCCAGGATCCCAATTCGAGCTGGCACTACGGCTTTGGCGCCGCGGGCGTCGGCATGTTGCTGGGCCTCGTTATTTACCTCTTGAATCAGCGCCAGCTTAAAAGCGTCGGAAACAAAGTCCCGAAAGTCGCGAAGAGTAAAACGGAGACTGTTGTCCGTGAGCCGTTGACACGCGATGACTGGAAACGCATTGCGGCGATCTTCATCTTCTTCCTCTTCACGATCCTGTTTTGGGGAGCGTACGAACAGAAGGGCGCGAGTCTGAATCTGTTTGCGGACAGGCTGGTGCGAGCCGAGATCTTCGGGATGAGTTTCCCGGTTCCGTTTCTCCAGTCGTTGACGGGCATATTCGTGATCATACTGGCGCCGGTGTTTTCGTATCTTTGGATTCGAATGAAAGATCGGCAGCCTTCGAGTCCCGGGAAGTTTGCGCTCGGGCTCGTGTTCATTGGCTTGGCGTTCAGCCTGATGGTTCCCGCGTCGCTGTTGACGGCCGGTGGCAAAGTCACGTTCTGGTGGCTCGTCGGTCTTTACTTTCTCGCGGTTTGCGGTGAGATGTGTTTAAGTCCGGTTGGACTCAGCACGGTTACGAAACTCGCGCCGATCAAACTGGTCGGTATCATGATGGGCGTGTGGTTCCTCGCGGCTTCGTTTGGCAACAAGCTCGCCGGTTATCTGTCGGGCTTCTTCCTGTCGAACGATCCCGGGCGGCTCGCGACACTCTACGGCGGTATCGCGGTTGGTCTGTTTGTCTCCGCCGCCATACTCGCACTCTTTACGCCGACGATTAAGAAGCTGATGGGCCGGGTTGCTTAGAACCGCGATTGCTGACGATGTTCACTAAAGCAATCGTACGGGCGCCGAGCGCTAATTTTGCTTCGGGTCTGACGACCGTTGATTTGGGAGCGCCGGTTTACGATCTGGCGCTGCAACAACACGAAGCGTATTGCCGCACGTTGGAAGCTTGCGGCTTGAGTCTGACGTTCCTCGAACCGGATGAACGTTATCCGGATTCGACATTCGTTGAAGACACGGCGGTGCTGACCAAGCGTGGCGCGGTGATCGCGCGTCCGGGAACGGCGAGCCGGCTCGGTGAGACCGAACAAATCGAACGCGTTCTCGGGCAGTATTTCGAGCGGCTGCACGCGATTCGCGAACCCGGAACACTCGACGGCGGCGACGTGTGCGAAGCAGGCGACCACTTCTTCATCGGCGTTTCGCGCCGCACGAACGAAGCGGGCGCAAGCCAGCTCGCGGCTTTTCTGGAGGAGCTTGGTTACACTTCGACTTTGATTGATATACGCAACCTGAGTAATATCCTGCACTTAAAAAGCGGACTGGCATATCTCGGCGGCAATCGCATGCTGGTCAGCGACGAAGTAAAGAACCTAAACCGGCTGGACGGCTACGAGTTGATTGACGTAGACAAGGCAGAGGAGTACGCCGCAAACTGTTTGGCTGTAAACGATCGAATTCTGGTTGCGGCGGGGTTTCCGAACTTGCAGCGACGATTGCAGCAGTTGGATTACGAAACGATCGTGATGGATATGTCGGAGTTTCAAAAGATGGACGGCGGGTTGAGCTGTCTGTCACTAAGGTTCTAAAGACGGGTTTTAAACAGGATGATTAAGGAGAACTATGGCGGATAATTTTGATCAAGCGTCGGCGGTCAAGCTTCTCAATCAGATCATGGAAGCCGAACTCGCGGGAGTCGTTCGTTACACGCACTATTCACTGATGGTTTTTGGTCACAATCGTATTCCGATCGTTAGCTGGTTACGCAACGAGGCCACTACTTGTCTCACACACGCAAACGAGGCAGGCGAACTCGTTACGCATTTCGGCGAGCACCCGTCGCTGAAGATCGGCGCCCTGCTCGAGACTCACCAGCACGGCATTAACGATATTCTTACCGAGTCGCTGAAAGCCGAAAAGGACGGACTCGCTCTTTACAAACAACTGTTGGAACTGGTGCGCGACCGCTCAGTTTTGCTCGAAGAGTATGCTCGGCGCATGATCGCTGAAGAAGAACTCCACATCGGTGAAGTGAACAAGATGTTGCGTAAGCCGGGCGAGATCGCGCAGTACCAGGCATGATGTAGCCACGGATTGAAACAACCACCGAAGCAGCATGAAATAACTCAACTTCTCGCCGAGTGGAGCGATGGAAACCAGTCCGCTCTGGACGAGTTGTATCCACTGGTCTACGACGAATTGCACCGGCTCGCGCGCCGTTACATGAGCCGGGAACGGAAAAGTCACACTCTACAAACCACTGCTCTAATCAACGAGGCTTACGTTCGTCTCGTCGATCAAAAGAACGTTCATTGGGCCAACCGCTCGCACTTCTTCGCCATCTCGGCGCAGATCATGCGGCGGATTCTGATCGATCACGCGCGCAGTCACGCTTATGCCAAGCGCGGCGGTGGCGCGCAGCAGGTATCACTGGACGAAGTCGCAAACCTTACCAGCGCGCGCGGATCGGAAATGCTCCGTCTGGACGAAGCACTGAAGACACTCGCCGAAATGGATCCGCGCCGTAGTCAGGTGGTTGAACTGCGCTATTTCGGCGGCTTGAATAACGAAGAGATCGCGGGTGTTTTGCACGTTTCTGAAAACACTGTGACTCGCGACTGGAACATGGCGCGAGCCTGGCTTTATCAACAGCTCAGCGAAAGTGCTGCCAATTGAGTCCCGAACGTTGGCAACAGATCAGCCGCATATTCAAATCAGCGATCTCGCTCGACGGCGAAGCGCGGGCTGCGTATGTGGCCAATCAGTGTGGCACTGACTCCTCGCTACGTTCCGAAGTCGAGAAGTTGCTCGCGTTTCACCAGCGTGCGGGTGACGAGAATTTCATCGGTGGACGGGCCGCGGACGATGGCGCGGTTTTGCTGGTTGAAAACGTTGAACTCAAGCCGCGTCTCGAGAAAGGGCGGCAACTCGGTTCGTACCTGATTCTCGATCAACTCGGCGCCGGTGGCATGGGCGAGGTTTATCTGGCGAAGGACTCGCGCCTCGAGCGAACCGTCGCCTTGAAAGTGCTGTCGCCCGACATTGCCGAGGACAAGCGACGCATGCAGCGTTTCCGTCAGGAAGCGAAAGTCGCGTCGTCACTCAATCAACCCAACATACTCACCATCTTCGAATTCGGCGAAGTCGACGGACTGACGTTTCTGGCGACGGAGTTCATCGACGGTGAAACACTGCGCCACTCCCTGCACGACCACCGCCTCAAACTCGACGAAACAATCGACATCGCGATCCAGGTACTGACCGCGCTCGAAGCCGCTCACGAAGCGCGCATCGTTCATCGCGACATCAAGCCGGAAAACGTGATGATTCGCCATCGCGATCGACTGGTGAAGGTGCTTGATTTCGGTTTGGCTAAAGTGACTGAAACCGGAGCGCGTGTTGATACGGAAGCCGCGACTGAGTTCAAGACTACACCCGGTGTCTTGATGGGCACGATCAACTACATGTCGCCCGAACAGGCGCGGGCGCTCGCGGTTGATGAACGCACCGACATCTGGAGCGTTGGCGTGATGCTCTATGAAATGGTGACGGGAGTGATGCCGTTCGGTGGGCCGACCAGCAGCCACACGCTGGTGCAGATCATTGAGCAGGAACCGCCGCCGTTAGTGAAAGATGCGCCGGTTGAGTTGCAGCGAATCATTCGCAAGGCGATGGCCAAGAGTCCGAACGAGCGTTATCAGTCTGCGAAGGACATGGCGGAAGACCTGAAGAATTTGCGGAAGCAGTTGGACCACGGAGAGGTTTTAGCCACGGATCACACGGATAACACGGATCATACAAAGGAAAAGAAGAGGGTGCTCTTCGTTGCGTTGGTGGCGATGGCAATAGCGACGGCGGCGATCTTTGCGGTGAGCATTTGGCGTGCGTCGCGAGAGCGGCCTGCGGTTGCTGTTCCCGCGCCGAGTCCGGTCGTTGCTGGTCCCGAGCGCAGGTTGACTTACTGGATCACGGTGCAGAAGTTCAGGGAAGGAAAATATAAGGACCCGTACACGGTTGCGGGCGAGATCAATTTCGAAGCGGGCGATCAGGTTCGCTTGAACGTCCGCACTCCTGAACCCGGTCACTTGTACATCCTCAACGAAGGACCGCGCGGCGGTGAGACCGTGCCGGAGTTCAACATCCTCTTTCCCTCGCCAACGGCAAACAAAGGGGCGTCTCTTCTCGCCGCGGATCAGCAAATCCAGATTCCCGAAGCGAGCTGGTACCAGTTCGATACTCAGGAAGGCGTCGAACGGCTGTGGCTGGTCTTTAGTGAAGACGCAGTGGCGGAACTGGAAAACGTAAAACAGTTTGCTAACAAAAAAGCCAGTGGACTGATCGCTGACATGACGCAAAACAAGCTTGTGTACGACTTCCTCACGTCGCATTCAACCGTCAAACCGGACGTCGATAAAGGCGAGACACTTACCACTCTTAAAGCGTCCGGCAAGCTGCTCGTTTATCCCGTCAGGTTGGAGCATCACTGAACCTAAAACTGCATTGACGCACACACAGTTGGGGCATATTATTCCCGCCATTAAGACAGTAAACAGCTCTCGTTGGACTGAAACTTTCCCTCTCTAGTTGCGCGGCCCAGACGGATTCCGGGCAGAGCGCCGGCTTGGTGGTTTTTCCAAAAACTTCTCGCGTTAATAATTGAGAAGCGCGACGCAGGCGACACCCGATGTTGGGTGAGCGCGCGTTCGCAGGAAGCCCGACGCACAACCTTCACAGTTGTGCAGACTCAACAAAGGAGGAACCATCATGAGCGACATCGTAATCACCACCGTTACCGGAGGTTCCACCGGAACCCTGCTGAAAGATTGTATCTTTCGCGAGCGGGGCACCCCAGTCAAGTATGACTTTTACGCCTCAGACGGTACGACTATCCTGGGAAGCGATCTTTCGAGTAGCGGCTGTGATTTTCCACTGGACGTATATCTGTGGAAGATTTCCAGCCTTGCTTTCTCCGGGGGTAAGGTGACTGGAAGGTGGCAAAACCGTCACACCATCCAACAGGAAGAAGGAACGTTTCAAGCCCAGGCCGGCGGACACGGCGATGGCGAGGAAGAAGCTGTTTCGTCGGCGTCCGCCTAGCGAACGCACGTTTACAAAGCCCAGAGCACAAGCCGTTACGGTTGTGCTAAACCCGATAATAAAAAGGAGAAGAATCATGGCAAAGCAAGACGTACCGAAACCTATCGTAATTGACAATATCGACGACAAGACGAAGCACATCGGCGAAATCGGGATCACCGCCAGAATGCTGGCGGGCTGTTACTTCTATCCAATGGCAGATGGAAAGTACAACCTCTATAGCAAAGCTGACGTGCTCCTGAAGCACGGCATCAAGCCTGACGAGAAGGAGTTTGTGTTTGACTTCGGTCCCTTTACCTGGGGTGTTAAAGATTTTTCCATTTCCCTGGAGCAAGCGTCTGGACATTGGGACGCCTGGGTTCCGCGAATGTTGCCGATTAACCCACCGGGCCTTGGCAATGGAGACGACGAAGGCACATTCCAGGCCCAAGCCGGTGGGCATGGGGTAGCCGAGGAGAAGGCGACGGCGGCTTCGTCGTACTGAGTACCAGCGTCAGTCAGGAGAGGGGGTGGCGGCATCGAGCTACCCCTTCAGTAATTATGCGAAGGACTCTAGTACAGCTTCTGGTTCAGGTATTCGCGGCGGTCGCAGTTTGTGCGCAAACGCCGAGCGAGCTACCAGTGCTGTCTTCAGTTCAACGTGAACTCAAGGGAGGTGAAACTCATTCCTACCGAATCTCACTCAACGCGGGCCAATACTTGTACGCCGTCGTCGAGCAACAGGGAATCGACGTGGAGACGGCAGTCTTTGGACCAGACGGCAAGCAACTGAGCCAAAGCGACAGTCCCAACGATCGTTACGGCACGGAGCCGGTTGTCCTGCTAAGCACCACGTCTGGTGAATATCGCGTCGAGGTGCGTTCGCCAAACAGCAGAAATCCACCCGGCCACTACGCGATACGGATCATCGCCTTGCGTGAAGCGTCCGCGGTCGACAAGGGCCACGCCGCGGCTCAGCGAATGTTTGACGAGGCGCGGAAAATGCGGACGCAGCCGAACGCCGCTACCAGACGCGCCATGATTGCGAAGTATCGCGAGACGTTGCCACTCTTCGAAGCCGCCGGTGACAACTACCGGCGCAGTCTTGCGTTGTTATCTATCGGCGACACGTATTACCGGTTGAATGAGTTTCGCGAGGCCCTCGACTACTTCAATCAGACGCTCGCGTTGACTGCTACGCTCGGAGATAAACGGCTCGAGGCGGGCGCATTGAACTACGCTGGTGGAATGCTGGACATACTGGCCGACGTCGGAAAGGCGTTGAACCAGTATCAGCGAGCACTGAAGCTGGCGCGAGACGTTGGTTGGCAAGTTGGCGAAGCAAACGCGTTGAGCAATATCGGCAAGATCTACAACGACGCAGCCGATTGGCAGAAAGCGTTGGATTACTACAGTCAGGCGCTCGCAATTAACAAATCACTCGGCAATAAACGCAGCGAGGCGCTCACCCTCAACAACATCGGGATTGCTTACAGTCTGTCTGGCGAACAGGAGAAAGCGCTTGATTACCTGCAACAGTCACTCCTTTTGTTTCGTGATGTGAAAGACAAGGATTCCGAGGCATACACACTCGTAAACATCGGCCGCGTTCATGCTCGGATGAGTGAGTTTGAGAAGGCTCTCGATCAATACCGGCCGGCGCAAGTGATTCAAAAACAGGCCGGTAATAGGTCGCAGGAAGGCGAGACGCTTGACGAGATTGGCGCCGTCTATGCGGCCCTGGGCCGGCACAAAGAGGCCGTGGATTATCACCGTCAGGCAATCGAGATTCTGCACAGCGTCGGCAATCTCCGCCGCGAAGCACTGGCGCTGACGAACCTCGGCGAGGCGTACAATCTTCTCGACCAACCTGAGAAAGCTCTCGAACAGTTCAACCAGGCACTCGCAATCATTCGCAGCATCGACGTGAGTATTGCCGCAACAGCATTGGAAGGCGCTGCGCGCGCGGAAGCTAAACGCGGCAACCTGGCTGAGGCGCGCAAGTACATCGGCGAGTCGCTGGCGCTGATTGAGACCGTGCGCACGCGTTCCAGCAGTTTGCAGATGCGTGCTTCGTACCGAGCGTCAGTAGAAAAGGCGTACGAGTTTTATATTGACGTGTTGATGCAGCAGCACGCGCAGGATCCAGCGCGCGGCTACGATGCCGAAGCGTTGCAAGCAAGCGAACGCGGCCGCGCTCGGAGTTTGCTCGATCATTTGAGCGAAACGCGAGTAGACATTCGTCAGGGTGTTAACGCCGGTTTGATCGAGAAGGAGCGCGAGCTCTCGCGCGAGTTGAACGCAAAAGCCGAGCGCGAGATGCAGCTCAAAGTACGCAAGGGAAGTGCTGAAGAACTGGCGACGGTGCGCCGGGAGATCAGTGCGCTTGAAGATGAGTATCAGCAGGTGCAGGCGACGATCCGCCAGAGTAGTCCGCAGTACGCGGCTTTGACCCAACCGCAACCGCTTGGGCGGAAGGAGATTCAGCAACAGCTCGACGCGGACACGCTGCTGCTCGAGTACTCACTCGGACAGGAACGAAGCTATCTCTGGGCCGTCGGGAAAGATTCGCTGAAGTCTTACGTGTTGCCTGCGCAAGACGACATAGCGAAAGTTAAGGACCGTGTTTACGAGTCGCTGACGGCGCGCAGTGTTATCAAGTCGCTGGAAACACCTGCACAGCGCACGTCTCGCATCGCGCAAGCCGACAAAGACTTCGAACAAGCCGCGAGCGAACTGAGCCGGATGATTCTCGCGCCCGTGGCGAGTGAGTTGAAAAATCAGCGTTTAGTAATTGTTGCTGACGGCGCATTGCAATACGTCCCATTCGCTGCTCTATCCGTGTCGTCCGTGTCATCCGTGGCAACTTCTCAGCCGCTCATCGTGGACCACGAAGTAATCAGCGTACCTTCTGTTTCCGCCTTCGCCGTTCAACGAGCGAACCTTGCCAACCGCGAACTCGCTCCTAAAACGCTCGCAGTAGTCGCCGATCCGATTTTCTCAACCAGCGATCCACGCGTCAAAAGAGACGCGGCGGAGAATGCGGAAACCGCGACGCGGAGCTTCGAACATCTGCCGGCGAATACCACCACCGCGGGCGGGCAACTCTCGATTCCACGGCTCCCATTCACACGCTCGGAAGCGGATCGCATCCTCGCCGTCGCTCGCGCCGGTTCGAACCTGAAAGCACTCGACTTTCGCGCCAATCGCACAATGGCAACCAGCGGCGAGTTGAGCAAGTATCGCTACGTTCACTTCGCGACCCACGGCTATCTCGACACCACCCGCGCCGGACTCTCCGCGATCGTGCTCTCGTTGTTTGACGAAAAAGGCAATCCGCAAGACGGCTTCTTGCGGACGCACGATGTTTACAACCTCAAGCTGCCCGCTGAACTGGTCGTCCTGAGCGCGTGTGAAACTGGTCTTGGTAAAGACGTGCGCGGTGAAGGTCTCGAAGGACTGACGCGCGGTTTCATGTACGCGGGAGCGCGTCGCGTCGTCGTGAGTTTATGGAGCGTCAACGACAAAGCAACCGCCGCGTTAATGCAACGTCTCTACACCGGGATGTTGCGCAGTAACAAAACACCCGCCGCTGCTTTGCGCGCCGCGCAGATCGAAATGCTGCGCACTGCGCAATGGCAGTCGCCTTACTACTGGGCCCCGTTTGTTATGCAAGGAGAATGGCGATGAGATTCAAAGCAATCCTTCTACTACTGATTCTGTTGATAGTGTCTTCTTCATTTTTGTCCGTGGCCCAAACGCCGGATGAGATGACGCGCAAACTTTGGGACACGGCTTTTATCACCCCGGCCGCTAACAAACAGTCGGTGAGTCGGGGGCGGCGCCGGAGCGGAGCCTATCGCGTAGCGACGCCAAATGTACCTGTCGACAACGTTGCCCCCAACACAGTTGTCGGCGTAACCATTTGGCGTCTCCGCCCGGCTAATCGAACTGATTCAGGTGAGCGGTTGATCGTTCATGACGACAAGTCCACGACGGCATGGCTACCCGAGCGAATCTCAGCGACGACGAGACTCGCGCAGGGCGATCGACTCCGCATCGCTGTCGAAGCAGTGCGCGACGGTTTCCTCTACGTGATCAATCGCGAGCAGTATGCGGACGGAACGCTCGGCGCGCCGTACCTGATCTTTCCGACGACGCGTACCGCAGGCGGCGACAACGAAGTCGCGATCGGCAAACTGATTGAGATTCCGGATCAGGACGACGCGCCGCCGTTCTTTACGATGAGAAAGAGCAGGCCCGATCACGTTGCGGAAGTCGTGAGTGTGCTGGTGACGCCGAAACCGCTCGAAGGCGTGCAGATCACAGACAAAGCGCTGAAACTCACCGAAGCACAGGTGGCGGAGTGGGAAAAGATGTGGGGCTCGACTGTCGGACGGCTCGATATGACCACGGTCGGTCAAGCCTGGACCAAAGACGAAAAAGACGCGCGCACGCGAGCGCTCACGACCAATGCACCCGCGCCACAGCTTCTTTTCTACCGCCCCGGCGCGAAGTCAACGGATCCGATGTTCGTAAAACTCACGCTCAGTTATCGACGTTAATTGGTTTAAAAGTCTGTCCGTGTCCGTCCGTGTTTATCTGTGGCTTATCTGTGGTCGTAAAACCGCCAGTTAGTTACAAAGTCGCGCGTTAACTTTTGATTCGTGATCGCCGCGCGCAACATCTCGATCGGGATACGGTTCTCTTTGAGCAACGCATCGTTGAACGCGCGGTTCGTCATCTTCCCGGAATCGACCAATTCCTTGTGCATCGCGTACTGCTGAAGTCCACCGATCAAATAAGCGATCTGGTAGAGCGGCCCGTAACTGCCGTCGAACGAACGCCGCACCTCAGCCGTCGCGTTGTCGCGTTCGTGGCCCACTTTATTCACGAGCAGATCGATGCACTCCTGCGGCGTCATCTTTTCCAGATGGAAACTGAGTGAAAAGATGATGCGCGCGCAGCGGTGCATGCGCCAGAAGAGCATGCCGATGCGATTCTCGGGCGTCTTGGCGAAGTTCAAATCCCACAGCAGCAGTTCCCAGTAAAGCGCGTTGCCTTCGGACCAGAACGGCGTGCCGAAAATTGCGCGATACGGCTTGTAGCGCGCGGACATGTAACCTTGCAGGTGATGACCGGGGATGAGTTCGTGATGAACGGTGGCGCGCGCAAAGTGGATGTTGTTACCGCGCATGCTCATCATCTTCTGTTCGTGGGCCATCGTGTTGGTAGGGAACGAAACCAGGATCGTTTCGCCGCCGAGAAAGAACGGGCTGACGAGTTGGCGTTCGGGCGTCATCATCTCCATGCGCCAGCTTTCCTTCGCGAGTTCGGGCACGGTGACGAGGTTGTTGTCTTCGACAAACTTGATTGCTTCCAGCGCGAGGTCGCGGATCATCTCCGGTTGTTTGCCGGGCTCGACGTAGAGGTTTTTGACGTGTTCGAGTGCTTTGTGCCAGTCGTCGCCGTAGCCGAGATCGCGCGACGCTTTTTTCATCTCGTTTTCGCACCACGCCATCTCTTTTTCGCCGATGGCGATGATCTCTTCCGGTGTGTAAGGGATCATCTCGGAACGCAGTTCGCTGATCAGCGCTTCGCGGCCGATCGGGTTTCCGACGATGTCGCTGGTGTCGCCGGCTTTAATAGACTTCTGAGATCCCTGTCCTAAAACCTTATCAGTGATCGACGCCGTGTAACTTGTGAGCGCCTGATCGACCGATTTGTAGGGTTCTTCGTTCCACCACGTAAAGAGCGGATCGTAACCGTTGTAGAACGTGTACCAGTTGCGCAAATTGGTGCGCAGCGCGTTCATTGCGAGGACCGCACGATTAGCCACCGTCTTTTTCGGTTTCAAAGTCTCGACCGTACGCCGGCTTTCATCGACTTGTTTTTTCAACTCCGTGAGCGTTGCCGCGATCTTCGCGGAGTCGATCGGTTCCATGCGGCGGCGCGATTCCTCGAGATCGATGATCGTGTTCGCGAAGGGAATGAGCGGTTGGATCTCGGAGAGTTGCTGTGCCTGAATGTCTAACTGGCGTAACTCGTATTCGAGATGGTTCTTGAAGAGGACGTAATCGATCTTGCCGTCCTGGCTAAATGAGTCGAAGTCCTGCGCTTTGAGCGACGCGAGCCACTCTTCGTAGAATTTCTTGAACCGTTCCCGGCGCTTCAGCGACATCGCCACGGGATACGAGCGCGTCAAACTCCCGCGGTCGACCGTGTACCGCTCGATCGCCCCGCGCATTTCGCTGACGGGTTCGGGTTTCGTTTTGGTCCGGCTGCCGTTCTGGGCCGGGACCTGAACGACGAAACAGAAAAGTAGAAAAGCAACAACGATGGCTTTGGATGAACGCATGGGTTCCTCTCCTGAGGGAAAGTAGAGCCACGGATTATACACGGATGACACGGACGAAAAATCTTCCTGAAAGTCAGTCCGTGTCTGTCCGTGAAAGTCTGTGGCTAAATTCTCAGGTTGCGCCCGTAAGAGACCGTTTGCTAGAATCCATCGCGTAATTTTCTTACTTTTGATAGGAGCTCCAGAAGACCTTCGCATATGAATCGAACAACTACTCGATTCTTTACTTTTTAAGTGCCGCCCGCCATGCGGGTGCCGGCGAAGGCGCTCCTATCGAATCCGATCAACGAAGTAAGCAAATTAGTGAAATCGAAATTCTAAGGAATCGCCTTCGGCCCTGGGACTTCAAGGTCTTTGTTGTTGTCTCTGTGCATGAGAGGTGATTTAGCAATGAGTGAGATTAACGTACAACTGAAAGACGGCGCGCCTGTTCCCGTGCCTGATTCAGCGACGGTTGCCGAGGCTCTCAAAAAGCTCGATCGCGACGTTGCGAAACAGGCCTTGGCGGCGAAAGTTGGTGGTCGTGAGGTGGACCTCGCGGCCCAGGTTAACGATCTGGCCGACAACGGCTCCGTTCAAATCGAACCAATCGTGCCGCAGACCCGCGACGGCCTCGAGGTGTTGCGTCATTCGACGGCGCACCTGTTAGCCGCCGCTGTGCTCGATCTGTTTCCCGGCACGAAGCTCGGCATCGGACCTGCGCTGCTCGACGACCCGCGTTACGGTTTCTTTTACGACGTGATCACGCCGCGGGCGCTGACGGAAGCGGATCTGCCCGTTATCGAAAAACGGATGAAGCAGATCGCTAATCAGAACCTGCACTATCGTCGCGAGGAGATTTCAAAGGCTGACGCGCTGCGTGTTTTCAACGAACGTGACGAACCGTTGAAGTGTGAACTGATCGACGAAAAAGCCGGCGAGGTGGTGAGCGTCTATTACATCGACGGTTCGCCGTTCATCGACTTTTGTCTCGGTCCACACGTGCCGAACACGAACAAGCTGCGCGCGTTCAAGTTGCTCTCGCTCGCCGGTGCTTACTGGAAAGGCGACGCATCGCAACCGCAGATGCAACGCATCTACGGCACGGCTTTCTTCACGCAGGAAGAACTCGACGCGTGGCTTAAGCAACGCGAAGAAGCCGAGAAGCGCGATCACCGCCGCCTGGGACGTGAACTCGACCTGTTCTCGATTCAGGAAGACTACGGCCAGGGACTGATCTTCTGGCATCCGAAGGGCGGCGCCATTCGCAAGGAGATGGAAGACTACCTGCGCGGCGAACTCCTCAAGCGCGGTTACGGACTCGTCTTTACGCCGCACATCGCAAAGCGAGACTTGTGGTTCATCAGCGGTCACGAAGAGAACTACGCTGATTCGATGTTCTCGCCAATGGAATTCGAGGAGCAGGAGTTTCGCATCAAGCCGATGAACTGCCCGTTTCACATCGGCATTTACAAGTCGGCGCAGCGCTCGTATCGAGATCTGCCGTTGCGTTATGCGGAGCTCGGAACGGTTTATCGCGCCGAACTCTCCGGCACGCTTCACGGACTGACGCGTGTGCGCGGCTTTACGCAGGACGACGCACACATCTTCTGCACGCCGGAGACGATTCGCGCTGAGATCCTGAGCTGCATCGACTTTGCTTTCGATCTTTACGACGTCTTTGGTTTTAAAGACATCAAGGTCGAACTCTCGGTCCGCGGTACGGATTCCGGCAAGCACTATCTCGGCACGGACGAAGACTGGGAAAAAGCGGAAGCGGCGCTGGTCGATGCGTTAGAGGCGCGGCAGATTCCTTTCGTGCGCATGGAAGGCGAGGCGGTTTTCTACGGTCCGAAGATCGACATTCGCGTCGGCGATGCGATCGGACGCACGTGGCAGTTGACGACGGTACAGTTTGATTTCAACTTTCCCGAGCGCTTCCAACTGGAGTTCATCGGGGAAGACAACAAGCCACACCGGCCGTTGATGATCCATCGCGCACTGTTTGGTTCGATGGAACGGTTCTTCGGTGTGTTAATCGAGCACTACGCCGGCGCGTTTCCGTTCTGGTTGGCTCCGGTTCAGGTCGCGGTTTTACCGATCACGGACCGGATCAACGACTACGCCGAGGAAGTGGCGCGCGATCTTCGCAGTTCCGGCTTCCGAGTCGAAACGAACTTGCGAAGCGAAAAAATAGGCGCGAAGATTCGCGACGCGCAGTTGCAGAAAGTGCCTTTCATGCTCGTGCTCGGCGATCGAGAGATGGAACAGAAGACCCTCGCCGTTCGAGAACGTGCTCAGGGCGATATCGGCGTCATGTCGATTGCAGACTTTAAAGAGATGGCGCGCAAGCTGGTTGAGACGCGCGCCTTGACAAACAAATAGCAATCCACAGATTACACAGATTGCTTAAAAGAATCTGCGTAATCTGTGGATTGCTTAAACCTTAGGAGGTGCAGCAATAGCTACAGGCTTTCGCGGTCGCGGTCAGCGTCCTGATAACCGGCGTGTACCGCCGGTTCGTATCAATGAAAGAATTCGCGTACCTGAAGTACGCGTGATTGGGGAGGAAGGAGAACAACTGGGCGTCATGGATGTGCGCGATGCCATTCGTGCTGCCCGCGAGAAGGGCTTGGATCTCGTCGAAGTTGCTCCCAATGCCGATCCCCCTGTTTGCCGGATCATCGACTTTGGCAAATATCAGTACGAAGCCAAGAAGAAGGCAAACGAGGCGAAGAAAAAGCAGGTCACGATCACTGTCCACGAAGTGAAGTTTCGCCCTGGTACCGACGATCACGATTACGAGTACCGGATGAAGCGTGCGCGCCAGTGGTTATCGGACGGCGACAAAGTAAAGGCCACGATCTGGTTTCGCGGCCGCGAGATGTCGCACCGTGAATTGGGTGCGCGCATTCTCGAAAAGCTCGAGCAGGATATGGCCGACGTCGGCGAGGTCGAGAACCGGCCAAAGATGGAAGGGAACCAGATGTTCATCATCCTGGGACCAAAGAGACACAAGAGTGGCGGAGGACCTGCGAAACCCGAGCCGCACGTAACGTAATTCTGAACTTGGTGCTTTGTACTTTGTTTGCTTTGTGAGCCCACAAAGGTCGAAACACAAAGATCAAAGTACAAGAGAATATTGAAAGGTAAGTGACAAATGCCTAAGTTAAAAACACACAAAGGTGCTGCGAAGCGCTTTCGGCTGACGGCGACCGGCAAGGTCAAGCGCGGCCACTCGCATGCGCGACACATTTTGACCAAGAAGACCAACAAGCGGAAGCGTCATTTGGATATCGACGTGCTCGTTGCCGACGCCGATCATGAGCGCGTGATGTCGATGCTCCCGTACGGCCGCGATTAACTGTTTCCGAGTTTTTATTTCATAAGGAGGTATTCATATGCCCAGAGCAAAACGTGGCAATAAGCGTCTCGAAAGACGCAAGAAGATACTGAAGTTAGCGAAAGGTTATCGCGGCACGAAGTCGAAGCTTTATCGGTCGGCGAAGGAGTCGGTCGAGCGCGGGTTGAATTTCGCGTACACCGGACGGAAGTTGAAGAAGCGTGATTTCCGGAGTTTGTGGATCGTGCGTATCGGCGCGGCGGCTCGGTTGAATGGTTTGAACTATTCGCAACTGATGCATGGTTTGAAACTCGCGAGCATCGAACTCGATCGCAAAGTACTGGCCGACCTCGCGGTTCATCAGCCGGAGTCGTTTGCCGAAGTCGTGGCCCAGGCCAAGAACGCGCTCGAAAACGAACAGCGCAATAGAGCAGCAGCGTAGTTTTGCGAAAGGACGAGACAGTGAAGTTAACGACATTAATACTTACATTCCTGCTCGGTGCGGCCGTGGCTTTTGCGCAGCAACCGGACAAGGCGTTCGGCAGTTTCGAAGGCACAGTGAAGGGCCAGGCCGAAAAGGTTCAGCTCCACTTGAAAGGCGACGCCGCAAAACTGACGGGCCGTGTAATGGTAGGCGACAAGTCCTACGACATCATGCAAGGCACGATTGCTGACGGAATGGTTTCGCTCGTTTTCAAGGAAGGAAAGCTAACCGGCAAGCTCGATGGCGACACGCTCACAGGCGACTTGATGGTCGGCTCGGACAAGAAAGCCGTCGAGCTGAAACGGGTTCCGCCGGTGCCGGCGGTACCAGCGGTGCCCGCAACGCCGGATGCCAAGTTTGTTCCGAACGGCCAGTGGGAAGCAGTCGCGGATGCGAACGGCCAACCGTTTCCGTTCTTGTTGACGTTGAAAGTCGAAGGCGAGACCGTGACCGGCAACAGCAGTTCACAACTCGGCGACGCAGCGCTCAAAGACGGTTCGTGGAAAGACGGCAAGCTCTCGTTTGTCCTCGAAGGCTCAAACGGAAACATCTCGATGGTTGCTACAGTCGTCGATGGAAAACTTTCCGGCGAGTTTGATTACGCCGGACAGTTACAAGGGAAGTGGGTAGCAGTCAGGAAGAACTAGACAGGATTTCAGACTTAACATGATTGGAATCTTGTAAATCATGTGATCATGTCAAATAGTCAAACGGAACAATTGCCTGCTCAACAGGTTGAAGCAGCCAGCAAAGCGTTCGAGCAAGAGTTCGAGCGCTTTGCACGCTTTACCGGTGAGTCTCCTGATTTTGCGGGGCTCGATCTTGACGCCGCGGTTGCGGAAGAGCGCGCGCTCGCGGAGTTGCGTACGCGTCATCTCGGCAAAAAGAGCGAACTTGCTGCCACTAAAAAACTGATTGGTCGCGTGGCGGCCGAAGATCGCGCTGCGTTTGGTCAGTTGGTTCAGTCGACTGAAGCAACGTTTGTGAGCGCGATCGAACAGGCCGAACAGAACGTTAAGCAGCACATCGAACAGGCACGCACCGCGCGCGAGAGTATCGACGTGACGTTGCCGGGGCGGCGTCCGCCTTACGGTCATCGTCACCCGATTACGATCATTCGCGAGCGTATCGAAGACATCTTCGTCGCGCTTGGCTACGTGATCGAGGACGGCCGCGAGATCGAAACCGATTTCTACAACTTCACGGCGTTGAACATACCCGACAACCATCCGGCGCGCGGTGAAGCCGACACGTTCTACACGACTGACGGTTTCGCGCTGCGTTCGCAAACCTCCACGGTGCAGATTCACGCGATGCAACGCCGTGGCGTTCCGATTCGCATGATCGCGCCCGGACGCGTTTTCCGGCGCGACACGCCCGACCCGACGCACAACCCGATGTTCTACCAGGTCGAAGGCTTGTGTGTGGACCGCGGAATCACGATGGCCCATCTGAAGGGAACCGTGACCGAGTTTCTGCGTCGCATGTTTGGTCCGGACACCGTGACGCGCTTCCGCCCGTCGTAC
>DATELP010000225.1:0-20274 GCA_035276425.1 Pyrinomonadaceae bacterium
TGAAACTTGTTCACGGACCGAAAGAAAACTTACACCGCCCTTCAATTGATACGCTATTTCGATCGGCAGCGCGCTGGGGTGGACCAAGAGTGATCGGCGTGGTGCTCACAGGCGCACGAGACGATGGTACTGTCGGCATGCGAGCCATCAAACAACGCGGCGGCATTACGATCGTGCAAGATCCGGTGGAGGCTACTTTTCCGAGTATGCCTACCAGCGTAATGCAGAACATCAGCGTCGATTACTCGGTGCCGGTGCGCGAAATCGGACCTTTGCTGACGATGCTTACAAAGGAACCGATCGCAGAGGAAGGAGGTTATCCCTTGGCTGAAGAAGTTGAAATCGAATCCAGAATCGCAGGACAGGAAATGGACGCCGGTGAGCTAATCGCCAGCGTTGAACGGCTCGGCCGCGTCTCGAAACTCACTTGCCCGGAATGCCACGGCGCACTCTGGGAAATAAACGACGAAGATTTACTTCGCTTCCGCTGCCACGTCGGTCACGCGTTTTCCGCGGAGAGCCTGAGCGACGGTCAGTCGGAACGTCTCGAGGTGGCGTTGTGGTCGGCAGTGCGCGCGCTCGAAGAACAGATGATTCTGGCGAAGCGCATCGTGGAACGCGCACGTAACGCCAATCACATGCGCGCCGTGGCGATGTTTGAGAGACGCGCGGAAGAAGCGGAAAGAAACAGCGGTGTCCTTCGCCAACTGCTACTCGGCGATGAAACGGGTAATATAGCGGAGCCGGTGATCGAGAACGCCGACGAAGTACGGTTCTCGTGACCGGACACACAATCCAAATCATAGCCCCCGTACTGATTAACTATGTCTACTGACAAACAGGAAATTCACAGCAACGATCTCGTTGTAGTTGGTTCCTCGGCCGGCGGTGTTGGCGCTCTTTCCACGCTGGTTAGCACGCTCAATAAAAACTTTCCCGCGCCGATCGTGTTAGCGCAACATCTCGACCCACAGCGTCCAAGCTACTTAGGGTCGATTCTGGAACGGCGGACCACGCTTCCGATTGTCGTGGTGGGCGAGCATTCTCCGACGCCGCTCGAGAGCGGCAAGATTTACGTGGTCCCGGCCAACCGGCACGTAAAGATTCACGACGGCCACGTCTTTCTCGAAGGTGATCATAACGAAAGGCCGAAACCATCAGTCGATTTGCTGTTGTCCAGTGCCGCCGAGTCGTACGGTGAACATCTGATCGCCGTGATCCTGACGGGCGCGGGTTCAGACGGCGCTGCGGGCGCCGTAGACGTAAAAAATGCCGGCGGCGTGGTAATCATTCAGAACCCGCAAACCGCGGCTTATCCGTCCATGCCGCTTTCGTTGCCACCGACGGCAGTCGATCACGTCGTTGAGATCGAACAGATCGGTCCGCTGCTTTTCGACATCCTGCGCGGCGTGAACCTGCCGATCTCGGAAAAAACTGAAGATCCGCTGCGTGATTTACTTACCCTGGTAAGCGCCCAAACAAATATCGATTTTCGCAATTACAAATCTTCGACGATTTTGCGGCGCATTGGCCGGCGCATGGCAGTCACTCATAACGCCACGATCCGCGAATACGCCGACTACCTCCGTTTACATCCTGAGGAAGTCAAAGAGCTGGTGAAAGCATTTTTGATAAAAGTAACGGGGTTCTTTCGCGATCCCGAGGCATTCGACTTTATCAAAACGACCATCATTCACGAGCTGGTTGAGCGAGGACGAGCGAACGGACGTATCTTGCGAATCTGGTCCGCCGGCTGCGCAACAGGTGAGGAAGCCTACTCGCTGGCGCTCCTTTTAGCGGATCATCTCGGCCCGGAACTTCCCGAGTGGAGCATAAAGGTCTTTGCCACGGACCTGGCAGCCGACGCGATCAACTTTGCGCGCCGTGGACTTTATCCGGAGAACGTTCTCAACGACCTGCCTGACGAGTATCGTGAACGCTATTTTGAACGGGTCGATCATGGCTATCGCGTTGGCAAGCAACTCCGCCAGGTAGTTATTTTCGGCCAGCAGGACATCAGCCGTGGCGTGCCCTTTCCACGAATCGATCTGGTCACCTGTCGCAACCTGCTCATCTATCTAAAACCGGAACTACAGCAGATCGTGCTCGACCTCTTTGCCTACTCGTTACACCAATCGCGTGGTTACCTGTTTCTTGGCAAAGCTGAAACTACCCGGCCAACAAAGGCCAGTTTCGAACTAGTCAATAAGAAGTGGAAGATATATCGTTGTCTCGGCGGACCACTTGCGTTTCCTATTCATGACCCCGCGACCCTGACAAACCCGGCAACGTCATTGGGACGAGAGCAACGACGCCGGCCGCTTCCCCCGAACGTAATGCCAAGTCCCCTCGATATGACTCAATCTGAAGCCGAAATCAACCAACTTCGCCGTGTTAATGAAACGATGCTGCGCTATACGAGCGTCGCCGTCGTGATCATCGATCGCATGTATCGCATCATGACGATCAACGCCACTGCCAGAAGACTGCTCGGAATTCGGGACATCGCTTACGATCAGGATTTTCTTCACACCGTCAGAGGATTGCCTTACCAGGAAGTACGCCGGGCAATCGACACTGCGTTTCGCGAACACTCCACGATTACCGTTAGCGAACTGGAGCTCGATCAGGCCGTCGAAGGCACTGGCCGGTTCGTCGCTCTGACGATTATGGTGATGCAGGTCGAACAGGGAGCACCGGAACTCGCCGTGCTTACAGTGCTCGACACTACCGAGCAGATCCAAATCAAACGCCGCCTCGAGGCAGTGCAGCGCGAGCAGTCGGAACTCGTCGCCGAATTAAGCGCCGCCAACAAGCGCTTC
Source organism: Pyrinomonadaceae bacterium (assembly GCA_035276425.1). Taxonomy (GTDB): domain Bacteria; phylum Acidobacteriota; class Blastocatellia; order Pyrinomonadales; family Pyrinomonadaceae; genus PSRF01. Next base: position 2,823 of record DATELP010000225.1, read on the forward strand.
AGCGCGATGAATAAAGAGTTGCAGGATGCCAATGAAGAGCTGCAAGCCGCCAACGAAGAGTTGATGCTGACTCAGGAAGAGTTGCAGGCCACTAACGAAGAGTTCGAAGCCACGAATGAAGAACTCCAGGCCACCAACGAAGAGCTCGAAACGAACAACGAAGAACTTCAAGCCACCAACGAAGAGTTGCAAACAACCAACGACGAACTGACTGCACGAACGGTTGAGCTTCAGGAATTGATGAAGACACACCGGATCGAGCAGTTACAACTCTCACATATGCTCGAGCGTTTTCCGCACTACGTGATGGTGCTCCGCGCCGAGGACTTGACGATTTTAAGAGTAAATTCGGCTTATCAGCAGTTGCTCGGAAACCGAGATGCGGCGGGGCTCCCGGTCAGTGAGATCTTCTCCGGGAGCGATGTCGACAACTTTATCAAGTTACTCCGCAGGGCAGTGCGGGAGAAACAGACGATCCAATCGCCTCCGATTTACGCCAACGTGGACGGCGTTGATCAAAACCAGTCTCGCCTGGTCCATACGATCGTGCCGATCCTCGACGAGGCTGGCGCGGGCATCGATCGACTTTTCATTTACAGTGACAAACCCGAAGGATAAGCGCGCCGGGGGGGGGTGTAAACCTCGACTCGTTCTTCATGATCTCGTAACACTCGCAAACCGTACGTTCCAACACCGCGCGATCGTTGATGTGAAGTTGTCCGCGGCGATAATCAATCGCATGCATGGCCTGCAAAGTACCGGCAGCGACCGTTATGCCGGCCCGCCGAGCTCCTAACCGGCTCGCGATCACTTCCTGTGTCAGTCGTAAGTTACCGCCACCTATGCGATCGTGAAGCATCAACAACCAGCAACAGAGCCGGTCCATCACGGTGTGCCTCGTGTTGCAAACACAGCGTTGAGATACCTGAGTGATCATCGAGCGGTAGAAGCGCAGCAGGCTCTTCAGCGCAATCTCGTTGTTCAGGAAAAACGGATCCAACAACTTTGCGTCGAGTTGAAGGGCAGTGCCATCGACAAGGACCCAAAGCCATTGCCGCGATATTCCACTGCCCAGGATTGCGGAAACACCGACTAGACCTTCTGGGCCAACCATCGACGTTTCGATCGTAGTGCCATCTTCCATGATCGCGAGACTGGAGATCACGGAATCGACGGGAAGGTAAACGAAGTCAATCGTGTCTCCCTGTTCGTACAGAACCTGGTTGCGTTCGAGTGTGACGACGCGCAGGTGCGGCATGAGGTACTCACCGGCCTCGGGAGTAGCAAGCCACTGGGCAAGAAGCTGATTTTTCATAGCAAAGGACCAGGAGAGATCCCTGTCGTTCGCTATCAGCGTTTCATGTTTAATCATTCCAGTACTCCAAGTATCTCTTGAGGGAAATTACCCAGAGTTGGGGGCTGGATAAAACAAACTCACCTAAACTGTCAGGATTCTACGCTTATAGTTCGGGAACGTACAGTGTTATCGGTGTCAGAAATTATTTTCGAGTGTGTTCGTAACCGTACTGACAATAAGTGTCATTGGCCCCAGAATGCATTCAAACAATAAGCGGGTGGCCGGGGCGGCTTATTCTTTCCCATACCTTGAGAAGCATAGGGTGCCTCGGCCTTAATTTCTTCAGCGGTTCTTTTATTCAACCTGGCACAAACAAGTTTCCTGGTCTGCTGCGGCCGATTCCCCCCGCGCAACCACCTTTTATGCACAATGAAAAAACTCGTCGCATTCTCTACATAGAAGACCACGAGGACACACGCGAACTTGTCACTCTCCTACTCGCCCAGAAGAGTTACGAAGTAATAACCGGATCGACAATCGAAAGCGGTGTCGCCCTCGCAAACGCCGGCGACTTCGATTTGTACTTGCTGGATTCCTGGCTACCTGACGGCTCAGGATTGGACCTCTGTAAAAAGATCAGGCAGTTTGATCAAACAACGCCTATTCTGTTTTACTCCGCGGCCGCGTATGCGGCTGACTCTGAATTGGCGTTGAACTCCGGTGCGCAAGCGTACCTGGTAAAGCCCAGTCAGCCGTCGGATCTTTGTGACCTGGTAACGGAACTCATCGAGCACTCAGGACAAACTCGGCGCGGCTCGTCGACTTGTCTCCAGTGCCGGCCACACGGTTCGCCACAGTAGTCCTGATAACCACAGCGCCGCGAGTGTGGCGATCGTCAGCACCAGCCAGAAGCTCCAGTAAGACGTGAACGTTTGCTCCCAGCCCGGTTGGACGAAGTGTGCGAGGTTCACGTTCAGCTCCCGCGCCGTGAACCAGCGACAGATAAACTGCATCAACAAAGCCCAGCCAAACGCGTAGAGCCACGCGTTTCGATCCATGCGATACGTCCTGAGCGCGATCGCTGCTACTGCGAGCCCGCCGACGTGCGCGAGTGTCGAAGTAAAAAACACGCCCCACGTCAGTACCACGTAAAGAAACCAGATGAGGAGTCCGGGGATCGTCCAGATCGCCGCGACGCGAACGAGTAATGGTTTTTCGAGAAAGAGTCCGACGGCGAGAACGAGGTTGCCGATGTTGCACATCCAGAGCATGTTTCCGAGTTCGTTGATGCGCCAGTAGTGATCGAGCTGCGCGAGGAAAAAGAAGAGCGGCAACAAGCCGAGCAGACGCATTTGCGTTCGGGGGGAAAGACTCATGGAATGCAATCGTCGCTTAGTCGAGCAAAAAAACCAAGCGTCGTCTTGACAAGCCGCGGCTGTGAACAGAGACTGTCTCCGGGTAACATGAGTTCTCTGGAAGACCTCCTCAACAAATCAATCCCAGAACTGAACAAGCGCTTCGTCGAGCGCCGCCGTCCGGTACCTAAAGGTTTACTTGAAGCACTGGACGTCGATTCACGGCAGGGCGCAAAACAGCTCGCCAAACGTATTCGCGAACGCTATCGCGAGAACCGTTCGGAAGGACAGCGGCTTCACTTTCTGCTGCGTTTCGAGATCGAGTTGTGGTCGCAAGGCTATGGCATGGTTGCGGGCGTTGACGAAGCGGGCATGGCGCCGCTCGCAGGTCCGGTCGTCGCCGGCGCGGTCATTCTGCCGCAGAACTACAAACTGCGCGGACTGAACGACTCGAAGAAGATTCTCGATCCTGAAAAACGAGATGAACTCGCGCAACAGATCAAGCAGGACGCGGTCTGCTGGTCGGTCGGCATCGCCGAAGTTGAAGAGATCGACAAAATAAATATCTATCACGCCGGACTGCTCGCGATGCAGCGCGCTGTCGAAGGCTTGAGTGGGAAACCGGATTTCATTCTCGTCGACGCGCGCAAGATTCCCCACTGCGACACGCCACAGCGCGGCATCATTCGTGGCGACGCGTTGTCGGCTAGCATCGCGGCCGCTTCGATCATCGCGAAGACCACGCGCGATGCGCACATGCTCGAACTCGATCAGATGTATTCCGGTTACGGACTCGCGTCGCACAAAGGTTATCCAACGCCCGAACACTGCCAAGCACTGAAATCGCTCGGCGCACTTCCCATCCATCGCCGCAGCTTCGCGCGCGTTCGCGAAGCGCTCGGACTCGACCCGGTTCAGACAGATCTCTTCCCCGCGCCTCCGGTTGAAGAATTGTTTGCAGTTGAAGAATCACTTTAAGGCGATGGCTTCATCACTAACTGAATACAAGCGCAAGCGGAAGTTTGACAAAACACCTGAACCCGGTCCGAAGAAGAAACGCACGCGATCGGGGCGCATGTTTGTGATCCAGAAACATCGCGCGACGCAGTTGCACTACGACTTCCGCCTTGAGGTCGACGGCGTGTTGAAGTCGTGGGCAGTCCCGAAAGGTCCGTCACTCGATCCGACTGTGCGGCGTCTCGCGATGCAAGTCGAAGATCATCCGGTTGATTACGCGAAGTTTGAAGGTGTGATTCCCGAAGGCGAGTACGGTGGCGGAACGGTGATGGTCTGGGATTACGGAACGTACAAACCCGAAGGCGATATGACGCCGGATGAAGCTTTGGCCAAAGGCGATTTCAAGTTCACGCTCGAGGGTGAGAAGTTGAAAGGTTCGTGGGTGCTGGTGCGCACGCGCAATCGGCAGTGGCTGCTGATCAAGCATCGCGATTACTACACGACGACCGAAGACGTGACCGAGCTCGCGCCGGTTTCGATTCTGAGCCGTCGCTCATTGGCGGAGATCGCGGAAGATGAAGGTGGTGACGTTAAGAAAGCCGCGACTGGTGATCCCAAAAAGATTCCGCGCCGCACCGGCGTGAAGCGCCGGAAGAAAGGTGCAAAGGCGAAAGTCTGGCACAGTAACAGAGCTTCATAGTCCGTGTCGTCCGTGTAAATCCGTGGCTCATCCGAGTAATCCACGGTAAGACAACTTCCCGTTTACAAGCATCGCCGCTGAAGTGAACGGATGCTCTTCCGTCTTCTTCTCATCAAGGATGTGTATCACCTCGTGCCCTTCAGCTTTCAAGTAATCAGCGATGAGGCTGCGATGACAACGCCACCACACAGCCTCCGCACACATCACCGCGACTCGTTTACTCGACGCGAGTTCAAGTAATTCTCGAACTCCATTCTTGAACTCTTCAGTCTCCATGTGATCCGCATAACCGCGAAACTGCTCGTTGCGCCACGCGCTGTTGTGCGAATCGGGTCGCGGTTTTCGACGTCCGCCTAATCGTGGCTCATGTTTGTATTCAATCCCTGCTTCCTTCAACGACTCAGCCAGCGCTTCTCTATTGAACTGCGGATAACGACGCGATCCAGGGAACGTTCTCACATCAACCAAAACTTCAATTCCCTGCGCCAGCAAAATCTGAACGAATTCTTCTCCGCTCCGTGTCGAATGTCCAACCGTCCAAATCTTCATAATGCCCTTCAACTGTAGGCTTGCCGACCGTTAAAGTAACATCGCAAGCAATCCACAGATACACAGACTCTGCGTAATCTGTGGATGGTTTTATTAAAGATAAGCTTCAAGTCGAAACCGCCCTTTCGACGACAACAGCGGCGCCCAAAGATCGCCGAGGCGCCGCACGCGCGCCGGTACGTTGTCGATCCTGAACTCTTCCATCTTCAAACCGCGCTCTAACTCTTTCCACTTGATCGGCGTCGACACCGTCGGCAGTTCCTTCGGCCGCACCGAATACAGCGACGCCAGCGTGCGTCCCCACGCGTTCTGATTGTAATCAACCAACACGTGATTCCGCGGCCGCTTCGACACCTGATAGATCGCCGTCAACAACTTCGGCGCCTGCGACGCCACCGCAAACGCAAACTCCTTCGCAAACGTCCACACCTGCTTCTGCGTCGGCCCGCGTTTGATCGGAACGTAAATGTGAATCCCTTTCGAACCTGTAGTCTTCACGAGGCTCGGTATCTTGATCGAATCGAGCGCCAGCTTCAGATACAGCGCCGCCTCACACACTTTTTCAAACGAAGCACCCGGCGTCGGATCGAGATCGAAGTGCAAGTAATCAGGCCGATCCACGTCGTCACACTTCGCGTACCACTGGTTCAGGTCGATGCAACCGAGATTGATCACCCACATCAGCGACGCCACATCCTGAATCATCGGGAAGTTGATGATGTTGGTCGACTCGTGCTCGATGTGGCAGATCTCAATCCACGGCGGACGCGGCGAGGGCGCGCGCTTCATGAAGAAGAAATCGCCGGCCGCGCCGTTTGGATAACGCTTCATCACCATCGCGCGATCGACGAGGTGAGGGAGCAGCCACGGCGCGACGTCGAGGTAATACTGAATCAAGTCTCGCTTGGTAACGCCGAGCTTCGGCCAGAACGGCTTGTTGAGATTCGTGAGCTTCACGACGCGATCGTCGATCTCGACGTCGAGCGTGTTCTTGTTCGTCGGCAGCTTGATGGAGGGAACAGACTTGCGGCGCCTGGTGGGAGTCGGGCTTCGCTCCACGACAGCCGGATGATGCTCCCGCGTCGGAATGTTCGGCTTGGGCATTAGTTAAGGTATGACTTTAAAGAAGGCGAGCCACAAAAAAGCACAAAGCATTTATTTACCTTCTTTTGTGCCTCTTGTGTCTCTTGTGCCTTTTTGTGTTGCAGCTTCAAGCTCTTTCTCAACTGACTTCAAGCCGTTGAGCAGGACGTTGCGGTAAGCGGGGTTTGTGGCGCGTTCGAGTTGTTGGAGTAGCCGGGATTTGGAAAGCAGCAGCGAGTCATGTCGTTCTTTTAGCCGTCGTTCTTCAGGCGAAGTTTCACCTTGGCGAGATTCCGCCTTGCGCGACTCCCCTTCCTCGATCTGATCCGCAATCGCCTTGCTTTCCCAACCACGAGCCATGACTCAAATCTCAGATAACCGTTCCATCCGGCACGACCGCGTTCTTCGGCACGATGATGATGCCGTCGCGAATGTAATACGAACCACTCGGCCCATCCGCGGCGGTCGTTCCGGCTTCGTTCAGCAGTCGCGCGTTGTTCCCGATGCGCGCATTCTTGTCGATGATCGCGCGCTTGATGACAGTTCCCTCACCTATTCCAACGCGCGGCAAATTCTTTCCGTGATCGCGGCGCATGTCTTCAAACGTTTGATAGAAATCTGCGCCCATCATGAACGACGCTTCCATTTGCACGCCCTTCATGATGCGACTGCGTAATCCGATCACCGAGTTGGTTATCTTCGCGCCGTTGATGATGCAGCCGTCGCTCACGATCGAATCGTTGATCTCCGTGTCTTCGATCTTCGACGGCGGCAAATAGCGCGCGCGCGTGAACACCGGAGCTTCAGCGTCGAACAAGTTGAACTTCGGAATCTTCGACGTGAGATCGAGATTCGCGCGATAGAACGCGCCGATCGTTCCGATGTCTTCCCAATAACCGTCGAACATAAACGCCTGTACCGGTCCGGAACGAATCGCCGCCGGAATCACTTCCTTGCCAAAATCCATCCAGCTCGGATCGTCGCTCAGCAACTGTTCCAAACGGTCGTACTTGAAAACGTAGATTCCCATTGACGCGAGATACGGCCGGCGCTGCGCTTCGCTCGCGTCGAGACCGAGCGTGGTTGTGTCGACCTGCATCGAAAGCAGTTCGTCGCCTTTCGGTTTCTCTTTGAACTCGACGATGCGTCCGTTCGCGTCCGTCTTCAACAAACCAAATTCGCTCGCCGAACGCGCTTCACACGGAATCACCGAAACAGTCACGTCGGCGTTCGATTCGTGATGACGCTGGAGAAACTGGCGATAGTCCATGCGATAGAGATGATCGCCAGAGAGAATGAGCAACGTGTCGATGCCCCAGTCTCTGATGTGCGGCAACACTTGTCGCACCGCGTCGGCAGTTCCCTGAAACCACTGCGGGCTGTCGGGTGTCTGTTCCGCGGCGAGTATCTCGACGAAGCCGTTCGAGAATTGCGAGAAGCGATACGTTTGGGCGATGTGTCGATTGAGCGAAGCGGAGTTGTACTGCGTCAACACAAACGTACGCAGGATGTCGGAGTTGATGCAATTTGAGAGCGCGATGTCGACGAGTCGATACTTACCGCCGAGTGGAACGGCGGGTTTCGAGCGCTGTTGCGTGAGTGGAAAGAGACGATTCCCGGCGCCACCGCCGAGAATGACTGCTAACAGTTTTGTACTCGCAGGCATAGTTTAATTTTTAGAGCCACAAAGAAGCACAAAAGGCACAAATGTATTAGCAATATGTTTTGTGCCTCTTGTGCTTCTTTGTGGCGAAAGTTGTTAGTACGCGAGCGATTTCGACGCTGTCGGCTTCGCGCCCGCGGCTTCCTGCGCGATCTTCACGCCGACACTCGCGCCGATGCGCGTCGCTCCGGCTTCAACCATCTTGCGCGCGTCTTCAAGCCCCTTCACACCACCGGAAGCCTTCACACCGAGTTCCGATCCGACCGTTCTCCGCATCAACGCGACATCAGCGACTGTCGCGCCGCCTTTCGAAAATCCTGTCGATGTCTTCACAAAATCCGCGCCCGCTTTCTTCGCCGCGAGACACGCACGCACCTTTTCGTCGTCAGTCAACAACGCGGTTTCGATGATCACTTTGCAGATCGCGTCGTACTCGTGCGCGACTTCCGCAACCGAACGTATGTCGTGTTCGACGAGACAATCGTCGCCACTCTTCAACGCGCCGACGTTGATGACCATGTCGAGTTCCTTTGCGCCGTCGAGCAGCGCGCGCCGCGCTTCGTAAGCTTTGACGTCCGGCAGCGTTGCGCCGAGCGGAAATCCAATGACCGTGCAAACCGGCACGCCGCTGCCGCGCAGATTGCACGAAGCGACGCGCACCCACGTCGGATTCACGCACACTGAAGCGAACCTGTAGCTCGCCGCTTCCTGGCAAAGCTTCTTGATGTCTTCGTCCGTCGCCTCAGGCTTCAGCAACGTATGATCTATCAGACCCGCCCACTCTCTCGCCGTCGCCGTCTCACCTAAAACTAATCCAATACGCGCGGCGCCCGCATCCACAATTCGGTGCATCCGCTCGGGACAGCGATGAAAACACTCCGACGTGCAACCGCACATCGCCGCCTGGTCGCCGTCACCATTCAATCGCGCCACAATCGCGTCGGTTATCTGCTCGATTAGTCTTTCGTAATCGCCGTTATTGGAGTAGGCCATGGGTGGAAAACATTCTACCAACTAGCGCTGGTACTGTCGCTGGATGGCGTCGATCTTGGCGACGCGCTTGCGGTGGCGGTCTTCTGTCAGTTCTGTGGTGAGCCAGGCGGTGACGATCTCGCGCATCTCGGCGCTCGAGATGGTTTTGCTGCCGAGCGTGAGGACGTTTGCGCCGTTGTGCTCGCGTGAGTTGCGCGCGACTGCGACTGAATAACACGCCGCAGCCCGCACACCGGGAACTTTGTTTGCCGTCATCGCGCTGCCGACGCCCGCGCCGTCGATGATGATGCCCAGATCTGAAGTCCCGTTTGCAACAGCACGCGCGACGGCGTGCGCGAAATCCGGATAGTCAACAGCGTCTTCCGAGTCAGTGCCGAAGTCCTGCACTTTGTGACCGAGCTGGCCCAACAGCACTTTCAACTCTTCCTTCATCTTGAACCCGCCGTGATCCGCGCCGACTGCGATCAGCTTCGACGCCTTCGATCCACGTCGCGAATTGCGGCGGACAAGCTGAATGTTTCGCTCTTTAACGATGTCAGCAGCGAGCGGCGTCAGGCGCGCGTCTTCGCCGATGCGCAACACTGCGCCCTGGTCCAACCCGCGCACGTCGTCTTCAGTGATGACACTCTTCGACGACTCGTCACGCGTCACACCACCCGACGAGGATTCAGTTTCCGGAATCTGGTTGACGAAGCGCGAGGGCGTGCTTTCCGGCGCGGGCCCGGCTTTCTCCAACACGTCGCGCACTAGCGCACGGATTCGATCGCGAGTTTCATCCATTTCTCAAATCCAGTAACCGCCCGGTCGCGCCAATCAATTTTCCGGTTCGGAACGTGAAATCAACCCGGCCCAAATTGATACCGCTCTTGCCAACCTGAAAGATCAACGTCTTCGCACCGCACGGCTGCGTCTGTTCGACCGGCTGCTTCATAAACAGATGACTGTGCCCACTCGCGATGAAGTCGATGCCGTCGACCTGCGACGCCACCACCGTGTCGCTCACGCTATTAGGTCTCGGGTTTTCGGAATAACCGAGATGCGACATGCACACTACCAACGCGCAACGCTCGGTCTCGCGCAACGTCTTCACCACATCGCGCGCGGCTTGCACCGGATCGATATACGTGATGCCCTTGAAGTTCGCGGGCGTGATCAATGCGACCGGACTGATTCCCAAACCAAACAAGCCGACGCGTATGCCACCGACAGTCTTCACAACGTAAGGTTTGACACGGCCTTCGAGCACCGTGCCTTTCACGTCGTAGTTCGCGGACACGATGTCGAAGTTCGCAAACTTCAGCGCCGCCGCGAGTGCTTCGATACCGTTATCAAACTCGTGATTGCCAAGCGTGCCGACGTCGTAACCGATCGCCGACATCGCCTTGTACTCAACCTCGCCTTTGTAGAAGTTGAAATAAGGCGTGCCTTGCAGCACATCGCCGGCGTCGACGAGCAACGTGTTGGGATTCTCTTTGCGAATGCGTTTGACGAGTGTGGCGCGACGCGCAACGCCTCCCTTCCCTGCGTTTTTGTCGTTCGGCGGAAGCGGATCGATCTGCGAGTGCGTATCGTTCGTGTGCAGGATCGTGATGACAGTTTCGTCGGCGCTGAAAGCGAAGCTGCGCGGCAGCGTAACGAGCGCGGCGCCGAAAGCTGCGGACCCGGTCAGGAATCCTCGACGGTCGATCATCGCGGTTCCTCCGGCTTTGTCTTCGGTCCTGGTCCAACCTGAACGTAACGATTGTCGGTTCGGTTACCAAGCACGCGTCCCGCGGCCGTCTCGCTCTTCACATACTCCATGATCGATTCACGCAGCGTGATATTCAGCGGCGTCGTGCTTTTTGCCTCGTGGAGGATCGCATACGAACCACTACGGAGATTTATGAGGTAGTCGATAGTGACTACCGTGTAGATTTTGGCTGGATCGATCTCGTGTTCGCGGCCGTTCTCGTCGACGAGTTTGCCGCTGATGAATTCGGGCCGGTCCTGATCGTTCCACTTGTACTGAAGCCGCGCGCCCGACTGTGCGTCGCGCACGAGTGCCGGCAATACTTTCAACAAATCAGCGCCGGTAACGTCCACAGCCACGAGCGCGTTTTCAAACGGCAAGAGTTCGAAGATGTCAGTCGCACGCAGTTCGCCGGCCGCGATGTCGTTCTTTCGCAACCCACCCGCGTTCATGATCGTGAGCGCGATCGGTTTGTTGAGTTTTGTTTGCGCGTACGCTTTGATTCCGTCGCTAACGAAGCTGCCTAAAGAACCGGCGCCGACAGGATCTTTTTTCAACGGCCGTTCCAGTCTACCGACGACTACGTTAAGCGCTCGCACTTTGCCCGCGTACGGCGCGAGCATCTTTTCAACCGCAGCGTCGTCGGGAATACTCGCATCGACGACGGTTTGTGAGCTTTTCACGCCGGTCTTCACCGGTGCATTCACGGCCGGTTTGGCCGTCGACGGCGTCGCTTCACACGGTTGAATTGCGGTTGACTGTGCGCTTGACGGAACGGCGAACGAAGCAAGCGCGATAACGAGAAGCAGTATGCGCATTAGATTCTCAGGGCGATGACGCATTGACCTTAAGGAAGAGCTTGCATAGTATGTCGCACCACGCGTCACACAGGCAAACGTCTTAATTTAATCCCAGCAGTTGAGAAGGAGAAACGAGTTGGCTACTTCTTCAGCGCATATCTCTTCGGAGTTCAGCAATCCTAATCTCGAGGTCTTACTGTCGGAGGAAAAGATTCGCGCGCGCATCGCGGATTTGGGCGTGCAGCTCACGCGCGATTATGCGGGTCTCAACCCGTTGTTGATTGGCGTCTTGAAAGGCGCGTTGTTTTTTCTCAGCGATCTCATGCGCGCGATCGACACGCGATTGAGTCTGGAGTTCATGGCGATTTCGAGTTACGGCTCGTCGACGCGAACGTCAGGCGAAGTTCGCATCATGAAAGATCTCGACGTGCCGATTGAAGGACGTCACATACTCGTCGTCGAAGACATTGTCGACACGGGTCTCACGCTTTCGTACCTGCTGGCGAACTTGCAATCGCGCGGCGCGGCGAGTGTGAAGCTGGCGGCGCTGCTCGATAAATACGAGCGACGGCAAAAGGAAGTGAAGATCGACTATCTCGGTTTTCAAATTCCCGACGAGTTTGTCGTTGGTTATGGTTTGGATTTTGCGGAACGTTATCGCAACTTGCCGTTCATCGCGGTGCTGAAAAACCCGGAGGCTTAATGATTAAAAAACTTGCGCTGCTCGCTTTAGTACTGTCCGTTACGGTTTCCGTTCCCGCTCACAAGAAGCATCGTCAGGAACCTGACTGGTCCAAGGTTCAGATCAAGTCGACGAAGATTGCGGGAAACGTTTACATGCTCGAAGGCGCTGGTGGAAACATCGGTGTTTCGGTTGGGCCTGACGGAATTCTGATCGTGGACGATCAGTTTGCGCCGCTAGCTGACAAGATCCGTGCGTCGTTAAAGACGTTGGGTCAGGGCAAGCTGCGTTTTATTCTCAACACTCACTGGCACGGCGATCACACGGGCAGCAACGCCGCGTTTGGACCAGAGGCGACGATCGTTGCGCACGATAACGTGCGCAAGCGTTTGTCTACTGAACAGCGATCTGAGTTTTTCAAGTCAACCACGCCAGCGTCGCCGAAAGAAGCGTTGCCAGTGATTACGTTTGACCAGGCGTTGACCGTTCACTTCAACGGCGAAGAGATACGCGTGATTCACTTCCCCAACGGACACACCGACGGCGACAGTGTCATCTTCTTCACTACTTCAAACGTGGTCCATCTCGGCGATGATTTCTTCGCGGGGCGTTTTCCGTTTGTCGATCTGGAAAGTGGCGGCAGTGTCGAAGGGTTGACGAAGAACATCAGCGAGTTGATCACGAAGATTCCCGCGGATGCGAAACTGATTCCCGGCCACGGTCCAATCTCGACCCTCGACGATCTCAAGGCTTACCACCGCATGCTCGTCGAAACCACGGGGATCGTCCGCGACAAGATCGCGGCCAAGAAAACCCTGGAACAGATCAAAAGCGAAGGTCTCCCAGCCGAATGGAACTCCTGGGGAACCGGCTTCATCAAAACCGACCTCTGGCTGGAAATCGTCTATCGCAGTTTGACGGCGAAGAAGTGAGCCACAGATTTTCACGGACGAACACGGATCTTTTTCAGTCTGTAATCATCCGTAAAAAACTCGTACCTGCCGCTAATTCCAATCCGAAGTTGGCGGCGATGGTTTGGCCGATGTCTGCCAACGAGGAGCGGGTGCCGAGGTTGATGCCCGGAAGGGCGGACTTGCCGAAGACGAGGAGCGGGGCGTATTCGCGTGTGTGATCGGTGCCCGGAAATGTGGGGTCGTTACCGTGATCGGCTGTGATCATCATCAGGTCGTCGTCGCGCATGGCGGCTTCGATCTCAGGTAAGCGGGTGTCGAAGTGTTCGAGTGCTTTCGCGTAACCCTCGGTGTCGCGACGGTGACCGTAGAGCATGTCGAAGTCGACGAGGTTGGAAAAGATTAACCCGTGCGTCGGATCGCCAAGCGCTTTGATAGTTTGATCGATCGACTGCTCGTTGTTCTTCGCAGTCAGGTCCCGCGTCACGCCGATCGAATCGTAGATCGACGCAATCTTCCCTATACAAACCACGTCGAGATCCGCGTCAGCCAACGCCGGCAACAAGTTCTCACGCGGCGGCGGCACAGCGTAATCGTGCCGATTCTCCGTGCGATAGAACGCGCCGGGATCACCTAAAAAAGGTCGCGCAATCACGCGTCCGACTTTGTGCTCGCCGTCCAGTATGCGTCGCGCGATCTCGCAGATCTCGTAAAGACGTTCGAGCGGAATCACCCCTTCATGCGCGGCGATCTGAAAAACAGAATCGGCAGACGTGTAGACGATCGGTTTACGCGTGTTGACGTGTTCTTCGCCGAGCACTTTGATGATCTCTGTGCCCGAGGCGGGAACGTTTCCAAGTATGCCGGGCACATCCGCTTCACGCACGAAACGATCGATAACCGCGGCAGGAAACCCGTCGGGATACGTCGGAAACGCGCGTTCGAGAATTATTCCCGCCATCTCCCAGTGACCGGTCGTCGTGTCTTTGCCGTTCGATCGCAACGCGCAACGCCCGTACGAACCAACAGGATGATCAATCGCCGGCAGATGCGCGAGCGGACGTATGTTGCCGAGACCGTAGCGCTGCAAATTCGGCAAACGCACGGCGCGCGATTCGAGAATGTGGCCAAACGTGTCGGAACCTGCGTCGCCCCATTCGGGCGCGTCAGGCATGGCGCCGATGCCGGCGCCGTCGAGCACGACTAATAAGATACGGTTGAAAGGATTTGGCATTTACTAGTGGTTACTGCTTCGGTGCGTAGTATCCGTCGCGGGCGCGAATCTGTGCTTTCTCTTTCACTCCCTTGACCTCGAGCTTGATGGCGCGAAACTTTCCGTCGCGCGCTTTGTTAGTCGGGTAATAGCCGAGACTGTATTGCGTGCCGATGTCCGCAGCCACACGCGCAAACGCAGCGCGCGCATCGGCCAGCGTCGCGGCTTGAAAACTCTGTCCGCCCGAGACGCGCGCGAGGTCATTCATCTCGCGCCGCGCAAGGTTGTAAAGCTCACGGCTGATCGACATGCGTTCAAACGGACCCATGCGGCAGAATTGGTTGAAGTCTTCAGCCTTTGCAGCGGGCACAAAGATGCGGCGATAACGCTCGATCTGTTTTTGCGAGAGCGAAAGCTGGCCGTCGTCCTGGCAGTCTTTCATCAAACGATCTTCGACGAAGTCTTCAGTGTTGATCTGCACGAAGTAACAGGCGACGCCCGCGCGCGAAAGCTGGAGTTTCGCCGTTCCAAAATCCGACTTACTCGCGGAATCAACGCCATCCGTGAGCGCAACAACCGCGCGCCGTCCGCGCACGTCCTCGCCCGGCGGGTCGCGAAAGATCGACTGCACGACACGTTCAAGCGCGTCGTAGTAAGGCGTGCCGTTGCTTGAGCCGAGATTCTCGATCGCATTGCGCAAGCCGCCGCGATCGCCGGTCAACGGTGAAAGCACTTCAACAGTCGCAGTCGTGCTGTTAGCAGTTTGCGCTGTATTGAACGCAACGATCCCAACGCGATCTCCCGGCCGCAACGCTTCGATAAAACTGTTCGCAGCCGAGCGGATCAGCGCGACGTCGTCGCGAGTCGAACCGGAAGTGTCGAGCAGCAACGCGATCTCAAACGGCGTTTGCGTGGTGCCGAAGTTTGTGATCGTTTGCGGCTGGCCGTCTTCGATGAGCCGAAAGTTTTCAGGCTTCAAACCCGACAACGGCCGGCCGGTGGCGTCTGTTACCACCGCGGGAACAGAAACGAGTTGGGTATCAACTCTAACGACGTCGCCTTCGTCGACTTCATCTGATGCGTCGGTTTTCGGCGCGTCAGGTTTCTTTTGCTCGTTGGTTTGTTCCGTGCCGTTAGTGACGCGGCGCGGACGTTGGGCTTGTTGCGGAGAGATTTCAACGACCCAAATCCCGATCAGCAAAACGCTTGCAATAAACAAACGACTACGGTGAAAAGTTTGTATTGACATAGCTAAAATCCGGATGGGCTCTCGTACACAGAATATAAACCGCCCGCAGCGCAAACTGCAAAACTGAACGCCGAAGGCGTTAACGAATTCCAGCCCAGGGGTTGCTTCAACCCTGGGTTTCAGCAACAAAGAAAGAGTTTCCAACGCTGAAAGCGTTGGCAAGTTGGTGTGCAATTCTCGCCAACGCTTTCAGCGTTGGAACGAATAAATTCATTAGATTCCCCAGGGTTGTCGCGACTCCAACCCTGGGCTTAAACTCGTTAACGCCTTCGGCGTGACTTCACGCAACACAGATGAACCGCTGCTTGACACTCCATAGCGCGTCGCTTAGCATGGCGAACCGCTGCGGTTCATCGCTGTTTGAGACGGCGTGCCCTGCTTGAGTTGCATGGGTCATCGTTGATAAGAAAGACCGGCGACAGGGCTGGTCTGATGAAGGCACGTACGTCAATGGTAGACGGCTTCCCTTACAAGGAAGAGGTTGGGGGTTCGAGTCCCTCCGTGCCTACCACACCTCAGCACAATCTGGATTTTTTGCGGAGTCGTAGTTCAGTTGGTTAGAACGCCGGCCTGTCACGTCGGAGGTCGCGGGTTCGAGTCCCGTCGGCTCCGCCATTTATTTAGCGGTATTCCGCTACCAGCAGCCATCCTTCGGGGTGGCTGTTCGTGTTTTGGAACAAGGGAAAACCCTGAGTGCATGCAAATAATGCCCGGCTCCTATTGACCCAGCGAAGTTTTTGACTACAATTCCCTTCAACGGTGAATGTGGTTGCCGGGGTGAGGACGGTGACCAATCGAGGCTGAATGCCTCCGCCAACCTTGAGAGGCCGGTCCTAAACCGGCCTTTCGGTTTTTTGGACCAAAGATTTACACGGACAGACACAGAACTGAAAATGATCTCGGTTGCTGAAGCCATTCAAATCGTCAGGCAGCAGACTCGATCGCTGCCGACGGAACGCGTCAAACTCGAACACGTTCTCAATCGCGTACTCGCCGAAGACGTCATCGCCGATTCGGATCTGCCGCCGTTCGATCGTTCACAGATGGATGGTTACGCCGTGCGCGCGGAAGAGACAAACGGTGCGCCGGTGCGTTTGCGCATCGCGGGCGAGTCGGCCGCGGGCCGAGGCTGGCATCACGAACTGAAAGAAGGCGAAGCCGTGCGGATCATGACCGGCGCGCCTGTGCCCGCCGGAGCTGACAGCGTGCAGCAGGTCGAACTCACGCACGAACTAAAAGACGGCACTGTTGTCGAACTTTTAGAAAGCGTCGAACTCGGAAAGTCGATCGTCAAACGTGGCGCGGAGATTCAGGCAGGCGAAACTGTTTTGCAAAGCGGCACGATCATCAACGCGCCGATGATGGCCGTGCTCGCGGCGTTTGGTTATGCGGAAGTCACGGTGGCCCAACGCCCGCGCGTCGGCGTACTCGCAACCGGTACCGAACTCGTCTCAGTCAACGAAAAACCCGGACAGGACCAGATTCGCGATTCCAACAACTACTCGATCGCCGCGTACGCACAACTCACTGGCGCGTTAGTCGAACGTCTTCCACTCGCGCGTGATGAAACATCAGTGCTGACAAATCAGATCGCGCAAGCAATTGAAAAGTGCGACGTGGTGGTGACTTCCGGTGGCGTGTCGATGGGTGTTTACGACGTCACGAAGTCAGCGCTGCACGAACTCGGCGCCGAGATCTTTTTCGAACGCGTCGCTTTGCGTCCCGGCAAGCCAACGGTCTTTGCCCGACTGCCAAACGGCACGCTCATTTTCGGCCTGCCCGGCAATCCCGTTTCAGTTGCGGTGACGTTCAATCTCTTCGCGCGCACTGCACTGCTCGCAATGCAAGGCGCGAGCGAGCCCGCACTCAAACACGAAAGTGCGTTGCTCGCTCGCAGTGTGAAACGGAATGTAGATCGCGAGAGTTATCTGCCGGCCCAACTAACCACTAACGACGACGGCGAACTGATCGCGTTTCCACTCAAATGGGGCGGCTCGTCTGACTTCGTCGCCTTCGCACTCACGACCGCGCTCGTGATCGTTCCCGCCGGAACGAAACCGCTCGAAGCAAACACACTCGTCAGGGTGTTGCGTTTGCCGTAAGCTCCGGTTTTACTCCCACGATTGGCGCGATCCGTTCGGTAAGTCCCTTAAACCCGAGAAATCCCGGCAGACGTTCGATACGGTTTCCGATCTTCTGATCGAACAACTCCAAACCTTCTTTGCCGGGAAACAACGTCGCCATCACGTAGTTTGCTTCCGACTCACGTTT
>DATELP010000226.1:0-8191 GCA_035276425.1 Pyrinomonadaceae bacterium
TTTCAGGCCGGCCGAGGATCATCGACCCGCCGGTACTACGGCAAAAACCAGGAGCGGTCCGCAGACCGCTCCGCTTTGCTAGTGTGCTATTTCAAACTGTCTCAACTGAGGGGTTCACCCCACTCCTTGTGCTTTTTGTGCTTCTTTGTGACTCAAAAACGTAGCCCGAGGTACGATTTAAATACTCGCACAGCCCCGACAACCGCGCGCTTACCAAACCGCACCCCGTGACTACGTATCTGGTTGCAAAGTTTAGAACGCTGCAACCAATCCTCAAACTCACTCCGGCCTTTTGCCCATGTGCAAGGCCGCGATGCCGCCCGTTAGGTTCTCAAACTGAACCTGCTCAAAACCTGCTCGCTGCATTAGGAGCGAGAGTTGTTCCTGGTCCGGAAATCTCTGCACCGAAGCCGGTAGGTAACTGTACGCCATTCGCGAACCACTGACGATACCACCCATCAGCGGTAACACCCTGTGGAAGTACAGACCAAACAACGGCCGCATTATCGCATTTGCCGGTTGTGAAAACTCGAGCACTGCCACCCAGCCGCCCGGTTTCAAAACCCTTCGGAGTTCTGCCAAACCACCTTCGACACTCGCGAGATTGCGCAAGCCGAACGCGATCGTCACCACTTCAAAAGCTCCGTCGCGAAACGGCAAGTCCAGCGCATCGCCTTCTATCAAAGGTATCCGGTCCGAAGTCTTGCCCGCGGCAATCTCCAGCATCGGGCGACAGAAGTCGGTACCGACAACTCTTGCTCCTGTATTTTCAAACAGCGTCTTCGACAAATCGCCAGTGCCACATGCTACATCGAGAATCAGCGAGCTGCCGATATGCGCCGGCGAAAGTTTCTCGCGTACTCTCTCTGCAACGATCCGGCGCCATCGCTTATCGACGTTACCGGAGAGCAGGTGGTTCAAAAGATCATAGCGTTTCGCGATCCCTGCAAACATCTCGCGAACGCGGCCCGCATGCTCGGTTGCGGCGTTCGTTTTGTCACACACAGTAAAAACAAATCTCGTTTGCATTTGGTTGCAAGACGCTTGCGAACACTTTGCGATTACCTGGGATTAGCATTGCCTGCCGGTTTTGCTGGAGTTTTCGGTGTAGTGGTTGGAACGACAACTTCACCGAGCACTTCAAACTGCACGCGTCCCTGCAAAGCAGTCTTGAGTGGATCAACTTCACCAGCCACTACAGTTGCGACCGCAGCCGGGTCTTTGAACAGCTTTTTCGCGACACGCTGAACGTCCGCAGGTGTTACCGCTCTTAACAGTGCCGCTTGATCTTGCACGGCGCTGAACCGATACGTGTCAGCGTCGAGCCACGGATCCGGAACTGCTTCTGCCTTCGTTGCACTCGCAACCGTTTCGTTCACGACTTCGGTCCTGGCCCGATCCAACTCCGCCGCGGTGGCCTGAGTGTTCACTAACGACTCAACCACTTTCCTCGCACTCGCCAACGCATCCACAGTCTTCTCAGTGCCGACAGCCGCACCCATCACAAACATGCCCGGCAAAACGTAAGCATCGCTACTCACGAACAGCGGCTGGTTCGCAAGTTCCGGGGCCATTGCTTGCCACCGGTGTTGCGCGACGCGCGCGAGCACTTCAGCGGCAGCGAAATCTGCGTCCGATCGGGCCACACCACGAACGGCCAAGCGAACTTCCGTAGTTGGTCCAGCAACGTTCACGATCAACGCGCGCGGATCGACGGCTTTCGGTTGTGTAAAAGTCGTCGGCACGATCTTTTCGGATTTGCGCCATGGGCCGAGAAGTTGTCGTACCGTGCGAAACGCTCGCGCTCTGGTGACACCGCCGACAATCGCGAGCGTCGCATTGTTTGAATTAATGAAACGCTCGTGCGTCGTCATCAAATCGGCGCGGTCCACACGTGCGACGTCTTCCGGTGTCCCGCCGGGACGCCGTCCGTAAGGAAAGTCGCCGAAGAGCCGAGCGGCGATTGCCCGATCCGCAACCGTCGCCGGAGAGACAGTCAAATCGCGCAGGGTCTTGATACGTGCGTCGCGCACGCGGGTGACGACTTCGGGCGTGAATTGCGTCGAAAGGATCGCGTTGCGCAGCACTGAAATCATCTGTTCGAACTCGGCGGCTTTGCCAACCATCGTGATGGTCACCGAATCGTAGTTGACGCTGACGTCCAGTTTTCCGCCCAGTTCGTCGGTGAAAAAGTCGATTGTGGAGGCGTCAGGAAAGAAGAGGTCGCCGAGTAGCGCCATCTGGCCTGACTTGCCGGCCAGGTCGAAAGCGGCGCCGCTGTTGATGCGCAGTTTGACAGTTAACTCAGGACTTCCGGGTTGCTCCCAGATTAGTAGTTTTAACCCATTGAGTAGCTGCTCGCGCTCGGGCTCCTTGGCGGACTGTGAGAGAGCTGGCGGCGTTACCAGGGCTAAGGCCACAAGTACAGGGATTACACGGATTAATTTGGCTAAGGGCATGGGCAAAACATCTTAGATGCCGCATGTTTGCCCGTCAACCGTTTGGCTTTTCAAAGCATCCTAAGCCTCGACTGCCAAACTGCTGTGGGCGGGTCCGGTCCGGCGAGAAAGCAAAAGAGTATGTACTTGCCGCCCCTCGCGGGATAATATCGAGGCAATTTATTCGTCGCGGCGCAAGTTTTTTAATTAGCCCCCGTAACCTTTTTCCGGGTTGAGGTAACTACAGCAGGACGCAGGTTCCTGAGGATCGAGTGCTTGATTGCCCGAACGAAACACAGACGAGGCATTGCTCAAACGAGCGGGAGAGGGCGACCAGGCAGCCTTCCTTGAGTTGTACGACCGACACCGGCAGCCGATTTTTCGTTTCGCCTACCGGTTACTCGGCGAAGTTGATATTGCCGAAGACGTCACGCACGACTGTTTTCTGAGTTTGATTCGCAAGCCGGAAAACTTTCGCCCGGAACGTGCATCTTTGAGAACTTATTTGTTTGCGGCCGCCAGAAATCTGGCGCTGAAACACTTCCGCAGTACGGGTCGCGAAACGGGACTCGACGAACTGGCGGAAGAGCCTCAGCTCCCATCACGGCACGGGCCGTTGCGGAAGCTGCTTGACGAAGAACTTGCCGCGGAGGTTCGCAGGGCTATTTTTAGTTTGGCTCCGCTGCAACGTGAAGCACTTGTTCTCTTCGAATACGAGGGGCTCAGCCTCAACGAGATCGCGGAGATCACGGGTGCGGATGCAGGCGCAGTAAAGGGCCGTTTATTTCGGGCGCGGGAACGTCTAAAAAGCATCCTAAGACCGTATATAGACAGCAGTTCTGAATTGAATAGTAGTCGGGAAATTGTTACTTTGAAGGAGGACTAAAGTGGGCGTTGAGCCGGAAAACGAGTTTATTTCCGATGATGAGCTCAAGTCGTTGCTCGAACGCTGGAACGCGCCAGGGCCTTCGAGAGTTCTCGACAAGCGAATCGCAAACAGTTTTGCAAGAGAATTTTCAGGTGCAGACGGACTGTCTCAGTCGGTGCTGCTCCCCCATAGGCGAGAAGAGGTAGTATCGATGAAGTTCTGTTCCAGATGTGAAGAAGAATTCGCTGACAAGTTCAGCTTCTGTCCTGTCGACGGAACGCCGTTGACACCCGTTTCAGCAAAGGTCCCGGCTGCTTCAGCGAATATCCCGCCGGCGATTACAGACCCGAGCCTGACCGTCAACGCTGAGAACGATCCGTCGATCACCCGAGCACAGGGTATTACGCCGGAAGGTTTCAGCTCCGACATACCGCCGAGTGAGCCTGATTACGTTGCTTCCGGCAACGGCTCGATGGCGCTGGTCCCGCATGACGACGAATACCACCTTACATTCCTTAGCGACAGGGGCTTGGTATCCCGGCTCGTGGGTGAAGTCAGTGACGAGTATCAACTGACCTGGCCGGAATTCAAACGCGATCCATTCGGGTTTGTTAAGCGAACGTTTGTCGGTTACGGCAACCTGTTCATTAAGTTTCTACGTAAGCCGAACGTATTGACCGGGATAGGTGCGGCTTTCCTTGGTATTCTCGCGATAATGGGCGCGGCGTTCCTGATGGATCGCTCGCACTCGGCGAATTCGTCTCGCGTGGGCATCGCGGTTTTCGCACTGTTAGCTGTCGGTTTGCTCGTGGCGCTGTTTTCAAACTGGCTTGGCCGCGAGCGTGGCGCTGCTGTCATGGGCGCTGAACCTTCCGATTCCAGCAGCGTTATCGCGGCGATGGTCACGTCGTTCGCTTTTCTGTTTGTGATTCTCGGCGTGGTGCTTTTCCTGAACTTCAAGCCCAAGGCTTTGATCGCGCAGAACCAGAGCGAAGAGGCCGAAATGGCCGATCAGATTTTTGATATTCCTGACGAACAGCCGACGCCCGATCCGGGAACAGCCGGATTCAACAAGGGCAACGGCGGCGGCAGCAAGCCGAAACCTGAAAAGGCCGGCGGCGGTGGCGGTGGCGGCCGTGAAGAAGCCAAGCCCGCTTCGTTTGGTAAGACTCCGCAGGCTTCATTGACGGTGCCGCAAGTAGTGGCGCCAGATCCGAAGCCACCACAAATCAAGAACCCGTCATTGCCAGTGGCTGCGACCGTTGTTGCCGATCCGCTGTTGGTTCCGCCTGATGCGCGTGTGCTGCCGTATGGCGACTACAAGTCGAAGAGCACCGATCCTTCGTCTGGTCCCGGTACCGGTAATGGTATCGGCACTGGAACCGGTGGCGGCATCGGACCGGGTGAAGGTGGCGGTATCGGACCGGGCCGTGGCGGAAACATCGGCGGTGGCGACCGCAACGATGGCGGCGGTGGTCCGGGTGGCGGCGGTGGCGGCTACGATCGCATCTTCAGTGGTAAGGACGTCACGTCGAAAGCTCGTCTGATTTCCAAACCCGAGCCGCAGTACACCGAAGACGCGCGGAAGAACCAGATTGTCGGTACGGTAGTGCTGAAGGTGGTCTTCGCCTCGAACGGAACCGTAACGAACATCCGTACGGTTTCAGGTCTGCCTTATGGATTGACTGAAAAGGCGATTGCCGCGGCGCGTAATATCAAGTTCCAGCCGGCAACCAAGGATGGGCATCCAGTCTCGATGTGGATGCAGTTGGAATACAACTTCAACCTTTACTAAGTCAATAACTCAACCAGAAAACTGGAAGCCACGGATCTAATCCGTGGCTTTTAGCTTTTCTGCAAGGCGCTTGATGCGAGTGATCCCTTCCTCGATCTGGGCCATGGACGTCGCATAAGAAATGCGCACGTAGCCTTCCGCGCCAAAGCCCGCGCCGTCAGTGACAACAGTGGCCTCTTCCTCGAGCAGCCGCTGCGCAAACTCACCAGAAGTCTTCAGTCCGCTCTTCAAAAGCCCACGCACGTTTGGAAACGCATAGAACGCGCCCTCGGGTTCGGCGCACGTGATTCCGGGAATGTTGCACAACTCATTCAAGAGCCACGCACGACGGCGCGTGTACTCGGCGAGCATTTCGCCGACTGACTCTTGCGGTCCGTTCAGTGCTTCGACAGCTGCCCACTGCGCGATTGAATTCGTGTTTGAGGTTGAGTGGCCCTGTACCTTCAACATTGCCTTGGTCCACTCAGCGGGCGCGAGTGCGTAACCGACGCGCCAGCCGGTCATCGCATATGTTTTCGAGAACGATCCGGCGATGCATAAATGTGACCGGAGCTCTGCGGGCAGACTGGCAGCACTAAACACTTCCGCGGGCGGATAGACAAAACGCAGATAACACTCGTCGGAAACAACGTAGATGCCGCGTTCGGTCGTTAATTCCAGAATGCGGCGGAAGTCGTTCGGCGGCAGCACACGTCCGGAAGGATTCGATGGCGAATTAAGAATGATCAGTTTCGTTCGCGGCGTGATCGCTTTTTCGACCTGTTCCGGCGTGAGCACGAAATCCGTCTCTTCAGTTTCGATAAAGACCGGCGTGCCGCCAGCAAAAACGACAACTTCCGGAAACGTCACCCAATATGGCTTCGGAATCAAAACCTCGTCACCGGGATCGATCAGCGTCACGACTGCGTTGAAGATCGCCTGTTTGCCGCCTGCCGTCGCCATCACTTCGGACGTTTGATACTCGGTACCGAACATTTCGCCATAGAACTGGATGATGCTTTTCTGCAGTTCGCGGATACCGCCGGCCGAGGTGTACTTCGTACGTCCGGCTTTCATCGCGGCGATTGCAGCCTGCTTGATGTTGTCCGGCGTGTCGAAGTCGGGTTCGCCCGCGCCGAAGTCGCAGACGTTCACACCCGCGGCACGCAACGCTTCGGCGGCTTGCATCGCGGCCATCGTGGCTGACGACTGCATGCGAGCTACATTTTGGGAAACAGGGAATTGGGACATGGCGGGAAACGTCTTCATCTTGGGGCTATCTTTTCCTTCATGCGTTGTTCGACCAGCGGCGGCACGAGACCTTCGACCGCGCCACCTAAGTGAAACACCTCTTTAACCAGACGCGAGCTGACGTAAGAGTAACTCTCGGCGGGCATCATGAACACGGTCTCAATGCCCGGCTCCAGCCGGCGATTCATCAGCGCCATCTGCAATTCATACTCGTAGTCAGAGATCGCGCGAATGCCACGCACGATCACGTCCGCTTGTTGCGCGACCGCGTATTCGACGAGCAGTCCACTAAAAGAGTCAACGCGTAATTTGCAGTGCCGCTGGTCGATGTGCGCGAGAACTTCCGCGAGCATGTCGCGCCGCTCTTCGACGGAAAAGAACGGTTGCTTCTCGGGATTCACGAGAATGGCGATGATGATCTCATCAAACAGTTTGCAGCCGCGCTCGATGATATCCAGGTGGCCGTTGGTAACGGGATCAAACGAACCGGGGTAGATGGCGCGTCGCATTTATGAGCATGGTAAAGGGAAGTAGGGAGTTTGGTAAATAGCAAAACCCGAAGAGTCATGACGACTACTGCCGTGTTGCTTCAAAGGTGCCGACATCTCTTGCGCCGACGAAGCTATCAACACGCACAGTCCCTGACAGCCGGCCTTCGCGCCAATGACCCTCTAGTATCACACCCCCATCATCCATTAGAGGCGCTAGATCAAGCACGATCTCGTCACCATTCACCTCGCCTATCCACGGGCCGTCCTTACCGAAGCCGAGGCTGGGATCGACGTCTACGAGCTTGCACAACCCTTTAACCTCGCCATTTTCGAAAGTGTCTATGGAAAGCGTCCCGCCGAAGATCCGTTTCCCGTCGAAGTTGCGCCCTTCAACTGTGTACTTACCGACCAACGGATTTCGCGGTTGGCCGCACTGGCCAAAGCCAAGCAGTAAACTCAACAGTAAGAGCACGGCAGGTTTCATAGTCGAACTCTTTTACCTTCGCCCGACGTAATTAGCAATGTCCGTTTGGTCCCCCGGAAGTAGCTTCATCACGGGTCAGTAGTGCATCAGTTTGAAATCACGCCGAAGGCGTTCGCCAGTTTTAGCCCAAGGTTGGAGCGCAGCGCAGCCACAACCTTGGGATAGATCATAAAAATAGTCATTGAACCCTGAAAGGGTTCGCCAAACTAGCAAACCCTTTCAGGGTTTGGTCGCATTTGAATCGTTTCCCAGGGTTCTCGCGAACGCTCGAAACCCTGGGCTGAAATTAGCGAACGCCTTCGGCGTAATGGGCCTAAGTTCAAACTGATGCACTACTCAAGGGTCGCCGGCATTTACAGAACTCGACCACCTGTGCTTCAATACGCTTTGACAATTCACGTGGTGAGTTAAAGCGACTTGCGGCCACGTAAAATAATCCGCTAAACAGCTCGATGAGTCAGTTTCAGGCTCCGCGTTGTTAAGCGCGGGGCCTTTGTTATTGCCTATGTCTATACTCGACGCAATAAAAGAACGCATCGTAGTCTTCGATGGCGCGATGGGCACCAACCTTCAGGTCCAGAACCTGACGCTCGACGACTTTGGTGGTCCACGCTTCGAAGGTTGTAACGAAAATCTGCTCGTCACCCGCCCGGATGCCGTCGAAAACGTTCATACCGCTTTTCTCGACGTCGGCTGCGACGTCATCGAGACCAACTCATTCAACGGCACGCCCGTCGACTTCGCCGAATACGACATCGCCGACAAGGCCCACGAGATGAACGTGCGCGCGGCGCGTCTCGCGAAGCGCATCGCCTCGGATTATTCAACTAAAGCAAAACCGCGTTGGGTCGCCGGTTCGATGGGACCGGGAAGAAAGCTCCCAAC
>DATELP010000227.1:0-11930 GCA_035276425.1 Pyrinomonadaceae bacterium
GGAGAGTAGCAGGTTGCGTTGATCGATGCGGTCTATGCCCCACGTCGCGCCGGTTTGCGTGGTCGAGAGCGTGACCTCGCTGTCTTCCTGAACGAAGGCGACGCGCGGGTCCTGACTGAGGAGTCGCGCGGCTGCTTCAGACATGCGAATCGTGAAGCCGGATAGCGCGTGTTTATAAGTGCGCTTCACGGCGCCGCCGAAAATCGCCTTGAGATTGGAAGCCACTGTGGGAACCAGCGAGTGATCGCCTTTTGGACCAGCGGCGATGTCGTTAAGCACGACGATGTATTCGTTGCGCACTGGACGCTCCGCTCGGCGAAACTTCTCCGTGGTGTCGTTGCGCTGCTCCTGCACGGGTACGAAAGCCACGGGCGTTTCGCCGCGTCCGCTCGTGCTGGCGGGAACGACCATCAGACTTGCGAACACTGCGATTGCGAGCAGACCTGCGAGTGAGTAGTTGAGTTTGTGCATGACGGGATCTCCTTAAGTTGTTATCGAAGCCACGAGGTGACGGAGGCGGACGCGACGTTTGGGCACATTCGCTCGCGCTGCGGGTTCCGTGTTCGCTGGCGTTAATCGAAAGACTTTTGGGAGGTTGTAGGGTGAACACTTTGGGCCAAGTGAGGAGATGGTGGGTTGTTGTTAGCTTGCAAATGTTTGTCAATTTAGTCGCGGTATAAGAATCCCACCGACGAAGTCGGTGGTACTGTTAATACCCAACCTACCAGAGTTAGTCGTGGTATCAGAATCCCACCGACAAGGTCGGTGGTACTGTTCATACTCTACCTACTGAGGGTAGGAGGGGTATGAAGTTCATATCCTACCTACTAGAGGGTAGGAAGGGTTCTGAAGTACCACCGACTTCGTCGGTGGGATTCTGATACCCACGTCGATAGGATTCTTAGATCGCTACATGAACCAGGATGTCACTAAGCCAATCGTGGCGGCGAAGATTGCCGCGGTCGTTACCCACCCGAGAATATTCATCCCCAAACTGTTCTTCCGCTTCCCCATGATCTTCCGGTTGTTCGTCATCAACATAATCAGCAGCAGCAACGGCGGTGTGGAAAACCCCTGCACGATCCCCGAAAACACCAACGCCTTCATCGGATTGAACCCGAGAAAGTTCATACTCATCGCGAGCACAGTGAACACGCCAATCGCCGCATAAAACTTCTTCGCTTCCGACGGCTTCGCGTGCAGACTGTGCTTCCAACCCATCACCTGCGACAGATCATACGCCGCGCCTGTCGTCATCACCGGCACAGCTAAAAACCCGACACCGATCACGCCGAGCGCAAACAGCACAGACGCCGCACTACCCGCCAACGGCCGCAGCGCCTCAGCAGCTTCCGCAGCGGTATTGATCTCAGTCGTGCCTGTTTTGAAGAGTGTCGAGGCGGTGGAAAGAACGATGAAGTACATCACGACGTTTGAAAAGAACATCCCCGCGATCACGTCTTTGCGCGTCTCTCGCAACTCCTTGCGAGTCGCACCCTGCCGATCGACGAGCCGCCGCCGGCCCATCGCGATCTCTTCCTCGACTTCCTGGTTTGACTGCCACGTGTAAAGATAGGCCGACAACGTAGTGCCGATCACCGCCACCAGCAACGACAAAAACTGCTGGTCGAAACGAATCGACGGGATCAACGTGCCCCTAATCACGTCCATCAGATCCGGCTTGGCAAGGATCGCGGCGCCGACATACGCCAGCAGCGTCAACGCGAGCCAACGAAAGATGTTGCGGATCAACGTGTAAGAACCCCAGACTTGCAGCGCGAAGATCGCGAGCGTCACGGGAATGATGATCAGCGGCAACGGAACCGGCACAAGCACGGCAATCGCCGCTGACATGCCGCCGATGTCCGCACCTGCTTCGATCGTGTTTCCGATCAGCACACCGATCAGCGCCGGATACAGTATCCAACGCGAGTAATGATCTTTGATGACGTGGAAGAGCCCCTTGCCCGAGACCTGTCCTAGCTTCGCCGACAGGTAAACGACCGCGCACATCATCGGAAACGTGACGGGCGCCGTCCACAAAAACGCCGGACCGATCGCGGCTCCGGCACTCGCGTAGGTTCCGATCGCGGAAGGATCGTCGTCGGCAGCGCCCGTGATCAATCCGAGACCGAGCGTTCGCAGCACTCCACGCGACTGCGCGTCTTTCTCATCGCGTGGTTCGTCCTGGGGTGCTTGATTGTGTTGCTGGTGAGCGCGTTTCGGAATTGCCACGCGTCGTTGTCCCCCTTGTTCGTTTGCCGTGTTGAAGCTCGGGTAACAGCAAGGCGCATTCCCGCTGGTATCCGCGTTGCACTGCACACGACGCGTGAAGCGTGGCGACTGGAAAACGTACGACGAAAGGAGCACAGTGCCATGAAATCGCTTTGGGCGCTCCGCAACATCAGTTGGTTTGAATTAGCCAAACGAGTTTGGAAAGAAGCCAACAACGATCGTCTCTTCGGGCGCGCCGCTGAACTCTCGTACTACTTCCTGCTCGCACTCTTTCCTTTGTTGATCTTCATGACGTCGGTGATCGGTCTCGCGCTCGGTTCCGACATGGGCACGCGGCAGCAGCTCTTCAGTTATCTCTCGCGCATCATGCCGCCGTCTGCGTTTGAACTCGTCAATGCAACGATGCTGGAAGTGTCGCAGTCGAGTGGCGGCGGAAAACTCTCATTCGGTTTGCTCGCGGCGCTTTGGGCGGCGTCGAACGGCATGAGCGCGATCACGGATTCACTCAACGCCATTTACGACATTGAGGAAGGCCGTTCGTGGTGGAAACAAAGGCTTGTGGCGATCACTCTGACAATCTCGCTGTCGATACTGATCGTTGTGGCTTTGCTGTTAGTCGTCGCGGGTGGACACATCGCGGAAGGCGTTGCGAACCATTACGGTTTTGGATCGCAGTTCGCCCTGGTTTGGAAGATCATTCAATGGCCGATCGTGTTTGCGGTCATGATCCTCGCGTTTGCTTTAATCTACTACTTCGCGCCCGATCTGCGCGAGCAGAAATGGTCGTGGCTCACGCCGGGCGCGCTGATCGGTGTTGTGTTGTGGCTGTTGATTTCGCTCGGCTTTCGCGTGTATCTCGAGTTTTTCGACTCGTACAGCAAAACTTACGGATCGCTCGGAGCGGTGATCATTTTGATGTTGTGGCTTTACTTCACGGGCGCGGCTGTTTTAATCGGCGGTGAAATAAACTCGGAGATCGAAAACGCCGCGGCAGAACGCGGCGCGCCCGAAGCGAAAGAACGCGGCGAGAAAAGCCCGCAGGAGAACGAAACAAAGATCGCAGCCAAATTAGCCACGGACTAACACGAACGAACACGGACTACATAAATCAGTAAGGCAGTCCGTGTGTCTCCGTGTTAGTCCGTGGCTAAATCAGCGCTAATTATCGAGAGGCAGGTCCACAATCATCGCATTGTGATCCGATATGCGATCCTTCAGCGCGTAATTCAAAGTCTTCAGCGTGCGTCCCCACTGCGGCGCAAAGCGAAACGGTTGATCATCATCATCAGGATCCGTCAGCCCAACCGGTTTCACAAAAAACCAATCAAGCTTCAAATCCACTTTGAGCCTCCCGCTCATTTCCATCGTGCTAACAAAACCCTTCGACGCGCGTTCGTTGGAATCAGAAAGAGTTTCATGACTCGCGCCAATCGAAAACTCTCTCGAACCACGAAAATCAAAAGCCCCGCCATCAGCAAAACGAAAGTCTTTCAACGTGCTGAAAAACTTCTCTTCGGGATTCTCGGAAACAAACTTCACGCTCTTCACCGTCGGATCTCTTCTGGTGCGCGAGATCTTCACGGCGCCGACCGTGATGTCGTAAAGCAGACCAACGCCGGTTGCGTATTTGATCCCCTGCGTCACCCAGAACTTGCTGCTGCCGAGCCGCTTTTTGATCTCGCGTTGAAACGAAGTCGGCGTCGCGTCGCTGCCAGACGTGTTCATGTCGCCGGCCAACACGACCGGGTGCGTTGCCGGTTGAACTAACGCGAGCACTTCCTCGAGTTGCTTCACACGTTCGGACGGCTTTGCTTTGTCTTCGAGATGCGTCGCGACGACAGTCATGCGGCCGCCGGGAATGCCACGTTCTTCGATGTCGGCGAGCAGCATCATGCGGCCGCCCCGCCGCACTTCGCGCGCGATCTTCTCGCCGAGGACGATGCCCGCGCCTTTGCGTTTCCCTTTCTCGAGCACGGACACATTTTTTTTCTCACCCGCGTACCAATCGTGGCCCTGGTTCACAAACGGCACGAGCCTGACGTTGCGCAAAGGAAAGCGACTCAGTATCGCGTTGCCGTGCAAAGCGAGCGTGCGTGTTTTGTCGACGGCGAGGTTTTGGACCATCTCCTCTTTATCAGCGCTAACCTCGCCTTCGAGCGTTTCAGTGCCGAGGTTTATCGGATCGACTTCGACGAATTCCACACCGAAGGCGTAGTTCATTTGCAACGCGGCGGCGAGTTCGCGCGCGATGTAGCGGTAGTCGGTTCGCTTCAGTCCCCAATCGGCTTCGTTCAGCACGATGACGTCAGCGCGGCTCAACATCGCCGCTTGCTCGAGAATCTCAGTGAGATCGAAACGCGATCCGCGATCTGTGACTGACAACCGCCGGAAGAATCTTTGATCGTTCGTAAGTGCGGCTTTAACTGCTTCGAACTCCAATCCGCGTTCGATATTCCATGTCGCGACGCGAATGAATCTCTTTCCGAAGTCGCCCCTGGCGCCGGCCTTTGGAGCACGCAGGCCGGCGGAGTTATTGACGAACGGCGTGGTTAGCAATCGGTTGAGCCGCTCTGCAAGCGCCGGAGGCGGAACGTCGTTTTCGTAAAGCGCAACAAGATCGTCGTAGGCCAGCGTTTGTGGTCCACTCTGTTGGGCCGATACGGTACAAACACAAAAAAGCAGCACACAAAAAGGCCATGTAATCTGTTGCTTAAAAAGGGGCACGAATCGGTCCTCCCGGATGAACATTCGCCTGCAACTGACCATCTTTCACAACCATTACGCCATTCACAATCACAAACTTAATACCTGTAGATTCGCGCGCGGGCTCCTGAAATGTCGCGCGATCGCTAATCGTTTGCGGATCAAAAATCGTGATGTCCGCATCAGCCCCGGCGCGAATGCGGCCTTTGTCTTTCATCGCCGGCACTCGCCGCTCCAATCGCTGCGCCGGCATCAACGTCATCTTCGTTAACGCGTCCATCAAACTCAACACGCGATCTTCACGCACGTATTTTCCCAACACACGCGAGTAAGTTCCGGCCGTGCGCGGATGGCCTTTGCCGTTTTCGAGAATGCCGTCGCTCGCGATCATCGTCAACGGATTTCGCAAAGCTCCGACGACGATCTCTTCAGTCATCGAAAAGACCGCGACCATGCCGCCGGTCTGGCGATACTTTTCAAAAGTCTCTTTCGTGAGCCGTTCGCCAGTCGCCGCCCACTGCAAGTCTTTGTAATCGATCCCGAAGACTTCCTGCCAGCCTTCGTTGAAGATCGCCGATTTGATGTCGGTCATACCGGCGATGTAAGGGTAACACTCCGTCGTGACGTCGAGCTTGCGACGCGCTTCGCCGATCATCTGCAACAGTTTGGGTGTCGCTGGTCCACCCGTGCTGTGAATGTGTACCACATGTAACGGCGCGCCGGTAGACGCCGCGGCAGAGAGCACTTCTTCGAGTGCCTGAACGCTGCCACCAGGCTCTTTAGCGCCCGCGTTGCGCATGTGTACGTGACACGTCGCGCCGTACTGTGCAGCGACGCGAAACATTTCGAGAATTTCCGACTGCGAAGCTTGCGGCGTGTATTGAATCCCAAATCCGACAGCCACGGCGCCTTGTTTCAATCCCTGCTCGAGCCGCTGCTTCATCTCACTGATCTCAGCTTCGGTTGCTTCACGGCGCGCGGCTTCGCCAGTTGGTAAAAACGTCACCGGTTCTTTCATCGCAGCCATACGGGCGGCCAGATGTCCGGAACTGACGCCATAGTTGATCAGCGACTTGCCGGCGCGATCGGCGTACCAGCGAGCAACGTCACCAGTGCCGACTTCGAGTTCCAAAGCACTCGTGACGCCGTCGAGTGCTTTGAAGCGGAAATTTTCTTCGTTCTGGCCGTGCTGATGAAGATCGATAAAGCCAGGCGCAACGACAAGCCCGCGCGCGTCGATCGTGTTGCGACCGTTGAGACGATCGCGAGAGATCGCTTTGATTTTTCCGTTTGAGATGCCGAGGTTGCGAACAGCGTCAGTCTTCGATTCGGGATCGATGACGCGGCCGTTCATGATTACGAGTTCGTAGGTTTCGACTGAAGCTGAACTCACTGCGCTAAAACTCACGAGCATTAAGCCACAAAGAAGCACAAAAGGCACAAGAGGCACAAAAGCTTTGACTGAATTCTTGTGCCTTTTGTGCTTCTTGTGCCTCTTTGTGGCGAGTTCGTCCAATCAGCGCACCTTTCCTCTGGCCGCCACGCGCCACACAGTCTCAACTTGATCGCCTCTGACGCCGTAGATTTCGTCGTGGAGATTCACAGTGCTACAGACATGGTTGGGGATCACATTGAGGCGCTCGCCGACGGTATACCGGCGATCGGATTGAGATATGTTTATGTGGCCGTGTTCTTCCGAAAAGCGCTCGATCTCCGCGGCGTGATCTTGTTTGATTAGCCCGAAGCCCCGTTCATCTTCGGCTTGATAACGATCCGACGAGAAAGTCTTCGAGCCGCCGTCGATAACTGCGTGCCCCGAGACGCTCGTGCTTACGACTGTCACGAGCACTGACAACGCGCATTCGTTCAGCGATGCAGCCGAGACGCCAACGGTGTTGCGATCGTTGAAGATGTACGTGCCCGGACGGACCTCGTTCACGCCATGAAACAAATCGCTCTCGTAACGGCTCGGCGTCGACCCGCCACTCATAACCGAGATCGGTAAACCGGCATGCTCGAACGTTTCCACACAACGATCGAGTAGTTCATTGACCTGCGCGCGCAGTACGGCGCGTTCCTCCGGTTCGACACCGAAGTGACCGGGAAAAAACATCAGTCCCAAAAAGTTCAGTCCCGGTAATGAAGCAACCGCTTGGGCGAGTTCCAGTGCTCTTGTTTCGTTTGCGACGCCAACGCGACCGAAGCCCACGTCTATTTCGACGAGAATGCCGACGTTAACTCCGCGTTCGGACACAGCGGCGGAGATGCCGCGCGCTGCTTCTATCGAGTCGAGCGACACAGCGATCGTGGCGCGTTCGGCGAGCGCCGCTAATCTCGCGGTCTTCGTTGGCCCAACGATCGGATACGCAATCAACAGATCGTTTAGACCAGCGTCGATCATCACTTCTGCTTCGCTGAGTTTGGCGACAGTGATCCCGCTGGCGCCGCTTTCGATCTGTTTGCGCGCGAGTTCGGGAATCTTGTGCGTCTTGGTATGCGGCCGGAGACGAAGTTTGTGACGGCGGCAGTAATCCGCCATCTGCTTCAGGTTCCCCTCCATGATGTCGAGATCGACGATCAGCGCGGGCGTGTCGAGTTCGGATATCAGCATCAGGGAACGATCGTGAACGGCGCGTCCTGCTTCACAGATTTGCGCGTGACCATGTCTTTGATCTCGAACGTGGCGACGTAGTTACCCGGCGCCAGACCAGCAAGCTTGATGTACTCGGCAAACGTCAGGTGCGGCACTGGCTGCGGTTGCATCTCGGTCAACACGTAATCAAAAAACTTCGTCGCCGGCTGCCCGTCTTTCAGCAAGCGCACCGTCACGCGCACCAGCGGCTTGCCCGAGTCCGGACTGTTCGCCGGATTGTAAACCGAACCGAACATGATCAGGTTATCAGTCGCCTGAAACTGTTTTCCCGGCGACGGCCGAATCTTCGTTCGACCGGTGGTAAACACGTCTACTTCATCGGAACCAAGCTGCGGCAGTTGCGCCTGCTCTGCGTAACGGCTGAGCACAACGGGCGTCGCCGCAAACTCCGAATCGGGTTCAGCTACGACAAACTCTTCGCGCTTCGCCGCCGTCTTGCCCGATTGCTTATCGCGAACGATCACGTCGAGCGTGTACTCGCCGGGCGCGAGCACCATGTCCTGCCGATAGAAGATGTTGTTGTTGACGATCGTTTGATAGTCCGTGTCGCTGAGGTTAACGTCGAAATTTCCGCCAAGCCGCGAAAGAGTTTTGTCCCCGGCTTTCAACACACCGAGAACTTCCAACTGCATCGAACGCTTGTCGCCTTTGCGTTCAAACTTCACCGCCGACGGCGGCAACTCGAGCGCCACCGGCACCGTGTACAAACCATCGCGCGATCTGAACTGACTCAAACCGACATAAACAGGCAGCTCGGGATTCGCTTGCGCCGCTGCAAAACCACTCAGCAGTTTCTTGTCATCCGGCGACAACAGCACGATCTCTTCCGGCGGAATCGCATAGTAACCCGAACGCGAAACGACCTGCGCCTCCGGCCGTCGCACCTCGATCTTCACTTTGCGAAACGTGCCGTCGAAGTTTTGATTTGTGCTGCGATAGGCAATCGTGTAGCGCGCGTGAATCTCTTCGTTGATGCGTTCGAGACTAATACCGATGTCGTTGTTGCCTTTGAGAAACCTGCCGCCGGTGTCGCCAGACATACGATAAAGAATGTCGTACTCGCGATTCTGTCCTTCCTGCCGCACGTTGTCGAACACGGTCTCGCCGCCTTGTGCGCGAATGCGTTGCTCCTGATTGACGATGCCCGAAACTCCGGCGAGCGGAGTCGTGGGCACCAACGCGCCGGAAGTGGTTCCACCACCGCGCAAACCGGCGGAGTCGATGATGTAGATCGCGACGTTCGCACGGTTAGCGATGTCGATTGTGCTTTGCACTTGCCAGTCGAGCACCGAAGGCGTGACGAATCCCTGCGAGAACAGGACCAGCGTCTTCTTGCCGGGTATCGATCGCAAGCCTTCGCAAATCGCTGCGAGCGCCGCGAGTATCGGACGCGACTGTTGCAAACTAAGAGCAGTGCGCAACTTGATGAACTGCGCCAGCACGGTTTGCGCGATCATCGTCTTTGCAGCCTCGGAGCCGCCGCCCGGCGACGTGATCGCTGAAGTCGGCAGCGAAGGCGCCGAAGCCAACTGCGCCTGACGCGCACTGATGTTGCCCGCGATATCTTTCTGTTCGAAGCCGGTTGCAGCCGCGTTAACGCCGCCGTTCTCGAGTGCGGCGATCAGCTTGTTCTTGTCTTGAGTGAACGGTTGCAGCATCTGCAAACCATTCGTGACGCCAAACAGCGCGACCACATCGCCGTCTGTGATCTGATCGCGAACGTATTTGATCGAGCCTTCGCGAACCTGTTTGAGGTTTGTGATGTCCGTGGTTTGTGAATCGAGCACGAGGGCGACGTAGTTACGCGGCGCGCCGCCTGGAGTTGTTGCTGTGGCGTCAGAAGCAGCCGCCCCTGTCGGACTCTTCGTTTCGTTTCGCGACAACGGTGCGTCGAAGAACTCGATCTTCTGCGCCACTCCATTCTCAACCACAGTAAAGTCTTCCGCCTTCAGGTCCGCGACGTACTTGCCCTTCTTGTCTTTCACAATCAAGTCGATGTTGACAAGATTCGACTTAACGCGCACCACCTCATCGTCGCTCTGCTTCTGCTGAGCAAACACGACCGACCCAAACATAATTGCAATTAAAAGAGCTGCACAGCTCTTCCTAAACAGCAGTTTCGTGTCGCTTCGTCGGCCTTCGTTCCGGCTTCGCCGCCACGCTTCGATCCGGCTTCGCCGCCGGATATGAGGCGAAGCTACGCCTCGCCGGTCGAATATCGATAAGAAGTTGGGCTCCGCCCCCGGTACGGCCTTTGGCCTATCAGCGTCGGGCAGAGCCCGAACCAGGGGCATAGCCCCACGATTCTTGTTAGTCAACTCCGGCGAGGCATAGCCTCGCCTCACATCCGGCGGCAGAGCCGCACCGACGTCCCGCGGCACCGTCGTGTCGAAAAATCTTCTTTGGCAAAACCATATGGCACGGAACTTCATTGTCTTACCCTCTGCCAACGCCGAGTGCGTCAGCGACACGATTGATGTAGTTGAACCATGAGGCGATCAACGTGATTTGCAAAATACTTTTGTCGTCGAAGCCGGCGGCGCGCAAACGGTCGTGATCCGCGGGGGAAATGCGCGTCGCGTCGCGTGTGATCTGCACGACGTAGTCGAGCATGACGCGCTCCTGCTCCGTGATCGGCGCCGAACGATAATCCTCTTCCAGCGCCGCCACCAAATCCTGGTCCAGTGTCACTCGACGCAGAAACTCTGCGTGCGATTCGATTCAATAATGACACCGGTTAGTCACGGAGACCACCGTCGTGATCATCTCGTGCTGGCGCCGATCCAACGGAAGATCGGGCGCCATCAACGCGCCGAAGGTTGAGAACGCGTGAAAGAGCGCCTTGGGAATCAAACTGTGCGACGCGACGATGCCGGCAGTTTCGCCGTCAGCCGTCGGATGCACGGGCGTCGCGTACTCGATCGGATAGAGATCGCGCTGCGATTCGACCGCCTTGCGCACCTCCTCGTCTTCCGTGACCGCGACGGTTTTAATCCACGTCATAACTTGTCCTTCCCTTATCCATGAAACGTTTGCGGCGAAACACCAACAGGTAAAACGGCAGGCCCAGCGAAACTACCACGACGCCGAGAAACGCCTGCTTTGGATTATTGCCGCCGAGCAACACGAGCATCAACACAATCAACACGAGAAAGACGATCGGCGTCACCGGATAGCCCGGCGTTAAATAACCGACGCCTTTCGACCCGCGCCGGCGGAGTTTGAATAACGCAACGATCGTGAGACCGATGAACACTATCACTACAAAGACAAAGTAGGAAATGATGTCGTTGAACGTGCCGACCAGGACCAGCACCGACGCCAGCATCGCTTGCAGCGCAATCGCAAACGCGGGCGTCTCGAAGCGCGGATGAATCGCCGCCACCGCGGGAACGAACAACCCGTCGCGAGCCATCGCAAAGTAGACGCGCGGCGCTGACATCACCACCGCGCCCAAACTTCCCAACACCGCGACGACTACGATCAGTGAAAACACTGTTCCACCCGCGCGTCCGAACAAAACCTCACCCGCTTGCGCGGCAAATGTTTCGCCTGAAGTGACCCGATCGAGTGGAACAAGATAAACAAAAGTTAAGCTCGTCAGAATGTAGACGATCATGACGATGAACACACCGAGCGTGAGCGCTTTCGGCAACGTGCGCGCCGGATCTTTCACTTCACCTGCGAGTTTGCCCAAGTCCCACCATCCAGCGAACGAGAAGAATGCGCCGACGAGTCCACCGGCAATTGCGCCGATGAGCGGCGGCGAGCCCGCGTGTCGCGCGACGAACGGCGTGAAGTTAGACCAGTCGCCGAGTTGAAACCCGATGCCCCAGAGAATTACAAATGCGAGCAGGCCGAGTTTTAGAAACATCAAAGCGCGGACAAACCACGCCCCGAGCCGGACGCCGCGAATATTGATCAACGCGATCGCGGCGATCGTGGCGATGGCGAGTAGCTTCGTGCCCCACGGCGAAAGATTGATGACGTAACCCGCATAGGTCGCGAGTCCGACTGCGAGCGCCGCAGTCAATCCGGGATCCATTACAAGAAACGCCATCCAGCCGTACATGAAAGCGAGCGCTGGACCATACGCTTCGCGCAAGTAAACGTAACCGCCGCCGGCTTCGGGATAACGCGCGGCGAGTTCGCCATAACACAGCGCGCCGCACACCGCCATCGCGCCCATCGCGAGCCACACGACGAGCAGCCACATCGTCGACCCGAGTTGTTTGGCCATCCCGGCGGGCGTCAAAAAAATCCCCACCGCGATGACCTCACCCACCACGAGCGCCGCCGCCGTGCGCAATCCGATCTGTCGTCTTAGCTCACCCATCAG
>DATELP010000228.1:0-29381 GCA_035276425.1 Pyrinomonadaceae bacterium
CAGCATCGCGGATGTGAGTTGTCCGGCGACAACTTCCAAATTCGTGAGTGCCTTTTTAATCTCGTCAGTACTATCTGTCGCTAGCGCCGCCTCAGCCTCGGCAAACACCTTCTCGGCATGATCCTGCTGTTCCTGCGGCAACATTCCCCCAAACTTCGTAAACGACTTCTTGGTATTCCGCAGCAAGGAATCAGCACGGTTCCGCAGCATCGCCGTTTCTTTGGCGCTGCGGTCGGTGTCCGCGGACTGTTCCGCCTCGTGAATGAGACGATCGATCTCGTCCGGCGCGAGCCCCGAAGTCGGCGAAATACGCATCTGCTGCTCGCGCCCGGTCGTCTTGTCCTGCGCCGACACGGAAACAATTCCGTTCGCGTCGACTTCAAACGAAACCTCGATCTGCGGCACGCCGCGCGGGTTTGGCGGAATTCCCACCAGCTCAAACTTGCCCAGCGAACGATTGCCTTTCGCCACCTCGCGCTCGCCCTGCAAAACGTGAATCTCTACCGATGACTGGTTGTCGACAACGGTTGTAAACGTCAGGCTGTTGCGTAGCGGAATCGTCGAGTTGCGCTCGATAATCTTCGTAAACAATCCACCACGAGTTTCCAGTCCCAAACTCAACGGCAGCACGTCGAGCAGCACGATGTCTTTGACGTCGCCACTCAAAACGCCACCCTGAATTGCCGCGCCCATGGCCACCACTTCGTCCGGATTGATCTCCGCCGACGGCTTGCGTCCGAAGATCTTCTCGACCGTGCGTTCGACGATCGGCGAGCGCGTTTGGCCGCCGACGAGAATCACTTTCTGAATGTCCGACGGTTGCAGCTTCGCGTCCTTCAACGCCGTCTGACACGGTTCGATCGTCTGTTCGACGAGATCGGAGACGAGTGTTTCGAACTCTTCGCGCGACAACGTCTTGTTGAAGTGTTTCGGGCCAGACGCGTCCGCGGCGATGAACGGCAGATTGATCGCGGTTTCAGTCGCAGACGAAAGATCGCACTTGGCTCGTTCCGCAACTTCCTTCAATCGCTGCAAAGCGAGTCGATCCTGTCGCAGATCGATTCCGGTGTCGGCGAGAAACTGGCCCGCCATCCAGTTCATGATACGTTCGTCGAAGTCTTCGCCGCCGAGAAACGTGTTGCCGGAAGTGGACAATACTTCAAACACGCCGTCATTCATTTCGAGGATCGAGATGTCGAACGTGCCGCCGCCGAGGTCGTAAACCGCGATGCGTTCAGAGTCTGATTTGCCGAGACCGTACGCAAGCGCCGCGGCGGTCGGCTCGTTGATGATGCGTTCGACTTTCAGGCCGGCGATCTTGCCCGCGTCTTTTGTAGCTTGTCGTTGCGTGTCGTCGAAGTAAGCGGGAACGGTGATAATCGCGTCCGTCACTGCCTCGCCGAGAAAATCTTCCGCAGCCGCTTTGAGACGTTGCAAAACGATTCCCGACAATTCAGGCGGACTGTAATTGCGGCCCTGCACGCGCACGCGCGCATCGCCGTTTGGCGAGTCGACGATCTCAAACGCCGACGTCTCGCGCATGCGTTGCACTTCGGACGAACTGAACTTGCGGCCGATGAGACGCTTGACGGCGTAGACCGTATTCGCGGCATTCGTCACCGCCTGGCGCTTGGCGATCTGCCCAACCAGCCGTTCGCCCTTTTCAGTGAAACCGACGACGGTCGGCGTCGTGCGGCCACCTTCTTTGTTGGGCACGATCTGCACTGCGCCGCCTTCGAGCACCGAGACGCAGCAGTTCGTGGTCCCTAAATCAATGCCTATCGCTTTTCCCATCTATCCAGATTTACTTTCGTGTCGCAACTTTCACCAGCGCGGGACGAATCAACTTGTCGCCAAGGCGGTAGCCCGCAACGATCTCCTGTATCACCGTGTCGGGCTCGTACTCGTCCGTAGCTTCCGTGACCACTGCTTCATGAATGTGAGGATCAAAAGGCTCGCCGACCGAGGGGATCGGTTTGACTCCCAACGCGTCGAGCACGCCGTTGAGTTGTTTCCAAATCAGATCGACACCACTCAAAAAGTGACGAAACTCGTCCGTCTCCGATGCTTCCACCGACGACTCGGCTTCCAGCGCGCGTTTGAGATTGTCGGAAACCGGCAGCAACTTCGTGGCGACGTCCGCGGCCACGCGATTGTAAGTTTCGTTGCGTTCGCGCTCCACGCGCTTGCGATAGTTTTCAAAATCAGCCTGGCGGCGCGCGAGCTGGTTTTTCAACTCGGCGTTTTCAGCTTCAACCCGTTTCAGTTCCGCTCTCGTCGCGATCAACTCGGCCGTGTCCGGACCGCCAAACGAATCCAGCGGTTCCGCCGGTTCTGAAGGTGAAACCGCGTCCAGGGACGCGTCGTCTTCGTCGATTTCAAAAACCTCGTCGTTGTCGGGATCTACTCTATCCATTGCTTGCTCGTCATCCACGGAACCGCCTTCGTCTTCAGCGTCCATGAACCTGATTGGAATGCGGTAAGGCTTGTCTTTCCTGTCTGAATTCATTAGTAGGCAGGATCTGAATCTTTACGGTTTAAGGGGCGGCCTGCTCTCCGAGGCGATATTCAATCAACCGCGCCATGTAGTTTACCATAGCCATAATCCGCGCATATTCAATTCTCATGGGCCCAACGACGCCGAGCGTGCCGACGCCTCCATTTTGCCCGACCTGATACGGCGCAGTGATTAGGGCACAACTCCGCATCGAGTCGGTCGGGTGCTCGCGGCCGATGACTACGTGAACGTCGCCGGAGTAGGGATTTTCGTGAACGCACTCGTTGAGAATCTTGATCAGCCGCGACTTCTCCTCGAACATGCGGAAGAGGTCGCGCATGCGTTCGATGTCGTCGAAGTCGGGTTTGGTCAGGATGTTTGAAGCGCCGTCAACGTAAACGTCGCCGCCGATCGTCTCCTCACCCTCGAGACTCCGCTCGCAAAGCAGCACGGCGTTCTGAAGCAGTCGATCGTAAAGCGCCTTCTCTTCTTTCATCAGCTCCACGATCTCGGCGCGAATCGTTAACAGGCTCTTGCCGCTGAATTCGGTGTTCAGGTAACGCGCAGTGTGATCGAGTTCGTCCTGCGTGAACTCGTCAGAGACGCGGATGACCTTGTTATGCACCATGCTCGCGGTCGACACGAGCACGACGAGAATGCGCTTGTCCGGCAAGTGAACAAAGTCGATATGCTTCAACCGGTTCTCGCCTAACGAAGGTGAAACAACGATGCCGACGTTCTGCGAAAGCGCCGAGAGAACGTGCGACGCCGTTTCCATCAAGCGGTCCGGCGACGAGCCGGGATCGAATTCGTTGACTGCAAACAGGTGATCGATCGCCTTTAGATCGCTGCGCGAGAGACGCGCCTCGCCGAGCATGTTGTCGACGTAATAACGATAGCCTTTGTCGGTCGGCACGCGGCCCGCCGAGGTGTGTGGCTGGTCGACAAAGCCTGATTCTTCGAGTTCGCCCATCACGTTGCGAATCGTCGCGGGGCTCCAGCCGTAGCCATGTGCGAAGCGATCCGACAAGACACGCGAGCCGACAGCTTCGCCGGTCACGAGATGCTCCTTGATCAGCGCGGCGAGCAGGATCTCGGCGCGGGAGTCAAGGACACCCTTTTCCGTGGCTTGCAGGTTGGAGGCTCGACGGGGCATAGAATTAGCATTTCGCAGTATAAATGTTTTGTTAACAGATTGCACAGATTCCACGTAAATTGCTGTAATTTAGGGACTTCCGGCTGCCCTCCCGCCGCGGGTTGACGGTTCTACTTTCCCCTCCTTAAGATTGAACCCTTCTTTCGGTCCGGTAAGTACCCGGCAGTTCAGGTAGTACTCACATGAACGAAGTAGCGAAATATTTTGCCGACGCGTTTCGTCATCTGGGCGGCAACCGAGGCGTGCCTGCTATCGAAGTGCGCTTTTATGACTACGCCGGGCTGCGTCACCACATTCGCATGCGCTCGAAACGGGTCTATGTGAGTCTTTCGAACATCTGCAAGGACGCGCCGCCGGAAGTGTTGCGCGCGCTGGCATGGATTCTGGTCGCGCGGCTCCTCGGAAAGAAAGTGCCGGCACAGCACGATCGTGTTTATCGCGATTATTCATTGACTCCGGCAATCATGCGCTTAACTGACCTGGCCCGGCGCGAACACGGCCGCAAGATGATCTCCACGGCGCAAGGCAGCGTTTACGATCTCGACCGGCTGTTCAGAAAATTGAACCGCAACTACTTCGACGGCCAGATTCCGAAACCCACAATCACCTGGTCGCAGCGGCGCACGAAGAGCATCCTGGGTCATCACGATCGCGTTTTCGACAGCATCACGATCAGCAAGACGCTCGATTCGAAAGAGGTTCCACAGGAAGTCGTCGAGTACATCCTTTATCACGAGATGCTGCACATCAAGCATCCGGCAAAACTGATCAAGGGCCGCCGTTACTATCACACGAGCGCGTTTCGTTTGGACGAGAAGAAGTTTCCCTACTACGAGCTGGCGCAGAAGTGGCTGGACCGTCAGGCGCGGTTGCGCCGTGTGCCGCGCGCGCGAGCCGCCTGAGGCTCGGCGAGATTGTGGAACTATTTCGGTCGTATAGTGTGAATACAACCGAGGTAGGTGGGCTCCTCAAAAAGGGCGGTCGCTCTGGACGCGGATTCAGAGGATCGCCCTTGTTATTTCGAGGCAAACCATCCACAGATTACGCAGATTTCGTTTCTGCGTAATCGTGGAGGTTACTGGACAAAGCTACAAACGCCTCGTTAGACTACGCCTTTTGTCCAAACGCCTAATTTTTAAACGGAGAATTCAGTTATATGGCTATTCCTGCAACCCAGATACGACGCGGCATGGTGATCGTTTTCGAAGGCCAACCGTGCAAGGTCGTTGAGTTTCGTCACCACACGCCCGGCAACCTCCGCGCGATGGTGCAGACCAAGCTGCGAAACATTCGTACTGGCTCATCTTTTGAACATCGCTTCCGCTCCGCGGACACCGTTGACCGAGCGGCGCTCGAACAGCACGAGATGGAGTATCTCTATTCCGACGGTTCGCATCACCACTTCATGAACACCGAGAACTACGAACAGATCGCGTTGAGTGAAGACGATCTCGGCGACGCCGCGCAGTGGTTGATGCCCGGTTTGAGACTTCAGGCGGAGTTTTATGAAGGCGCTCCGATCGGTATCGACCTGCCGCCGTCGATGGAACTGACGGTGACCCAGACCGAGCCGACGTTAAAGAGCGCGACGGTTTCCAACGTCAACAAACCCGCCACACTCGAGAATGGCGTGACGATCACCGTGCCACCGTTCATCAACGAAGGAGATCGGATCAGAGTGGATCCGACGGAAGGGCGTTACATCGAGCGGGCGAAGTGACGTTTGTTCTTTGTGCTTTGCTCTTTGTACTTTGTCATTATTAATGAGTGACTAGTCCACGATAACAAAGAACAAAGTTCCAAGTTCCAAGCTCAAACATCATGTACCTGGCTTATAGCCTTCTCTTATCGCTGGGCCTGCTGCTGTTCTCACCTTACTTCCTGTTTCAGGCGCTCGCGCATCGCAAGTACATCGACGGTCTGCGCGAGCGTCTTAGTTTTCTCCCGACAATTGATAAGCAACCGGTTGTTTGGCTGCACTGTGTTTCCGTTGGAGAGACGCAGGCGGCGCGGCCGCTGGTTGAGCGTCTGCGGAAAGAGCTGCCGCAGAGTACGCTGGTTGTTTCGACTGTGACGTTGACGGGGCAGCGCTTGGCGCGCGATCTGTTTCGCAATCAAGCGGCGCAGGTCTTTTATTTTCCGTTTGATTGGACGTGGGCCGTGCGGCGTGCGCTTGAGGCAGTTAGTCCGGCGGTGGTGTTGGTGATGGAGACGGAGTTGTGGCCGAACTTTCTGAGGGAGTGTAAGAGACGAGAGATTCCTGTGGCTTTAGTTAATGGCAGGATCTCGCGCAAGTCGTTTGGGCGGTATTTGAAGATCAGGTTCTTTTTGCGGCGTGTGTTGG
The DNA here is from genome assembly GCA_035276425.1 of Pyrinomonadaceae bacterium. GTDB lineage: Bacteria > Acidobacteriota > Blastocatellia > Pyrinomonadales > Pyrinomonadaceae > PSRF01. The sequence continues at coordinate 5,998 of DATELP010000228.1, forward strand.
CGTGTTTGAGTATGGCCGTGATGCAGTCGGAGAGGGATGCGGAGCGGATTCGCCTGTTGGGGATGAATGAAGAGCGAGTTTTCACCGTGGGAAACTTGAAGTTTGAATCAAGCAGTTACACGGACAAAAACACGGATGTTAAAGAACGATTCGGTCTACACGGGGACGTTCCGCTGGTGCTCGCGGCGAGCACACATGCGCCGGAAGAAAAGATTGTTTTAGAGAGTTTTAAGAGACTGCGGGAGACGCGACCGGTGCGGTTGATGTTGGCGCCACGGCATCCGGAGCGGTTCAACGAAGTCGCGGAGTTGGTCCAGGCTTCGGGTTTGAGTTGGGCGCGCAGGACGAACGAGCCGTCGGCGAACGATGCCGAGGCTGAAGTGATTTTGCTCGACACGATCGGGGAGTTGCCAGCGATCTATTCGCTCGCGAGTGTGGTGTTTGTCGGTGGAAGTATTGTCGATCGCGGCGGACACAACGTACTTGAGCCTGCCGCGCACGGTGTGGCGGTGATCACCGGCGCGCACACGCACAACTTTCATGCGATCGTAGACCTGCTGAATGAAGCTCAGGCCATTGTTCAACTGCCGCCGGTTGAAGGCGAAGAAGCCGTGATGAAGTTGATCGAGGTCTTGCAGCACGTGCTTAGTGATGGCAAGTGGCGGGACGAATTGGCCCGTCGTGCGAAAGAGCTAATCATTGCCAATCAGGGCGCTGCCGAGCGGACGATGAAGTTACTGGCGCCACTCTTTTCCGCAAACGTAACTGACCACCCACCATCTGACTCGCTGCATTATTTAGACGCACCGGCGCCGCACACTTCATGAAGTCGTTGATTCTCCCGCCGCTCAGTGCCTTGTACAGCGCCGTCACGCGCACGCGTCTTTCGCTCTACGAACGCGGCACTTTCCGCACGACCAAACTCGATCGGCCCGTGATCAGCGTCGGTAACATGACGGTCGGCGGCACTGGAAAGACGCCGCTCGTCGAACACGTTTCCAGAATTATTGCGGGCGCCGGCAAAAAGGTCTGCATACTGACGCGCGGTTATGGACGCCAGCACCCGGACCGTCAGGTGATCGTGTCGGACGGCCAGGCGATACTCACGACGCCAGCCGAAGCAGGTGACGAACCTTACCTGCTCGCAACCAACCTACTCGGACTGGCAGCCGTGATCTGTAGCGCCGATCGCGTCAGCGCCGGACGCGACGCGATTGAAGTGTTCGGCACTGAATGTTTCGTTCTCGACGACGGCTTTCAACACCTGCGTCTCGCGCGTGACCTGAACATCGTCACCGTCGACGCAACCAACCCGTGGGGCGGCGGCCAACTCCTACCGCACGGCCGTCTGCGCGAACCGCTTTCTGGCCTTAGCCGCGCCGACTGCGTCGTTTTAACGCGCTCCGACCAAGTAAACGATCTCAACCTCCTGCGCAAACAGATCCGTGATCTGATCGGCGAAAATCCCTTGTTCCAATCGACCATGAAACCGCGGCGCTCTCCGCTTCCCAGCGGACCTATCGCAGCGTTTTGCGCCGTCGGAAATCCCAACTCCTTTTTCGCACAACTGCGAAACACCGGCTACGAACTCGTCGCCGAAAAATCCTTCCGAGATCATCACGTCTACACGCAAAAAGACATCGACGATCTCACCGCCGCAGCCACACGCGCCGGAGCCACAGCACTGATCACCACAGCCAAAGACGCGGTGAAACTCCGCGCACTCCACTTTTCACTGCCTTATTCTGTTTTTGAAATTGAGATCGCTATCAAGGACGAGGAAGCTTTCAGACGACTCATCGTGGAAGCCACCGTTTAGACCGACCGGTTAGCGTCAGCGTTTTGAGTTCAAGCTTTAGCTTGCCTGTAAACTGACAACCTAAAGGTTGAACTCAAAACGCTGGCTCAAACGAGTGGACTCAGAACGAGTCAGAACTGCGGGGGCGTGGGCGTAGGAACTGGTGATGCTTTTTGCTCGGGCGTCTTCGTAGCTGCGGGCGCGGGCACAGGCACCGTTTCCGGCACAACACGCGTAGGTTCCGGCAGCGGTGTGGCTTTTCGATTGGCGTTGCTATTCGCGTTGCTGTTGCTGTTCGAGTTCGCATTCTCCGGTGGCGGCGGACTCATATCTTCAACGGGCTCCGGCGACACGTCAGCATTCGCATTCGGACTCGCACTCACATTCGCAGGCGGAGCGATGCTCCCACCCGCCGGAATTCCCTGTTCGCTCTTTCCACTCGGCGTTGCCCCGGGCTGCACTGGCTGGCTATTCGGATCCGCAGCGAGCGTCGTCTGCGGTTGATTCGCGTTCGGCTGTTCCGCGAGCGAGTTGCTCTTGAGCGCATAAATCACTGCAAACACCACCAGCAAACCAACAACCGACGGAATGATCACCTTCAACGGATTGAAACTCGCCGCAGCAGGCGGCGGTGGCATCGCACCAGAAGGCATCGATCCTGAAGTCGGCCCTTGCACCGGAACTGTCACCGGCGAACGTCGCTGAACCGGCTGCGGCGGCGGCAGCGGTTCTTGTCTCGCCCGCACCACCGTGACTTCGTCAGCGTCTTCACTCACCGGAACATTCGCACTCACCGGCGGCGCGGGTGCAGGCACCGGCGCAAACTGCGCGTTACCCGACGCGATCGTCAGGTCTTCAATCAACTCGGCGATTGTCTGGTAACGATTTGCCGGAAGTTTCGCCATCGCCCGCGCGATCACTCGACCGATCGAGGCAGGTAAATCGCTGCGCTCTTCGAGCACCGACGGCACCGGCTCCTGCAGGTGCTTCATCATCACCATCGTCGGCGAGTCGGCAGTGAACGGCACGTGGCCCACCAACATCTCGTAAAGAATCACGCCGAGCGAATAGATGTCCGATCGCGAATCAATTTCCGAGTCCTGCGAACACTGCTCGGGCGACATGTACTGCGGCGTGCCGATCACGAGGTTCGGCGCCGTTAAGCTGCCGGTATCCCGATTTCCGTCGGGCTCGTTGATCTTCGCGATGCCGAAGTCGAGCACTTTCGCGTGATCGCCGGCCATCGTGTCGATCAACATGATGTTGTCGCTCTTCAGATCGCGATGCACCACGCCCTGCTGGTGCGCGGCGTGGAGAGCGTCTCCCACCTGCCGCACGATCTCCACGGCTCGCGTGAGCGGCAACTGGCCTTCCTCGCGGATGAGTTTCTTCAGCGTCCGGCCGCTGAGATACTCCATCACGAGAAACACGATTCCATTCTCGTCTTCGCCGAAGTCAGTAACGCTGATCGCGTTCGGATGCGAGATACGTGAAGCAGCACGCGCTTCGCGCGAGAAGCGCGCGACGATCTTTTCATCCGCGGCAAGCGACGGCCGCAGCACTTTGATCGCCACGGTCTTTTCCATCAGCACGTGCGTGGCGCGATAGACAGTGCCCATGCCGCCTTCGTTGAGGCGCGCGTCGATGCGGTATTTTCCGGCGAGAGTCTGTCCGATTAAGGAGTCTTCAGAGGTTTCGAGCGCAATGCCGTCCGCCGGGCAGAGTGTATTCGCGTCGGGATATTCAACTCCGCACTGCGGACATTTTTTCATGCTAGTTGCGCCTCGTGTAGGAAATGTAGACAGGATTTACGATATTTACAAGATACATCTTGTAAATCATGTGAATCCTGTCAAATAGCTTTAGGGGCGGCCACGAAGCCGCCCCCGTACAAGCTGTTTCGATGTAACCAAGACTAGCTGGGTTTGACGACCGCGAAAATCACCAGCAGCGCAAACAGCACCAGCGACTCGATCAGCGCCAGACCAAGAATCATCATCGTCTGAATACGACCGGCCGCGCCCGGATTGCGGGCCGCGCCTTCGCACGCCGCCGCGCCAATGCGCGACTGTCCCAGCGCGCCGCCGACAACGGCGATACCGAAACCGATGCCCGCCGCGATTGCGCGGTACTTGCTTACCGAACTCGCGTTGTCAGCAACGCCGCCCGCGGCAGTTTCGACTTGCGCCATAGCGGTCATCGCGGTCATGAGAATGCCGACCACCGCAAAAAACGCCATTCTGAATTTGCTCATGCTCTCTCCTCTGATTTGAACTAGCGATTGCACCCTGCGAGCAGCACCGTCGTTATTATTTCGCCTGCATCCGGTATCCACCGCCCCTCTTACAACGGCGCTCCAGCGAGACAGACCTACCCACTTGCTATGAATTTCCCGGTACTACTCAAAACTCGACTGCAATCTCGAATGCGAAGCAACGTGTACAGCCGCACTGACCGCACCGCTCACCACGCCCTTGATAAAGCCATTATTAAGTTAAAACTGGCGCTATGTACTCGTCGCCGTCGTACTCCTCTGCGTGCGCGCCGTGTGAATCGTGCGGCGCATGCGACACCTCGCTGAGGTACAACTGCGAAAGCAGTATGAAAACAAACGTTTGAATTAAAGCCACGAACACGCTCAACGGCATCAGCAGAATCGGCGCAAACCACGTGTACGGCGGCGCGAGCCCGGAGAGCGTTTCCATCACCTTTTCGTCGGCAAACAAGTTTCCGAAGAGACGAATGCCGAGTGAAAACGGACGAATCAAATTACTGATCAATTCGATCGGGAAGATCAGCGGCGCGATCCACCAGATTGGACCGGCAAGGTGTTTCAAGTGGCCGAACAGGCCGTTTTCACTAATTCCGATGTAGTTGTAATAAAGGAACGAGGCCAGGCCGAGCGCGAAGGTGACGCTGGTTGCCGACGTCGGACTCATGAACAGCGGAAAGAGTCCCATCAGGTTTGAGACGAGGATCACAACGGCGAACGTCATCACCACCGGGAAGTATTTCAAACCGTGTGGTCCGATGATGTCCTGGATCATGTTGCGCACGGCGAGGACGCTGACTTCGAGCGTCTGTTGGCCGTGACCAGGCTCTGATTCGGAGAGTTTGCCTTTGAAGATCCAGATGATCACCACACTCAGGATGCACGCGATGAAGAACATCACCGTGTACCACGGAATCGCGTTCTCGGCCGTGTATGGTCCAAAGGCAGATTCCGGCGTGGAGCCGAACCAGCCGAGCACTTTGTCCCAGATCGGTTTGGTGTATTTGAGTTCGAACGCCAGTGCTTGTTCGCCAAAATAGTGATTGACGAGCTGCACGATGATCGGCGCGTGGTGTGCGGCTTCCTCTGCGTGCTCCGCCGTTTCCTCCGCGTGCTCTGCCGCTCCGTGTGCGGCTGCCTGCAACCAGAACATCAACTAATTTCCTCTCGCTCGGTAATTGCGAAATAGAACTCTCTTGTAGCTTCGACCATCATGGCCACAACAAAACTGCACAGCCCGGCCAGCACCGCCGGCAAAGAAACCAGGTCCAGCGTTACGGTCGCGTAGACCGCGGCCGCGATGACGACGTAGCGCAGCAAAAACTGCGCGAGATTGAAATGCGACGTGCCGCCGGTAGTTGAAAGTCGAATCGCCGCGCCGGCGGAATTCTTCAACCAGCGATGATTAAAAAGCGCCAGCAAGCCGCCGAGCAGCAGCCCGGTCGTCACTCGCCAGGGCCCAACCAGCGCAGACACAGCCACACTCAGCCCGGTGGCAATCGCCATCGTCCTGAAAATCCTCAGATTTATAGCGTTATCTTGAGAATTCGCCATGCGCGAAGCCGGTGATTTTAATTTAATACGTCTTTGAACTCAAACGCACAAACTCGAATAAGCCAACCGCGGAGCCGAGCACGATGCCGACCACCAGCAGCCACGGCTCCGTCCCGAGCCAGCGATCCAGCAAGTAGCCGGCGCCACAGAAGGAGACCACGGACGCGAAGAGCGTGATTCCCGCCGCGTACGCGAAGCCGCTTTTTCGATTTTCGTCCTGGTCGGCCATTACCACGTCTCGCGCGTGAGGAAGTTTTTCGGCACTTCGTAGAGCAAAGCGCGGCGCGAGTGGCGCATGGAGTCGTGAATAAAACAGACGTGCGTACACCAGCAGGCTTTACCGCCGTCGATTTCCAGGAGTTCTTCGGTGCGTGATTGCGAGGACCACAGCGCTGCGAAGTCGTAATCGAAGTCTGCAAGCGTGGCGAACTTCTCGCGCAACTCGCAGGCGCGCACGTCGCCGTTGTAATCGATCACGGCTGTGGTTTCGCCTGCCGTGCAGGGAAACGGCCACGGAGTCGGTTCGGCGAAGTTTGCGTGTTGCGTGCGATAGTGCGTCGTGATCGTGCCGACGTAAGCGACGTTCTTAACGAAGCGTTTGCTGGCGTCGTCCTCTGCGAACATGCGATCGCCGTAGCGTTTGGTGAGCTTTGCTACCCGTGTATACATCGCGGGCAAGACTTCCGGCGGCACTTGTTTGATCTGATCGCCGACGAGCGTTTCGCCACGGATGATGTTGAAGTACTGGCCGTCGAGTTTGTAGTTCTGCCACATGAACTCGGCGAGCATGTCGATCTCGGTGTAGTTCTCGGCGCAAACGACCGTGTTGACGTTCAGGCGAAAGCGATCGGTGTACTTGCTTTTCAGCGGGTAGAGAAACTCGATGCAGTCGAGTGTTTTGGTCCAGTTGCCGGGCACGCCGCGAATGCGATCGTGTGTTTGGCCGTAGCCGTCGAGTGCGATGTTCAGGTAGAGATCTATGGCCGGGTTGTTTCCGAGAGCACGATCGACGATCTCGAAGACCCGCGATTTGATCAGTCCGTTCGTGGGGATGATGATCCGATTGACGCCGTTATTAGCAACGAACATATCGATGACGTCGGAGATGTCGCGTCTGAGTGTTGGTTCCCCGCCGGAGAGCCAAAGGTCCGTGATCGGCGGCATCGTTTGCGAGATCTTTTCGAGTTGCGCGAAGGTCAGATCGCCGGGCTGGTTCAACTCTTCGTGATAGAAACATGTCTGGCAGAAGGCGTTGCAACGCGACGTGACAAACAGAATGACCGTGCCGAGACGCTTCTCGCGTTTCGACGAACGCAACAGTTGCACGAATTGGACCGCTTTGCTGGTCATCAGGAGTCGCGCGAAATAATGACAGCTTCAGTAGGTGATAGCAAATTATAGGTAATGCCGCGCCAGGTGATGCGGCGCGAAAACGCGGCGACGACCGCGTTGTAAAGGTAGAGTAGCGACGCAAACGGCCAAAGAAAGATGTGCGCGGCGAGATCGCGTCGCAGCGCGGAACGATAACCGGGAAGAGCAAGGCTCACCGCCCGCCAGCGAATGCAACCTTTCGCCGCGCCGAGCGCGAAGATCACAACAAGCGCGCTCAGCAGCAACCAAAACGACTGCCCGAGTAACACGCGCGTCATGAGCAACACGATCCCACCGAAGAACGCGATCGCAAACAACGACGAACCGAGCAACAGCGCCACCCAAAGGTGCTCCGCGTAAACCCGGGTAATTTTGATCTGGCGTGTTGTGAACTCCACGAGCTCATTCCATCCGCAGTCGCCAACCGACGGCACGAGGCAACGCGGTGTGAAGTGGATCGGCAATTTCGCTTCCTTCAGCACGCGTGTGATCGTGAAATCATCGGAAACAGTGCCACGCCAGCGCTCCGCGACTTTCAACTCTTCAAACGTCGAACGGCGAATCGCAGTCGAGCCGCCCCAGCAAAAGTTCTTCGTCGTCTCGGCGCCGAGCGCTGAAGCGACTGACGCATTCCAAACGCCACGCAAGCGCGAAGCAAGTCCGCCTCGTTCCGGAATAAACCAACGATAGCCCGTCGAAGCGCCGACGTTCTCATCGGCAAGCGGCGCGACGAGCTGACGCAGCCAATCACGCGAAGGGCGCGCGTCAGTATCGACGAACACGATCACTTCGCAACGCGGATCGAGATGATCCATAGCAACAATTAGATTGTGAACCTTCTGACCGGTGTCAGTTGCGGGACCGCTAATAACAGTTCTGGCGTTTAACTTTTGTACGAGCGGAAGGGAGGGATCTTGCGGATCGTCAAAAACAAATTGGATTTCGTATCGCGGATAATCCTGTGCGAGGAGCGGCTTAATGTTTTCGACAAATCCCTCCTCGTGGCCGCGCGTGGGTGCAATGACGGAAACAAAGGGATAAAACTCGGGCAGCGGACGGCCCATCTCGCGCCGCACGTAATCCGCATAGCGCACGCCACCCAACAACGACTTGATGCCAATCCAGACAGCGATCGCAGCGAAGAAGTAGTAGACGATCACTTCACGAACGAACTAATCAGTTCATGCGCGAGCTGAATGAGATAGCGCGGATAAACTCCGGAGATCAGGATCCCCACCACCGACACCACGAGCGCGGTTTGCAGCGCCGGCGAGAGCGCGAGCGGCTTGCTGTCCGCGACGCGATCGCCGAGATACATGACCTTGATGAAGCGGAAGTAGTAGTAGAAGGAGACGACCGTGTTCAGAATGGCCCAAACGGCGAGCCAGATGAACCAGCTCTTCCCATCTGCTCCAGTGCCACGTTGGATGAGTCCGCCAAACAGGAAGTACTTCCCGATAAACCCGCCCGTTATCGGCAGACCGCCGAGCGACAACATGAAGATCGTCATCATCGCCGCGAGTCCCGGTTCCTTCTGACCAAGTCCGGTCAGATCGTCAACGTTGTCGCCGACGATACCGCGGCGGCGAAGGCTGATGATGACGCCAAACGCGCCCATGTTCATCAGCGTGTACACGAAGAGATAAATAATCAGTCCGATGTAGCCATACAGATTGTTAGCTACCAGCGCGAGCAACAAATAGCCCGCGTTTGAGATCGATGAATAAGCAAGCAGGCGTTTCGAGTTTTCCTGCGTGACGGCGGCCCAATTGCCAACCATGATCGTGATCGCGGCGACGAGTCCGAGCAGCGGCTCCCAATCAGCGCGCATCGGTCCGAGCGCTTCCGTGAAGATGCGGGCATACAACGCGAAGCTGGCGGCTTTCGATCCGGTGGACAAAAACGCCGTGACCGACGTCGGTGCGCCTTCGTAAACGTCCGGCGCCCACATGTGAAACGGCACGGCCGCGACTTTGAAGAACAGTCCCGCGCTCAACGCGATCATTCCGAGCAACAACAGCGGACGTAGCCCTACGATGGCGTCCTTAGACAAACCCTGAGCCGCGATTGCCTCTTGAACCTGCGGTACTATGCGGCCGAGTTCAGCGCCGATGGCGCCGATGTTGGTCGAACCCGCTATTCCATAAAGCAGCGACATTCCGTAAAGCAGCACGCCCGACGAAAACGCGCCGAGCAGAAAGTATTTCATCGCCGCTTCATTCGAACGCCTCTCACGCTTCGTAAACGCAACGAGGATGTAGAACGTCAGCGCCATCAGCTCGAGGCTGATGTAAAGCGAAATCAGATCGTAACCGCAGGCGATGAACATCATGCCGACGGTCGCGAAGAGCACGAGCGCATAGTATTCACCGTGCTGTTCGCCTTCGATGTCGAGGTAGCGCGTCGAAATACCGATCGCGAGTCCGGCCGCGACGAGAAAGATCGCTTTAAATAGAAGCGCGAAGCCGTCGATACGGACCATGCCGTAGAAACCGTCGTTTATCAGCGACGGCATGTAGGCCCACTGCACGGCGAGTGAAATGAACGCAAGGCCGACGCCGATGAGTGAAAAGTAAGCAGTGAGTTTGCTCTTGCGATACGGAAGTATGACTTCCATCACAAGCGCCACGCACGCGCAAACGGTCAGGATCAACTCCGGCACGATCAGTTGCAGATCCGCGACGTTGATTAGGGACGTGGTGTTTGCTTGAAGGAGCATTTGAACTTTGTTCTTTGTACTTAGTTCTTTGTTTCTTGTGCCTCTTGTGCTTCTTGTGCCTTTTTGTGGCTTATCTCTCCGCTCGGTCTGTCTGCGCCGGCGCGGCCGTACCCGGAATCACGTAATCCGGCCTGACCTGCTTCACGATCGCGTTCACCGGTTTCTCGATGTATTCAAGAAACGGCTTCGGATAAACGCCGATCCACAGCGAGAGAATCATGAGCGGAACCATGTAGGCCCACTCGCGCAGGTTCATGTCCGTGAGTTTCTGGTTCTTCGGATTCTCGACGTTGCCGAAGAACATGCGCTGATAGAGCCAGAGGAAATAACCGGCGTTCAGAATAATTCCCAGCGCGGCCCAACCAGCCCAAAACACATTTGCCTCAAAAGCACCGCGCAGTGCGAGAAATTCCGAGATGAACACCGCGAGCAAAGGCAGTCCGATCGCGGTCATCACCATGCCGAGAAAGATCGCCGCGTAACCGGGCATCACGTGCGACAGTCCGCCAAATTCAGACACGTTGCGCGTGTGCCGCCGTTCGTAAATGATGCCGACCAGCAGAAACAGCGCGCCCGAGTAGATGCCGTGATTGATCATCTGCATGACACCGCCGTTGACGCCGTTCGGATTGAGTGCAAACAGTCCGAGCATCACCATGCCCATCGACGACACCGAGGAGTAAGCGACGAGTTTCTTCACGTCGCCGTCTTTCTTGACGACGAAATACATTGCCGCGAGGGCTCCGTAGATCATGCTGACGATCGCCAGAAAGACCATCACACTGCGCACGCCAAACGTGCCGAAGCCCGTGACCCACGTCGTTTGATCTTTCGACGCGCCGGGAAACATCGGCAGGTTAAAACGATAGAAGCCGTACGTTCCGAGTTTCAGCAAAATGCCAGCAAGGATTACCGAACCGGCCGTGGGCGCCTCGACGTGCGCGTCAGGCAGCCACGTGTGAAACGGAAACATCGGAACTTTGATCGCGAAGCCCAACGCAAACGCGATGAACAAAAGAATCTGTAGCGTGCCCATCGGCAGCACAGATCCTACTGCTTGCAGATAGAGAATGTTGAAGGTGCCGGTGCCGTTTGCCGCCGCGGCTTGCAGTGAATTGGAAACGAGTTGGACCGCGGCGTCATTGCCCGCGAGCAGGCGAACAGTCTCCTGCGTGATCTGGCTAGTCAACGCCGTGTCCTGCGTCAGGAAGTACATCTTCAAAACGCCGAGTAACATCACGACCGAACCGACCAGCGTGTAAAGAAAGAACTTGATCGCCGCGTACAAGCGGTTCTCGCCACCCCAGATTCCGATCAGGAAGTACATCGGCACGAGCGACACTTCAAAGAACAGGTAGAACAGAAACAGGTCCATCGAAGCAAACACGCCGATCACGGCGGTCTGCAACAGCAGCAATAGAACGTAATATTCCTTCTCGCGTTTCTGAATGTAGTCCCACGACGAGAGCGCCGCGATCGCGCCGAGCAACGTCGTCAAAACAATCAGCAGCACCGCGACGCCGTCGACGCCCATTTGGTAACGCGCGCCGATTATCGGGATCCACTGGCGATCCTCGAGAAACTGCATGCCGCCCGCGACGCGGTCGTATTTCAACAACCACAACGAAAGGACGAAATCGAGCGCAAACCACGCCGTGGCGAAGCGCTTGATCAGATTCGACTGCTCTTTCTTCATGAGCGCCAGGATGAGGATAGCGCCGAGCGCCGGCAGCCAGGTGACGAAAGAAAGAATGAAGTTGTTCATAAGTTTGTGATCACATGATCGCCGCGAAGACGCCTCGCAGCGCCGTCACGATGTCTTTCGCAAAAAACGCGGCCACGGCAATCATCAGTCCGAGAACCATCACGAGTGCGTAATTCTGCGTGAAACCTGTTTGCGCCGCGCGCAGCAACGGCGACATCAAACGCGCGATGAAAGCGGCGATCGAGTTGACGAGTCCGTCGACGAAATACTTGTCGACGCCGCCGACGATGCGGCTGACACCGCGGCTCAACGCCGCGAGCCCGTTGACGATGCCGTCGACCAGTTTGGAGTCGAAACTAAACACCGCGCGTGCGGCATCCATCACCCGGCGCGTGACGACCGCGCCGTAAAACTCATCGACCCAATATTTGTTGTAGCTCGCGCGATAGAGCGGGCGCAGCCGGGCCGCCCAGATGTCGGGCAACTGCGGGCGCCAGACGTAGAACAGTCCGCCGAGTAACATGCCAATGCCGGCGGCGATCAACGAGATGATGATAAAGATCCATTCGGTCAGCGTGTGGTTGTGTACGGCGCTGTCGACTGCGTGGGCCAGGTTGAATCCACTCTCAGCAGCGGCGGTTCCGTGTGCGGCTTCAGAAGCCGGAGCAGCACTGTGAGCAGTTTCCGTAGCGGGCGCTGCTTCGCCGTGTGCGCCGGCGGGCGTTGCGGCGGTTTCGCCGTGCCCGCCTTCAGCCGTCTTGAACTCTCCAGTCGCTGCGTCCCAAATGATCGGGTTAAGCCAGTTGACGATGTTGAGTCTGCCGCCCGGATGTTCTCTGTCAGTGATGGACTTGAAAGCCGGACCGACGCCGACAAACCCACCGATAGTTGCCAGCACTGCGAGCACAGCCAATGGCACCCACATCGACGGCGGCGACTCGTGCGGCATGTGCGCGCCGTGATGATGGCCATTGTGGTCCGCGGCATGTCCGTGCGAGGCCACGTGCTCCTCGACGTCTTCGTAAATCGGTCCAACGTGTTCGCCGGGTTCGTGACGCAGACGATCGCCCGCTGAAGGAAGAACCGCATCGTGCGCGGCGAGTCCTTTGTCGTAAGCCGAAGCGTGCGCCTCGTCTGCTTCGCCGCCCGCGTGTCCTTCGAGAAATTTTTCTTTGCCCCAGAAGGTCATCGCCATCAGACGCGTCATGTAAAACGCAGTGCAGATCGCGGCGATCGTTCCTACCAGCCAGATCAACCAACCGAACGGGATTTGTGTAGTCGAAGCCGCGTTCCAAAGGATCTCGTCTTTGGACCAGAAACCGCTGAACGGAATGACGCCGCAGATCGCGAGCCAGCCCGCGAAGAAGGTCCAGTACGTGTACGGCATGTACTTCTTCAAACCGCCCATGCGGCGCATGTCCTGTTCGTGGTGCATGCCGTGAATCACGCTGCCCGCGCCGAGGAACATCAGCGCTTTGAAGAACGCGTGCGTCATCACGTGAAAGATCGCGATTACAAATGCGCCCACGCCGCAGGCCATGAACATAAAGCCGAGTTGGGATACGGTCGAATAAGCGAGGACCTTTTTAATATCGTTTTGAGTGATGCCGATCGTCGCCGCGAAAATCGCGGTTGCCGCACCGACGAGCGCTACGACCAACAACATCGTTTGCGAGTGCTGGAAGATGACGTTTGTGCGCGTCACCATGTAAAGCCCGGCAGTGACCATCGTCGCGGCGTGAATCAGCGCCGAGACAGGCGTTGGACCAGCCATAGCATCCGGCAACCAGACGTGTAACGGAAGTTGTGCCGATTTACCGCATGCGCCGATAAACAGTCCCAACGCAATCCACGAAAGTAAGCCCCAATGACCGAGCGTCTCGATCGGATAGCTCTTGGCTTGTTCGAAAACGTGTGTGTATTGCGCGCTGCCAAACGTAGCGATGATGCCGAAGATTGCGAGGGCGAAACCGAAGTCGCCGACGCGGTTCGTGATGAATGCTTTGCGTGAAGCGTTTGCGGCCTCCTGGCGATCGAAGTAGTAACCGATTAGGAGATACGAACAGAGACCGACACCTTCCCAACCGACAAACATCATCAGGAAGTTTGAGCCCATCACGAGCACGAGCATCGCGAACATGAACATGCCCATGTAAGCGAAGAAGCGATAGAAGCCCGCCTCGCCGTGCATGTAACCGGTGGCGAAGATGAAGATGCACAAGCCCACGCCGGTCACGATCAGCATGAAGATCGCGGAGAGTGGATCTAGTTGATAGCTCCACTCGACGTTGAGCAAAGCAAATCCTTGTTGTAGCCCGTGATTGATATGAACCGCGCCGCCCGGAATCCAGTCAAAACTGAAACCGTCCTGGCTGGTTAAGTAAGGCGTGGGCCAATGCGCGTGACTGCCGAATCCGTACGACACGACGGCCGCGACGCTGATGAGGAAAGCCAGCGCAACGGAGCCAACCGCGATGCCGCCGATCAACGTTTCAGAAAACCGAAACTTACGGCCGAAGAGGCCGTTGATCGCGGCGCCGAGCAGTGGTAGCAGGGGAACTAGCCAGATGTATTTGTACATTTCCGGTTGTACTTGGTGCTTAGAGCTTTGTACTTTGTTGGGCGTTCATAGCCACTACGAACCAACAAAGCACAAAGAACAAAAGACAAAGATCCTTTTTCTCACCACTTCAGCAGATCGATCTCGTCTACCCAGATGGTTTCCTTGTTGCGATAAAGCGCGATCACAATCCCCAATCCGATCGCTGCTTCAGCCGCGGCCACGACGATCACAAACACCGTGAAGATCTGGCCGGCGACCGCGTTCATGCTGCCCGTTTCCTGCAAGTAGCGTGAGAACGCGACGAAGTTGAGATTCGCGGCGTTGAGAATCAACTCGATCGACATGAAGATGACGATGATGTTGCGCCGCGTTAAGACCCCCGCCACGCCAATGATGAAGAGCAGCGCGCCGATCACGAGAAACTTCGACAGATCGGGATTCGTCGCTGCCTGTCTCATCTGCGCCAAACGGCTGGCGTCAGCTTCCTGAAATAAAAAAGCCAGCGCAGGAATGAAAAAGTTGAGCATGTTCATTCAGACTGTGGTTCCAACTTCGCGAGTTCGGGATCTCGCGCGATCTCTTCTTGCAAGCTGTCGGGATCGACGTCGTCAGCAGAAACTTCCTGTTTGAGCGTTCGCGCCAGCATCACGGAGCCGATGATGGCCACCAGCAACAGCACGCTCGCGATTTCGAACGGCAATGAAGCGTAACGATAAAGACTGCTGCCGACGCGCTCGGTGTCTTTCGTCATGACGCTGGTGCCGGTCGCTGTTCGAGGCCCACTCTGCTCTGCCGGTGGACCGACTGTTGTTTCCGGCGGCGGATGAAGTCTTTGCAAACCGCGATAACCTTCGTTCACCGCGTAGAGCACACCGGCGACGAGCAGGAAACAGAAAATCAAACTCGCCGTAACTTGCCGCTGCTTGTTGAAGATCTGCTCGCTGCCCTTTTCTTCGGCGCTCACGTTGACGAGCATGATCACAAACAGAAACAGGACCATGACGCCGCCGACGTAAACCAGGATCTGCACGCCCGCGATAAACTCCGCGCCCGCGAGCACGAATAGCGCCGCGACGGAGACCAGCGACGAGATCAGAAACAGCGCGCTGTGGACAGCATTGCGCGCCATCACCGTCAGCAGCGCCGCAAAGATCGCAGCGAGTGCGAAGATCCAGAAGAAGAGCGCTTCGTAGCCCGAGAGGGTCATGATTTCTAATAGGTCCTATAGGTCCTATTGGACCTATTCAAAGCTTCACTAGCTGGTGTACTTCACGGTCTCGCGGCCTTGCTCCAACATCTCGCGGTTCCAGACAAATCCGGCGCGTGAGTATGTCGCGAGCTCGAAATCCTGCGTCAGTTCCAGGCACGAGGTCGGGCACGCTTCCTGGCAGAGCGCGCAGAACATGCAGCGCGAAGTGTCGAAGATAAACTCGTCGAGCACTTTCTTACGCCGCTGCTTGCCCGCCACGATGATCTCGACGTCCATCGCGATCACGTCGATGCAGTCTTCCGGACACGCAAGCGCGCAGAGGTTGCAGGCGATGCAGAGCGTGTCGTGTGTTTCCGGATCCATATTCAAACGCGGCGCGCCGTGAAAACGCGGCGCCACGTCCGGTCGCACTTTCGGATACTGCTCGGTGTAGATTCCCTTGCCCGCGACCGCGTCTTTGTCGGTGATTGCGCCGAGGTTGTATTTGAGCGTCAGCCCGAGTCCTTTGATCAGATCGATCATGAAGAACCGTTTCAGCTTCTGCGACCACGTCGGTTTTGGAGTCGTGACTAAAGACATTTGGAACTACACCTCACTTACTGAAACTGCCGGCTTACCTTTCGGCAAATTCACCAAACGAATATTTCGCCGCTGCGTCTTCATGTTGAAGTCGCGCGAGCGCCAGTTGATGCGCGACATCAGAAAGGCGGTGATGAACAAACCCGCCACGCCAAACACGATCACGATCGCCTTGCCTTGCGCCGTCAGGTTCAACCCGCGATCGAGAGCCTCGATCGTCTTCATTCCACGCCGACCGTTCAACGCCTGCACGGTGAAGATCGCGATCGCCGACAGCGCGATGTTGATCAGCGCCGACGGAATCAGCCACTTCCAACCGATGTCCATCAACTGGTCGTAACGAAAACGCGGCAGGGTCCAACGTAACCAGAAATAGATGTAAAGGATAATTGAAACCTTAACCAAAAACACCAGCAGGCTGACGATCACGTACAGGTTGTGATGTCCCGCCGCCTCCAACCGGTAAACAAACGGGAAGTACCACCCGCCGAGATACACCGTCGCCGCGACCGCGGAAACGACGACCATCGCCGCGTACTCAGCCATGAAAAAGAGCGACCAGCGCATGCCGGAGTATTCAGTGTGAAAACCGGCGACGAGTTCCGATTCCGCTTCCGGCAGATCGAACGGCGCGCGATTGTTCTCCGCGATACCGCTAATCAGGAACAGCAGAAATCCAGCCGGTTGATACAGCACGTACCAAATCGAATCCGATCCCTGGGCACCAATGATGCCCGAGAGCGACAACGTGCGCGCAAACATCAACGCGCCGATCAGCGATAGGCCCATCGCGACTTCGTAAGAAACCATCTGCGCGCTCGAACGCAGTCCGCCGAGCAGTGCGTATTTCGAATTAGAAGACCAACCCGCGAGTATCAACGCCAACACGCCGACACTCGAAACCGCCAACACGAGCAACAGCCCGATGTTGACGTCGGCGATCGTTGCCCAATCGGGTCCAAATGGAACCACAGAAAACACGATGAACGCAGACGCGACCGCGATGTAAGGCGCGAAGAAAAAGATCCACCGATCCGCGTTTTCGGGAATGAAGTCTTCTTTAACGAGCAGCTTTATACCGTCAGCAATCGGCTGCAAAAGTCCATACGGCCCGACGCGCATCGGTCCGAGGCGCGCCTGGATAAACGCCGAAATCTTGCGCTCGAGATACGTCGCATACGCGACCCACAGCGCGACGAGCGTGACGACCAGACCAATCTGAATCAGCGGCCAAAGAAAGTAGTTGATCGTTTCCTGGCTGAAGAATCTCAGCAAAAGGTCGTTGAGGATGTTTATCGGACCGAGCAGCAACATGCGGGTTTCAGCGATCGATCTCTCCTAAAACAATATCGAGCGTGCCAATGATTGCCACAACGTCGGCCACGAGATGACCGACGCACATCTGTTTCAAAGCCTGTAGATTCACAAACGACGGCGGCCGAACGCGCACGCGATAAGGCTGCGCCGAGCCGTCAGAAACGAGATAACAACCAATCTCGCCTTTTGGTCCTTCGATCGAATGGTAGTAATCGCCCACGGGCGGTTTCACAACCTTCGGCAGCTTCGCGTTCACTGGCCCATCCGGCAGATTGTCCAACGCCTGCACGACGATCCGGCGCGACTGTCGCATCTCTTCGAGCCGTACCAGATAACGATCGTACGTGTCGCCGTTCTCGCCGAGCGGAACGTCGAAATCCATGTCGGCATACGCGGCATACGGACGCGACTTACGCACGTCCCACGCGACACCCGATCCACGCAACGCCGGACCGGACAAACCGATCGCGATCGCTTCCGGACCGGAAATCACACCGATGCCGACCGTGCGACTCAACCAGATGCGGTTCTCGGAAAGCACCGTTTCATACTCGTCGATGCGCTTCGGGAAGTTATTGGCAAACTGGCGGACGTCTTTGTCAAAGTCGTCGTAAGCGTCGTTCGGCATACCGCCGACGCGCCACGCGTGACACGTCAAACGCGCGCCAAACTGCCGTTCGAAAATCTTCAGAATCTCTTCGCGTTCGCGCAGTGCCCACAGCAGAACGGTGATGGCGCCGATGTCGAGCGCGTGCGTCGCGAGCCAGAGCAGGTGCGACGCGATGCGATTGAGTTCGGTCAGAATCGTGCGCAGGTAGTGGGCCCGCGGCGGAACGGGAAGTCCCATCATCTGTTCGACCGTCTCGACCCACACGAGACCGTTCGAAACCGCGGCGATGTAATCGAGGCGATCCCAGTACGGCGCGATCATCGTGTACATGCGGTTCTCGGCAATCTTCTCCATGCCGCGATGCAGGTAACCGATGTCGCAATCGAGATCGATCACGGTCTCGCCGTCGAGGCGGAGGACCACGCGCAACACGCCGTGCGTCGACGGGTGCTGCGGCCCCATGTTCAGCACCATCTCCGGGCTGTCGAGCAGGGTCTCTTGCGTTGTTGCGATTTCTACCTGATGCATGTTTACTCAAGCCATCCACAGATTACGCAGATTTCTGTGTAGTCTGTGGATGAATTTCTATGCTGGGGCGTGTGAATCGTGTGGCTTGTAACAACCCGTCACGCGCCACGGCTCGATCACCAGCCCAATCTCTTCAGCTTCGCCAATAGATTTTCGTTCCACCAGCTTCAACACGATCGCATTCGCCGCACTCGCTTTGTTCCAAACGTTGCGCGGCTGCGCAGTCTCGCCCAGCACAAACCCCGCCTCCTGCGCCGCGCCGGGCGTATCAAAGACTTTGGCGTTGTAATGAGTAGCGATCTCTTTGGGCGTCATTTGTCTTTCGGCATCACTTCTTTGCCGCCGCGGAAGATGTCGCGCATCATTCGCTCCTGCGGCACCGACAAAATCTCCAAACCGTATGTGCGGCGCTGTTGCAACTGCTCCATCTGAACGTCAGTCATCTCGGGCAAATGCTTTTCGGTCCACGCGTTCTCGATAAACTCGAGCGGATAGTCTTTACGTAACGGATAACCGTCCCAATCGGTCGGCAGTAACAACCGGCGCAGATCCGGATGGCCGTTGAAATGAACGCCAAACAGATCGAACACTTCGCGTTCGAGCCAGTTCGCCGCCGGCCACACACCGGTGACGCTGTCGACGTTGCCATTCGTGGCGACTTTCAACCGCACGCGCTCATTGTTCGGGATCGAAAACAGGTTGTAGATCATCTCGAAAGGCGCATCCCCACGGTCGGGATAATGAACGCACGTCAGATCCGATAGATAATCAAACTCAGTTTCCTTGTCAGACTTGAGATAATCGCAAACCCCCACGATTTCTTCGCGGTTAACGCGCACGGACAACTGGCCGATAAACTCCGACGCTTCGCCGATGCTCGCGCCAAACTTCGCTTTAAGTCTTTTAACAAGCGAATGATTGGCGGCGTCGGTTGGTTTCGGTCCTTCTTCTTTCTTTTTGACTGGAGGTTTCGGCGCGCCTGCGGCAGGTGGTTCTGCGGCCAACGATTCTTTCACCGCGGCGACACGCGATTTGGCCTGCTCGACCATTGCGGCCTTTTCGGCGTCGGCGCCTGCGAGTTCGCCTGCGGATGGAATCGCGGAAGGTGAGGGCGTTCCGGACGAGTCGGCTGGCGACCCGTCCGGTCGCATAGGTTCTTCGGAACCAGGCTGCTTCGTGTCGTCTGACATAGGGGCCTGCGGCGCGTCTGTGACTACACTTCGATCAGCAGATAGAACAACGCGCGGATTGCATTGTGACTGCTAAAAAGAGAAGAGCTTGAAATTCGGAAACTGATTATAGCAGAAGTAGTGTAAATTCCGAGCATCGTGACTCGCGCGCCTTTGAATCGGACGTTGACGCTCTCTGAAGAAGAGATTGAGAGCTACAAACAGTCTCTTCAACGACTGCATTCGAAGGCCACGGTTAGTGAAATTCGCGATCGGATTTTCTGCCAGGACGTCTTCACCGCGTTTCCGTATCTGCCAGACGCTTGCGTCGATCTGCTTTTCGCAGATCCCCCGTACAACTTGACGAAGAAGTTCAACGGCCGCAGTTTCAAGAAAACTTCACTGGAACAATATTCGGAGTGGCTGGATTCGTGGCTCTCGCAGACTGTCCGGCTGCTGAAACCCACCGCATCCGTTTACATATGTGGGGACTGGGAATCTTCCGCTGCGATTCATCGCGTTGGCGAGAAGTACTTCATTCCGCGAAACCGAATCACGTGGGAACGTGAAAAGGGCCGCGGCGCGAAGTCGAACTGGAAAAAGTGCGCGGAAGACATCTGGTTCTTTACCGTTTCCGACGATTACTACTTCGACGTTGACGCGGTCATGCTCAAGCGGCAGGTGATCGCGCCTTACACCGACCGGAATGGCGAGCCGAAAGACTGGACGGAATCCGATAACGGCCGCTTCCGGCTCACGCATCCTTCAAACCTCTGGACGGATCTGACAGTTCCCTACTGGTCGATGCCCGAGAACACTGATCATCCGACCCAAAAACCCGAGAAGCTGTTGGCGAAAATTATCCTCGCCAGTTCGAAGAGCGGCGATCTGGTCTTCGATCCCTTCAACGGCTCCGGCACCACGACGGTCGTCACCAAGAAACTGGGGCGCCATTACCTCGGCATCGAACTGGATGAAAAATACTGTTGCTTCGCCCAGAAGCGCCTCAATTCGGCAGATCAGGATCGCAGTATTCAAGGCTACGCAGGCGGCGTTTTCTGGGAAAGAAACACGTTCGCCAAGCAAGCGAAGAAATCTGTGTAATCTGTGGATGAATAAGCAACGGCAGCTTGACGTTAGGAAGTACGGCCACCTATCATGTCTTGTTTGAAAATGCGCCTCGGGCGCTGTCTATAGAGAGTAGAACAAGAGTAATGAAACCAGGAATTCACCCGGAATACGTTGAGATAACCGTTACCTGCGCCTGCGGCGAGACGTTCAAAACGCGCTCGACCAAAAAAGGCGACCTGCACGTGGAAATCTGTTCCGCCTGCCACCCGTTTTTCACGGGTAAGCAGAAGCTGGTCGATACCGCGGGACGCGTCGATCGCTTTAACAAGCGTTACGGCAAGAAACCGGCAGCCGAGGGCGCTGCGACTGCGAAATAACCCTGAATTGATGGGTTTGCGCAACCAACATTAGCGAAAACAATTCGGAGCCGGCGTGATTCGGTCGGTCGCTCGAGCTTTATCAACCACGAGCGATCTCCCCAAAATCGCCGGCCTTTTCGTATCCTAAAGCTATGAGTACACCTGAAAGAGATCTCATTGTCGGCGGCCAGGCCGTGATCGAGGGCGTCATGATGCGCACTCCAAACGCGTACGCCATCGCTGTGCGCAAAGCTGACGGCACGATCGTCAACACGGCGGCGCCGTTGCCGAAGTGGAGCGACAAGTACCCGTTGCTCAAGTTGCCGGTGCTGCGCGGCGGTGCGGTACTCATTCAGTCAATGGGTCTGGGAATCAAGGCGCTGAACTACTCGGCTAACGAAGCGTTTGAGCAGGTTGAAGAAGCAGAAGTCAAGAATGTGAAGGTCAAGCTTTCGCCCGCAGTGATCGAAGGTGAAGGCGACTTCGCGGGCTTGACTGGTGCGATGCCGGGCGTGATTCCGATGCCGACGCAAAAGCGCTCGCGCGACGAATTGAAGAAAGGAACAACAGCCGCGGCCGCGAGTTCGATCGTCTTTGCATTGATCTTCAACATCCTGCTATTTGTGGCCGCGCCGTTGTTGTTGACGAACGCATTGTTCATCGCGGCGGGTTGGGCCACCGCTCCGGCGGCTGCAACGAGCACCGCAACACCGGGCACTGCTGTTGACAGTTCCTCGGCGAACGAAACCGTAGAGACTCCGTGGTATCAGGACGCGTGGTCCAGCGTGCGCACATATTTACACCCGGTCAGACCGTCAGTCGCATTCAACTTGATCGACGGCCTGATTCGCATGACGTTCTTTTTGATCATGATCTTCAGCTTCTCGCTGCTGAAGGACATCAGGCGCGTGTTTGAGTACCACGGCGCGGAACACAAAACGGTGTTCACGTGGGAAGCCGGTTTGCCGTTGACGGTTGAAAACGCGCGGCCGCAGCCGCGTCAGCATCCGCGTTGCGGCACGAGCTTCTTGATGGTCGTGATGCTCGTGGCGATCGTGCTGTTCTCGATAATCAAGTTTGATTCACTGCTGCTCAACTTCCTGATCCGGCTGGCGCTGATGCCCGTCGTGGCAGGTATCTCGTACGAGATCATTCGTCTCTCGGCGAAAAAAGAAAGCAGTTGGTTCTTCAAACTGATGACGCGCCCCGGTGTGTGGCTGCAAAACATCACCACGCAGGAACCCGACGATCAGCAACTCGAAGTCGCGATCGAAGCGTTGAAAGAATCGTTGAAATTGGAACCGCAAACAGGGCAACCGCAGCCCGCGCCCCTATCGTGAGGTCTTATGCTGGATAAGCTCGAACAAATTGTCTCCCGCTTTGACGAGTTAACGCAGGAGTTATCGTCTCCGGAGTTGCTCGCAAACCCTTCTGCGTATGCCAAGGCTGCGAAACAGCATCGCACGCTGGAAGAAGTGGTGCAAAAGTATCAGGCGTGGAAAGGTTTGAAAGCCGAGTTGACTGGCGCGCGCGAATTGTTTGACACCTCGGACGACGACGAGATGCGCGAGATGGCGCGGCTTGAGCTCGACTCGTTGCAAGCGCGGCTCGAAGAAAACGAACGCGAACTCAAACTGCTGCTCGTTCCCAGCGATCCGAATGACGAGAAAAACGTCATCCTCGAAATCCGCGCGGGCACTGGCGGCGATGAAGCGACGTTGTTCGCCGCGGAGATGGTGCGCATGTACGCGCGTTACGCGGAAAGGCACCGCTGGCGGTTTGAGGTTTTGGAAGCGTCCGAATCGGGAATCGGCGGTCTCAAGGAAGCCATCGTGTTGATTGAAGGTGACAAGGTCTACTCGAAGTTGAAACACGAATCGGGCGTACATCGCGTGCAGCGTGTGCCGCAAACCGAAGCGAGTGGACGCATTCACACTTCGGCGGTGACGGTCGCCGTGTTGCCGGAAGCGGAAGAGGTCGACGTCAAGATCGATCCGAAAGACTTGCGCATCGACACGTTCTGTTCGTCAGGTCCGGGTGGACAGTCAGTAAACACAACTTACTCCGCGGTGCGGCTCACGCACCTGCCAACCGGCGTCGTCGTTTCGATGCAGGACGAGAAGTCGCAGATCAAGAACCGTGAAAAAGCGATGCGCGTTCTCCGCGCGCGTTTGCAGGAGATCGAAGAGCAGAAACAACACGAAGCCCAGGCTAGCGAACGGCGTTCGATGGTCGGTTCTGGCGATCGCTCAGAAAAGATTCGCACATATAACTTCAAGGAAAACCGCGTTAGCGATCACCGCATCGGCCTGACGATTCACCAGCTCGACCTCGTAATGGAAGGAAACCTCGACCCTTTCATCGACGCACTCGTCGCACACTATCAGGCGGAGAAGTTGAAGGCGGAAGCGGTGGCCGCGTAATGATTTGAGCTTTGTTCTTTGTGCTTTGAGCTTTGTACTTTGTTCGCTAGCTACGGCGTCGCAGTAAAGTGCAACTAACAAGAACAAAGCACAAAGAACAAAGCTCAAAGCCCCTAACAAAATGCCCCACTCAACT
>DATELP010000229.1:0-21256 GCA_035276425.1 Pyrinomonadaceae bacterium
GAACACGCGCGGACGATCGTGGTTCGGAGTGGTTATATCTTTGGACCAGGCGGACGGAATTTCCTGAGCACAGTGGTTGACCGCGCGAAACGTGGTGAAAAGTTGAAAGTAATCACTGATTCGTGGGGTACGCCAACGTACGCACGCGACCTCGCGGTGCGGTTGCGGGAACTGGTTGAGTTGGACCTGCCGGGAATTTTTCACGTGGTGAGCGCTGGTGAGGGCGCAACTTTCGAGACTTTTACGCGCGAAGCGCTTAAACTGTCGCGTTGTGAACCGGCGCTGATTGAGCCGGTGAGTATGAATTCGCTGTCGCGTCCCGCTTCCCGGCCGCGAAATTCGAAAATGAAGTGTTTGTTGTCCGAAGCAATTGGTCTTCCTCCTCTCCCCCATTGGCAAGAAGGCCTGGCGCACTTCGTGGCGATCTGAGCCACAAGAAGCACAAGAGGACACGGGGTTTTGCGAACCCATTTTGTCTTTTGTGCCTCTTTGTGGCCTAAAGTTGCGACTTGCCTCAGAGCGAGTCTCTGCTATTATTCTCCATTCAATAGAGTTCTGCTGTTGGAAAGCCGAAAAATATGATGTCGCAAGATAACCGCTTGATGCCGATGCCTGCCGTCGACCGCGCTCTTGATAGACCGCTGGGCGATATCGGACAGGTGCGATCTTACGGGCCTGCCGCCAGCGAGCCGAGCCAGCTTCGTGACTACCTGTTCGTGGTCCTGAAGCGCAAGTGGCTCATCCTGAGCCTCTGTCTCGTGGTCACGTCGCTGGTCGCGATTCAGATGTTTCGCCAGCCTTCGATCTATGAAGCCGCGGCTACCATCCGAATCGAGCAACGAGCCAAGAATATTCTCCAGTCGCCGCAGCTCGTGCTCAACGCCCAGCCGGACGCGAATTTCTGGGGCACTCAAGTCAAACTACTGGAAAGTCCCGCACTCGCCCGGCAAGTCGCACTGACCCTGGACCTGCGACACAACCCGACTTTCTTCGGCGCCCACGCCCAGGGCGGAGTTTTCACGGCGCTGAAGCGCATGGTCTCCGGTGAAAAACGCGTCGCCACACCCGCGCCAACACCAAAAGGACTGTCAGTCGTCGATGAGGCCCGTTTGAAATCCGATCCGTTAACGGCGGAAGAACTCGCTCAACTCGAGCCGTTTGAAGACGCGATCATGGCCGGTGAACAAGTCGAAGGCGTCGTCGGCACGAACCTGTTCCTGATCAAGTACCGGCACACCGATCCTGAAATGGCCCAGAAAGTGGCCAACACGATCGCCGAAGTCTTCCGCGCCAACAACATCCAGCGCGCTACCGAAAACTCATCGCAAGCCGAAGACATCCTGGCGCGAGAGATTTCAGACTATCAGGGCAAGATTCGCCACGATCAGGAAGCGTTATTCAACTTCGCGCGCGACAAGGGAATTCCACCAACCAACGACATGACGCTGAACGTCGAGGCCCAACGGCTCGCCGATTTGAGCCGTCAGGTGCTCGACGCTGAAAACGCGCGCAAGAACGCGCAGGCCATTTATCTCAGCGCGAAGGCCACCAAAGATCCTTTCTCGATTCCGGAAGTGCAGAAGTCAGCCCGCATCACCACCCTTCAGGAACGCATTTCCCAACTGGAAGAGAAGAAAGCGGCGCTGTTAGTTGTCTACACGAAGGATTGGCCGGAAGTTAAAAAACTCGACGTCACGATCGCCAGGCTGAACGATGAGGTAAACAAAGCCGCCACCGACGCCGTGCTCGGTTTGCAAAAGAACTACGAAGCGGCGCTGGCGCACGAAAACAGCGTTCGCGACCGATATAACGAACAACGCGGAACCACGAACCAGCAGACGCGCGATCAGATCGAAATGACCGAGTTCATGCAGCGTCTGGAAACCAACAAACAATACCTGAACACGCTGCTCCAAAAACAACGCGAACTCCAGATCGCGCAGGGCGACCGCGGCAACGAAGTCAGCATTGAAAATTACAGCCGCATGCCGCGCAGCCCGGTGGGTCCGCCGCGCGTTCGCAACGTCATGATCGCGTTTGTGCTGTCGCTGGTCGCGGGCATCGGCTTGGCGTTCCTGCTCGACTTCCTCGACGACACGGTGAAGTCGCTCGACGACGTCGATCGCTACATTCATCTCCCGGCGCTCGCGCTCATTCCGAGCGGCGCTCACGGCGGTGCGCGTTTGAATCTGAAAGGTTTGCCGCACGCCAACAAGCCGCCAGCGGCAG
Source organism: Pyrinomonadaceae bacterium (assembly GCA_035276425.1). GTDB lineage: Bacteria > Acidobacteriota > Blastocatellia > Pyrinomonadales > Pyrinomonadaceae > PSRF01. The sequence continues at coordinate 2,230 of DATELP010000229.1, forward strand.
GCGAGTCAACTGCTCTGGCGATGTTGGACGACGTCAGATCGCCGATCGCGGAGTCGTATCGTCACTTGCGCACGTCGCTGTTGCTCTCTTCAGCAGGCCAACCGCCGAAAACCATTTTGGTGACGTCGAGCCAGCCGTCTGAAGGAAAGACGACGACGGCGATCAACACCGCGTTCATGCTCGCGCAGACCGGTGCTGAAGTTTTGATCATCGACTGCGACTTGCGCCGGCCGCGGTTGCACGCGCAGTTTGAAGTGCCCAATTCCAAGGGCCTGACCACGTGGCTTTCAGGCGAAAAGGATCTCGACAACCTGCTACAGATATGTTCGAAACAACCAAACCTGAAAATACTGACTTCCGGTCCGGTGCCGCCGAATCCGGCTGAGCTGATCGGCTCGGAAGAAATGCGCCGGTTGCTCGGTCATTTGAGTGAGCGGTTCGCGCACATCATTATCGATTCACCCCCGGCAATCTCGTTTACTGATGCGTCAATCCTGTCGACGATGGTCGATGGTGTGATGCTGGTGGTCCACGGCGGCCGCAGTTCGCGTGCGGTGGTGCGGCGAGCCAAGCAGCAGTTGCTTGACGTTGGCGCGCACATCTTCGGCGTGGTCCTTAATAATGTGAAGGCCGAGGCGTCGGATTATTACTACTCGGGTTACTACTCGAACTATTACTCGACCGAACCAGACAACGGGCGCGATGCATCGGCGGGTGAGACCGCCTGAGGTTTACGCGATCGTTGCAGTGTCAGGAGTCAAAGTTCCCTTTCGCCCAAACTAGTTAGTCTATGAACGTTCCTCTTCTGGATCTACAGGCGCAGTATGCCTCACTACGAGACGAAGTGCGCCCCGTAATTGAGCGTGTACTGGAGTCGCAGCGATTTGTGCTCGGCGACGAAGTGCGCCGGCTCGAGAGTTCGATTGCCGAATACTGCCAGGCGAAATATGCGATCGGTTGTGCTTCCGGTTCCGACGCGTTGCTGCTGGCGTTGATGGCGCTCGATATTAAGGCGGGCGATGAAGTCGTCACGACGCCGTTTAGTTTCTTTGCGACGGGTAGCGCGATTGCACGGCTCGGCGCGCGGCCGGTTTTCGTCGACATCGATCCGGCTACTTACAATCTCGACGTTTCGCAAGTGGCTGACGCGATCACTGCGCGCACTCGCGCGATCATTCCGGTCCATATTTACGGGCAGTGCGCGGAGATGGATCCGTTGCTGGCGCTGGGAGAGCAGCGTGGCATCCCGATCGTGGAAGACGCGGCGCAGGCGATTGGCGCGACCGAACACGGACGTCCCGCGGGTTCGATGGGCGCGGTTGGTTGTTTCAGTTTCTATCCGACGAAGAATCTCGGCGGCGCGGGCGACGGCGGTATCGTAACGACGAACGACGAGCAGTTGGACCAACGGTTAAGAAGACTGCGCGCGCACGGTGGCATTACCGAATACATGCACACGGAAGTCGGCATCAATAGCAGGCTCGACGAGTTGCAGGCGGCGGTGCTGAACGTGAAGCTACCGCACCTTGACGCGTGGTCCGACGCACGCGCCGAACGCGCGGCTGTTTACACGCGGTTGTTGAGCGAAGCGGATTTGAGTTTTGAAGTGACGGCGCCTTTCGTGCGGCCCGATTGCCGGCACATTTTTCATCAGTACGTGATTCGCGTTCCGCGTCATCGCGACGCGCTGATGGAGCATCTGAAGGAGCGCAGCGTCGGGACGAAAGTTTATTACCCGATCCCGCTTCACTTGCAGGATTGTTTTGAGTATCTCGGCTACAAACAGGGAGCATTTCCGGAAGCGGAGCGCGCGGCCAGTGAGACGTTTGCGCTGCCCGCCTACCCGGAGCTTAGCGAGGCGCAGCAGGTTTACGTCGTCGGATCGATCGCCAGCTTCAAGCCGTAAGTTTCAAGTTTTTCATTCACACCGGGCTTCAGCCCGGTGGAAGGGAGTTTACATTGTCGGGAAACCGTTTTAACGGTTTCCATCGCGCCGCAGAAACGAAAACCGTTGAAACGGTTTTCAGTCAAGTCTTTTACTAAACACCGGGCTAAAGCCCGGTGTGAATGAGATGCACCGCTCAGTAACATGGCACTGAAACTCAGCATCATCACTCCATCATTCAACCAGGGCAGGTTTCTCGAAGAGACCATCCTGTCCGTGTTGAAGCAGGGGTATGAGCCGCTCGAGTACATCATCATCGACGGCGGCAGCAAAGACGACAGCGTCGACGTCATCCGCCGTTACGAAGATCGTCTTGCTTACTGGGTGAGCGAAAAAGATCGCGGCCAGGTCCACGCGATCAATAAAGGACTGGAACGAGCCACCGGCGACATCTGCGCCTTTATCAATAGCGACGACGTTTACCTGCCCGGCACTTTCAACGCGGTGATGAGCCACTTCGAAACTCATCCGGAAAGTCACTGGGTTTGCGGCGACACAGTCATGTTCGGCGAAGGTCACGAAACGAAGATGATCAACGCCGTCGTGCCGCTTTCCGCCGCGCACTGTCTCTCGTGGGCCTATCGCGCGCCGCAGCCGGGACACTTCTGGCGTCGTGAGATCATCAAGGAAGGATTTCAGGAGCGCTGGAACTACGATTTCGATCACGACATGTACGTGCGTTTGCTGTTGACCGGACACAAGTGCGAGCACTTGCCGTTACCGATGGCTGGTTATCGCTTGCACGAAGTCAGTAAAACGATCGCCGAAGGACACCGGCAGCTCGAAGAGTTCGATCAGATTGCGGAGTTTTACGAACCACAGTTGCAGGGCGCCGGCCAGCGCTGGTGCCGCGCGACTCGTTTTCTGCGGTTGTCGTACGCAGCGAGTGAAGCGGGCCGGAAGTCGGAAGCGGCGAACTGGTTGATGCGCGCGCTCGCAACTCATCCGGAGGGCCTGTTGAATAGACCATTCTGGGGTTGTCTTCGTCGCCTCGTAACTAGCAACGGCCACGGATAGTACAGAAAAATGATAAGCTTAGCGGCTGTTTGAACAACGGAGGAGAGACGATTGATGGCTGAACCTACACGAGTATTGGTTACAGGGGCGGGTGGTTTTATCGGACATCACCTCACGAAGTATCTGCAAGAGCGCGGTTATTGGGTCCGCGGCGTCGACATCAAAGAACCTGAATACGAAGCAACAACAGCGGACGAGTTTTTAGTCCTCGACCTTTCCGAACCGCAAAATTGCCGCGTCGCGACTGAAGGCATCGACGAAGTTTACGGCCTCGCCGCAAACATGGGCGGTATCGGCTTTATCGAAAACAACAAAGCCGTCATCGTTCGCGACAACACGCTCATCAATTTGAATTCAATCGAAGCCGCGCGCGCGAACGGCGTCAAACGTTATCTCTACACTTCCAGCGCGTGCATCTATCCCGGTTACAAACAGAAAGAAACCGACGTCACTCCGCTGCGAGAAGAAGATGCTTATCCTGCCGACGCCGAAGACGGTTACGGTTGGGAGAAGCTCTACATGGAGCGAGTTTGCCGTCATTACACTGAAGACTTCGGACTCGACACACGAGTCGTGCGCTTTCACAACATCTTCGGACCATTGGGCACCTACGATGGCGGCCGCGAAAAATCTCCGGCAGCGATCTGCCGCAAGGTCGCGCTGGCAAACGACGGCGACGAGATCGAGGTTTGGGGCGACGGCGAACAAACGCGTTCCTATTGTTATATCGACGACTGCGTTGAAGGCATTTACCGTTTGATGAGAAGCGATCATCGCGAGCCGATCAACCTGGGCCAGGACCGGATGATCTCCGTGAACGAACTGGTAGACATCGTTGCGAACATCGCCGGAAAGAAAATCGGCAAGCGTTACGATTTGACGAAGCCGCAGGGTGTGCGTGGTCGAAACAGCGACAACACGCGGTTGCGAGAAGTTTTGGAATGGGAGCCGTCGGTTTCGTTGGAAGACGGTTTGGCGATCACCTATCACTGGATCGCCGGTCAGTTGGAAAAACAGAGCCATCCGCAGAGCGCACAGATGCTGACGTCTGTGTAGTGAGTGTGCTTTGCCACAAAGAGGCACGAAGAGGTTGTGAACATTTGTGCTTCTTTGTGGCTAATCTCAGATGAAAGTCAGTGTTATTGTCCCGGTGAGGGATGAAGAGCAATCCATTCGCGAGTTGCTCGACAGCCTGCTCAAACAAACACGCCCACCAGACGAGATCGTGATCACGGATGGTGGTTCAGTCGACGCCACACCTCAGATTATCGAAGAGTACATTCAGCAGGGCGCGCCGGTGCGTTTGATCCGCGCCGGCGCCGCACTGCCCGGACGTGGACGTAATCTCGGCGCGGCGGCGGCTGCTTACGAATGGTTGGCTTTCACTGACGCGGGCATTCGTTTGGAAAACAACTGGCTCGAAACGCTTGTGGCGCGCGCGGCACAGGATGCGTCCGTCGATATTGTTTACGGATCGTGGGAGCCGGTGACGGACACGTTTTTCAAAGAGTGTGCGGCGATTGCGTATGTTCCGCCGCCGTCGCCGCGCGATGGAATCGTGGCGCGTCCGCGCTTCATTGCGTCGACGTTATTGAAGCGCGAGGCGTGGGAGAAGGTCGGTGGTTTTCCGGAAGATCTGCGTTCGGCGGAAGATTTGCTTTTCATGGATCGACTCGAAGCCGCGGGTTACCGGGCGGTGTTTGAACCGCGGGCGCAGGTGCATTGGAACTTGAGACCGACGCTCGGCACGACGTTCAAGCGATTTCTGGTTTATTCGCGCAACAACATTCGTGCGGGGCTGTGGCGGCAGTGGCAAGCGACGATTCTGTTTCGTTACACGATGCTGATCCTGTTGTTGGTGCTTGCTCTGTTTGTTGGTCCGTGGTGGGTACTGGTTCCGGTCGGAGCGTGGCTGCTGATGTTGATTGCGCGTGCGGCTGTATCGATCAGGCGTAACCGTGACTGTTATCCGGCGTCGTTTTTTCATAACGTGTTGCGCGGCGTTTTGATCGTGCCGTTGTTGGCGGTGTTGGACGTGGCGGCGATCGTTGGCAGTGTTCAGTGGTTGTTGTTTGACGCGTTTCGTTCGACGCGCAAGGCTGCGGTGGAGGCCGGAAATGGGGCGTGAAGCCCTTGCAGGCCGCCGCGTCATGTTCATTTCGTACAACGGAATGCTCGATCCGTTGGGCCAAACGCAGGTGCTTCCGTATCTGCGTCAACTGGCGAAGAGAGGCGTTCGCTTTACGTTGTTGAGTTTCGAACGCGAGCGCGCGTTTACGCAGGAAGGCGCGGCGAAGTGTGAAGAGTTGCGGCGCGAGCTTGCGACGCAGGGGATCGAGTGGCACTGGATGCGTTATCACCAGCGGCCTTCAGTTCCGGCGACGATCTACGACGTGGTCGCGGGCATTCGCAAAGCGAGCGCGCTGGTGAAACGAAACAGGATCGAGATGGTCCACGCGCGCGGTCACATTCCGGCTACGATCGCACTCGCGTTGAAACGGCGGTTCGGAATCAAAATGATCTTTGACTTGCGCGGGTTGATGGCTGAGGAGTACGTCGACGCCGAGCACTGGCGCGAGGGGAGTTTGCCGTATCGGCTTACCAAGAGCGCCGAGCGGCGGATTCTCGCGTCGACGGATGCGATCGTGACGCTTACGGAAAGAATCTGGCCGATTATTCGCGAATGGGAAGGGCTGCGCGGCCGCACTCCGCATCATGAAGTCATTCCTTGTTGCGTGGACCTTGCGCGGTTCAGGTTTAGTGATGAGGAGCGCGCGCGTCGGCGCAACGAACTCGGACTAACGGACCAGTTTACGATCGTTTACAGCGGCTCGCTCGATGGTTGGTATCTGACGGAGAAGATGGCCGACTTCTTTGCGAGCTTCGTGAAGCGTAATCCGAAAGCGCATCTGTTGTGGCTCACGACGGGGAATCACGAGCGTGTGCGGGAGTTGATGAACGCGCGCAACGTCGGGGTTGAGAGTTATAGCGTGCGGTCTGTTGCGGCGGCGGAAGTTCCTTCGTATTTATCTGCGGCTGATGCAGGACTGGCATTTATTAAGCGTTGTGTCTCGAAGATGGCGTCGTCGCCGACGAAGAACGGGGAATATCTTGCGTGTGGGTTACCGCTCATAATCAATGCAGGGATTGGCGACTCTGACGCGTTAGTGGACCAATGGCAGGCCGGTGTCTTAGTCGAGGAGTTTACAGAGACTGAGTTCGAAGGCGCCGGAAAGCACATTGAAGCGATGGTTGCGGCGTCCGATTCGCGCGAAAAGGCGCGCCGCGTGGCGGAGCAGCTTTTTCATCTTGAGAATGTAGCGGGTCAGAGGTACGCATCGCTTTATCAAAAAGTGTTGACTTAGGAATGGAAGCCACAAAGAGGCACAAAAAGCACAAGAGGCACAAGGCATTCATTGTGGCAAAGAATGATGAATAGTTAATGGCGTCAAACTTGGACAAACTGATCGAGACACTGCGCTGCCAGAGTTGTCGGGGCAGTCTTGCTGCTTCGGGAAACGAACTGAGTTGTGAAGCTTGCAAGGTGTCGTATCCGATCGTCGACGGGATTCCACGTATGCTCGCGCCGAGCTTGCGCGAGGCGCTTGCAGGCCAGGTTTCTGCAACGGGCACCGACGCGAAACAGGTCGAGACGGCGCTGAGTTTTGGTTACGAGTGGCACCGCTTCCCCGAAATGTATGACGAGTGGGAGCGACAGTTTCTCGACTACATGCAGCCGCACGGTCCCGAGTTCTTTCGCGGCAAGAAGGTGCTCGACGCGGGCTGTGGTAACGGACGCTTTGCTTATTACGCGGGCAAGTACGGCGCGGAAGTGTGGGCCATCGATCTCGGTCCGGCCGTCGAAGTCGCGCGCCGCAATACCGAATCCGTTGGCGCAAACGTCGTTCAGGCCGACCTGCACAATCCGCCATTCGCGCTCGAGAGTTTCGACTTCATTTACTCGATCGGTGTGCTGCACCACTTGCCCGATCCGGAAGTCGCATTCAGAAATCTCCTGCGGTTTTTGAAGCCCGGCGGCGAAGTGCAGATCTATTTGTACTGGAAACCCGAACGCCGTCCCGTCAAAGCGCTGTTGTTGTCGGGCATTGCGGGCGCGAGACAATTAACGACGAGAATGCCGCACAAAGCGGTTTACTTGCTGGCGTATCCGGCGGCTGTTTCCGCGTTTCTGTTTTTTGTTTGGCCGTACCGGATCATGAAGCGTTTACCGCCACTCGCACGATTGGCGGAAGAGTTGCCGATGAAGCAGTACGCGAGTTATCCGTTTCGCGTGTGCGTTAACGACCAACTCGATCGGCTTTCAGCGCCGATTGAGAATCGGTACACGCGTGCGGACGTGCATAACTGGCTCAATCGTGCATCACTCGAATCACCATTCGTCGGTGAAAACTTTGGTTGGGTGGCGACCGGACGCAAGTCTGGGTAAGATGAGCCACGGATCTTCACGGAAAGACACGGACAAGACGGGATAAATGATGCGTGTTTTAGCTTTAATGCCGGGGCTTTACGATACCTCGCCGGGCCAGCGTTACCGGCTGGAGCAGTGGGAGCCGTTGCTGCGCGAACGCGGCGTCGAGATCACGTGGGCGCCGTTTGAAGACGAGGAGCTTCATTCGATCGTCTACAAGCCGGGGCGGATGGGAAAGAAGTTGCAGCTCGTCACGCGTAATCTTGCGCGGCGGCTATCGACGATCAATCGGGCGCAGAAGTACGACCTCGTTTACATCCTGCGCGAAGCCGCGCTGCTCGGGCCGCCGATTTTCGAACGCTTGCTTGCTCAACAGCGCGTGCCGTTTGTCTTTGATTTTGACGACGCGATCTTTGTTTCGTATCGCAGTCCGTCGAACGGCTATCTGAGTTATCTGAAGTTTGCTTCGAAGACGAAAACCATCTGCCGTCTCGCGTCGCACGTGATGGTCGGCAATCCGTATCTCGCCGAGTACGCCGGCGCGGTCAACGATCACGTGACGGTGATTCCGACCACTATCGACACGGAAAAGTATCGTGTGCCGCCGCCGAAGACGACGGACGGTCCGATCACGATCGGTTGGACCGGTAGCTTCAGCACGGTCCAACATCTCGACACGTTGCGCGGTGCGTTAAAGAAATTGGCCGAGACCGAACGATTTCGTTTGCGCGTGATCGGCACGCCGACTTATGAACTGCCTTCCGTTGACGTCGAAGCGATGCAGTGGCGTGCGGCAACAGAACTCGAAGATCTGCACGCGATCGACGTCGGCGTGATGCCGCTGCCGGACGATAACTGGAGCAAAGGCAAGTGTGGATTGAAGGCGCTGCAATTCATGGCGCTGGGAATTCCGACGATCTGTTCGCCGGTCGGCGTGAACACGGACATCATTCAAGACAACGAAAACGGTTTTCTGGCGATGTCCGAAAGCGAATGGGTCGACAAGTTGACGCGACTACTCAAGTCGGCTGAGTTGCGCCGCCGCCTCGGCGATGCGGGACGGGCGACTGTCGAACAACGATATTCCGCGGCGATTCAAGCGCCGCGAGTTTATGAGATCTTTAAATCGGTTCAGCGTGAGCCGCAGAAAAACACAGAGAGACACAGGGGAAGCGAGGAACTCTTAGTTGGAAAAAGCTAACGTGTTGGTTACGGGTGGCGCCGGATTCATCGGCTCGCACCTGGTTGATGCTTTGGTCGACAAGGGCCATCGAGTGCGTGTGCTCGATCAGCTCGTGTCGCAGGTACACGGGGAAAACGCGACGCCGAAGCATGTGAATCCGGCGGCGGAGTTTGTGCGTGGCGACGTTTGCGATCGTGCGGCGGTTGACGCGGCGCTCGAAGGAATCGACGTCGTTTATCACGAAGCGGCGGAAGTCGGCGTGGGACAGTCGATGTATGAGATCGAACGCTATGTTCGCGCAAACGATCTCGGCACGGCAGTGGTGCTCGAAGCGGTGCTCGCGCGCCGCCCGCAGATCAAGAAGCTGATGGTTGCGTCGTCGATGTCGATCTACGGCGAGGGCGCTTACACGTGTGCTGACTGTGGTCCGATCGCGCCGCAACTGCGTCCGACCGAACAACTGCGCGAGCGTCGTTGGGAAGTCGAATGTCCAAACTGCGGCAAAGAGCTTTCGCCCGCGCCGACGACCGAAGAGAAGCCGCTCTTTCCGACTTCCGTTTACGCGGTGACCAAACAAGACCAGGAACAGTTTTGTATTGCCGTTGGCCGCTCATATGGCATCCCGACTGTCGCGTTGCGTTACTTCAACGTCTACGGCACGCGCCAGGCGTTGTCGAATCCTTACACCGGCGTTTGTGCGATCTTTTCCGCGCGGCTTTTGAACGGCAATCGCCCGTTGATCTTCGAAGACGGCGAACAGACGCGCGACTTCGTTCACGTCAGTGACATCGTGCGCGCGAATCTGCTCGCGCTGGAAACCGACGCGGCTGATTATCAGGCGATCAATGTGGGCACTGGACGACCGACGTCAGTTCGCACGGTCAGCAATCTGCTCGCGAAGGGGTTGGGCCTCGATCTCGAACCGGAGATCGTAGCGAAGTATCGTGAAGGTGATATTCGGCATTGCGTTGCGGACATTTCGAAAGCGAAGTCGTTGCTCGGTTACGAGCCGCAGGTTTCGCTCGAGCAGGGAATTCCCGAATTGTTGTCATGGGTTCGCGCACAAGCGGCGCAGGACCAGGTTGAAAGTGCTACCGCTGAATTGGAGAGTAGACAGTTGGTACGTTAAAGCAATCCACAGATTACGCAGATGACTTTCAAAGAAACAATCTGCGTAATCTGTGGATGGTTTGACGGCAGAGGGCATATATTTGCGGATCCGTTTGCTGATACTGGCTTTGCTCGCGCCGTTGCCGTCGTTCCTGAAGCGAAGCCTTTATCGTTTGTTCTTTCGCTATAAGATCGGCAAACGCGTCCGCATCGGCATCAGCATCATCGACGCCGGCGAGTGTTTGATTGAAGACGACGTCAGCATCGGTCACTTCAACGTCGTCACGCGGGTTGAAAAACTGACGATTCAGGACCATGCGCGCATCGGTCATTTGAATATCATTCGTGGCGGTTCTGAAGTGATTTTGGGACGATACTCGGAAATCATTCGCCTGAACGAGATCAACTCCATCCCCGATGCGGACGTCGTAAACGAGATCGATCCGCGGTTTCTGTTGGGGAATGGCAGCATCGTCACCACGGGCCACAAGATCGACTTCACCGACCGGGTGGAGATCGGACGGCGCGTGATACTCGGCGGGCGCAACTCGTCGTTGTGGACGCACAATCGGCAACGAACGCGGCCGATAACGATCGGCGAGAAAGCCTATATCGGCTCGGAGATTCGCATGGCGCCGGGAAGTGCGATTCCCGCCCGCTCGATCGTGGGCATCGGCTCCGTGATTACTGCATCGCTCGCGGAAGAGGGTAAACTAATCGCCGGCGTTCCTGCGAAGACGATTAAAGACCTGAGCAGTGAAGACGAGTTTCTAATCGAACGGAAAACGCGACCGGATCTCCCGGACGACCTCTGAGTTTTAAATGAATACCCTAATCATCGTTGCTACGCTGCTGATGTGCGCCGGCGTAATCTGGTTTGTCCCGGGACAGGGACCGGGCGCGTTGGCAGTTTGCGCAGTCGTCTCCTTGCCGACACTCTTCATTCTCATTCGCACACAGGAAGAGCGAAATTTTCTACTGCGCCTTTTTATCATCGCCCTCATGGGCAGAATTGTGTTGGCTACTCTAATCAACCTGGCTGATTGGGAGGCTTTCTTCGGCGGCGACGCGCACACGTACGACATCTTTGGTAAGTCGCTGTTGCAGTCGTGGTATGGCGACATTTATCACTCGGCGCGGTATGCCGGGTTCATTAAATCCGGCGCCGGTGCGTGGGGCATGCTTTATGTCGTCGCCGCGGTCTACGCTGTGATCGGCGAAAACCTTTACGCGATCCAGCTCATTAATGCTTCCGTCGGCGCCGCAACCGCGGTCGTGGTCTATTACGTAGCGCAGACGCTCTTCAACAACATTCGCGTGTCTCGTTTGGCCGCGCTCCTCGTCGCTTTCTTCCCGTCGCTGATTCTGTGGACGTCGCAGGCGTTGAAAGATGGACTGATTATTCTCGCGCTCGCGCTCGCGATGCTCGCGACACTGCGATTGATGGAGAAGATCACGATCGGATACGTGCTGGTGCTGACGGTTTGTTTGCTGGGGCTGCTCAGTTTGCGTTTCTACATCTTCTACATGATGGTGGCCGCGGTCGGGGGCAGCTTTTTCATCGGCATGAAGGCGATAAACACCCAGGGCTTTATTCAGCGTTTCATGGCCATCGCGGTGATGGGGCTCGCGTTCACGTGGTTTGGTGTGTTGCGATATGCGGGTACGCAATTTGATCGATACGCAAACCTCAAGACGATTCAGATGAGCCGCACCGACCAGGCAAACGCCGGATCGGGTTTTGGACAGGACGTGGACGTCAGCACCACGGAAGGCGCGCTTACGGCCATTCCGATCGGACTCGTGTATCTACTCTTCGCGCCGTTTCCGTGGGACATGGCGACGTTGCGACAGAGCATCACGTTGCCGGAGATGCTGGTTTGGTGGGCTTCTTTTCCTTTACTGGTGCTGGGGTTGTACTTTGGGTTGAGACACCGGCTGCGGCAGGTCGCGCCGATCGTGATCTTCACGACGATGCTCACGATTGCGTATTCAGTGTTTCAGGGAAACGTCGGCACGGCGTACCGGCAGCGTTCGCAGTTGCTGGTTTTCTATTTCATCTTCGTGGCTGTAGGAGCGGTTTTGCTGAAGGAGAAGTCTGAAGATAAACGCCGCCAGCAGCTACTCGCGAAACAGGAACTCGCCGAACTCCAGGCCGCCCGCCTCGCGGCCCGCCGCCAGGGCATGCACCCGCAGACTTAATCCAGATATGTGTGGCATTGTTGGATTCGTTCGAAACGATGGCAGGGCGATTGACGAAGAACTGTTGACGCGCATGTGCAACGCGATTCGCCATCGCGGGCCGGACGACGACGGTTTTTACGTCCACGGCTCCGTTGGCCTTGCGATGCGCCGCCTCGCGATCATCGACCTCAAAAGCGGCCAGCAACCGATTCACAATCAGGATCGTTCCGCGTGGATCGTCTTCAACGGCGAGATCTACAACTACCTCGAAGTGCGCGCGAAGCTGGAAAAGCTCGGGCACGAGTTCTACACCAACAGCGATACCGAAGCGATCGTTCACGCTTACGATCAGTGGGGCGTTGATTGTCCGACGCACCTGCGCGGCATGTTTGCGTTTGCGATCTGGAACGAGCGGACGCAGGAACTGTTTCTCGCGCGCGATCGTGTTGGGAAAAAGCCGTTGTTGTATGCGTTGGTGAACGGTCAATTGATCTTCGGTTCGGAGTTCACCGCGTTGCTGTTGCATCCGGATGTTAGTCGCGACGTGCAGCCGGAAGCGCTCGATTATTACCTCTCGTTCATGTGCATTCCGGCGCCGCTGACCGCGTATCGCGCGATTAGAAAACTCGAACCGGGTCACTGGCTGCGTTGGCGTAAAGGCGAGATTCAGACCGAGCGATATTGGCAGCCCGACTTCACCAACAAACTCGACATCAGTGAAGAAGAAGCGGGCGAACGCACGGTTGAGATTCTGCGCGATGCGGTGAAGGTGCGTTTGATGTCGGAAGTCCCGCTCGGTGCGTTTCTTTCCGGCGGAATCGATTCGAGCGCCGTGGTGGCGTTGATGAGCCAGGAGTCGGGCGAACGCGTCAAGACGTTTTCGATTGGTTTTGAAGAACAGGATTTCAGCGAGCTTCATCACGCGCGGCGAATCGCCGAACACGTTGGCGCGGATCATCATGAATTCATCGTGCGGCCGGACGCGGTTGAAGTGTTACCGATGCTCGTCGAGCATTACGGCGAACCGTATGCTGATTCTTCCGCGGTTCCGACGTACTACGTTGCGCGAGAAACTCGCAAGCATGTGACTGTCGCACTGAACGGCGATGGCGGCGATGAATCGTTTGCGGGTTACGAGCGTTACATCGCGATGGGCTTGACGGAGAAGTATCGACGCGTGCCGTCGTTGTTGCGCGAGTCAGTCATAAAAGAAACAGTCAACCGGATTCCGTCGTCGCCGATCAAACGCAGCCGGGTTAACTCGGCGAAGCGTTTGCTCGAAGTGGTGTCGCGTCCGAAGGTCGATCGCTACATGCACTGGATGAGCGTTTTCAACGAACAGACGAAACAGCCGCTGTATTCAGACGCTTTCCGCGAACAGATCGCGGGCGCGAATGCGAGTGGTGTGTTGGGCGAGTGGTTCAAACGCGCGAATGGCATCGGGATTCTCGACGCGATGTTGTTGACGGATCAGATGACTTACTTGCCGAACGATCTGCTCGTGAAAGTCGACATCGCGACGATGGCGGTGTCGCTCGAAGCGCGTTCGCCGTTTCTGGATCATCACGTGATTGAGTTTGCGGCGAGTTTGCCGCAGAAGCTGAAACTGCGCAGGCTGACGAGCAAGTATCTGTTGAAGAAGGTGCTGAAGAAGCTGTTGCCGAGTGAAAATCTCAATCGGCGGAAGATGGGTTTTGGGGTGCCGATCGGTCACTGGTTTCGCGGCAAGATGCAGCCGTTTCTGCGCGAGGTCGTGCTTTCGGAGAAGGCGCTCGGGCGCGGTCTATTCAAACCGGATGCGGTGCGGCAAATAGTCGAACTACACGCACGCGGCGAACGCGACTATTCGCACCAGCTCTGGACGTTATTGATGCTCGAACTCTGGTTCAACCGTTTTATCGACTAACTAAGTGATTTTGTGACTAAACCCACAGCGCGTGGGCTGCAACGCCGAAGGCGTTAACTAATGTCAGCCCAGGGTTGTTTCAACCCTGGGACTAAGAAAACAAGACGATTCCCAACGCTGAAAGCGTTGGCAAACTCGAGATCAGCACTTGCCAACGCTTTCAGCGTTGAGGCTTCTAAATATTTTGCTTCCCAAGGTTGCCGCGCAACGCGTCAGCCTTGGGCTGAAATTGGTCAACGCCTTCGGCGTATTTGAGCCAACGTTTTCGGTATTACAGAGCGCGTTTAATGCAGTCGGCAAACAAAATCGAAGACTTCGCGGGGCAGCGGATTCTGGCGGAGGATCCGCGGGTGGAGAAGACGACGCGTGCGTGCGTCGCCTGTGGTTCCACCGACGCCCAGAAGCTCGGTGTTAAGAATGAATTGGAAATTGTTTCCTGTCGAGATTGCAGCACGGTCTACACGCCGTATTCACCGTGGTATTCAAGCTCGTATTTTTATCTCGGCTACTATCTGAAAGACGAGGAGATCGAAACGCCGCCTTTCGTCCTACAACGACTGCGAGAGATCGTTGCGGAGTTTGCGTCATTTCGCAAAACCAACAAGCTGCTGGATCTCGGTTGCGGCGCGGGTGGTTTGCTGCAAGCCGCGCGTGATCACGGCTGGAACGCACAAGGGCTCGACGTTTCGTCGCACGCCGCGAATCACGTGCGCGAACTCGGTTTCGAAGTCTTTGAAGGCGAACTGCACGAGGCTCGATATCCGTCCGGACACTTCGACGTCGTAACCGCCGCCGAACTGCTGGAACACATTCCTGAACCACGTGCGTTGCTTCAGGAAGTCGTGCGGATACTGCGTCCCGGTGGACTTTTCTGGACCACGACGCCGCACGCGCGCGGTATTTCGGCTCGAACGCTGGGATTAAAGTGGCGCTGCATTTGGCCGCCGGAGCATCTACAGCTATTCTCAATCCGTGGTCTAAAAGCGTTGTTGCGCGAAGCCGGCTTTCACGACGTACGCGTCGACACGACGGGTGGCAACCCCGTCGAGATCTGGCACGCGCTGAGCCACGCGAAGGAAGCGCCGAAGACCGTCGATCAACATTTCGACCGGGTGTTGACGAGTCAACAGTTAAACGAATCGCTGATGAAAAGCCGGTCGCGCCGGGCGCTCAAGAGCACCGTAAACAGTTTTCTAAACCTCAGTCGTCTCGGTGATTCAATGAAAGTTTTCGCTGTACGATAAACCCGTTCTGGAGGACAGCGTTGAAAGGCGTCGTGCTTGCAGGAGGCTTGGGGACGAGATTGCGTCCGCTCACCTCGGTCACAAATAAACATCTGCTGCCGGTTTACAACCAGCCGATGATCTTTTACCCAATTCAAACACTCGTCAACGCCGGCATTTCCGACATCATGGTGGTAACCGGCGGGAGTTCGGCGGGTGATTTTCTGAGACTGCTCGGCAATGGCAAGGCGTTTGGCCTGAAGCACCTCAACTACGCGTACCAGGAAGGCGAAGGCGGCATCGCCGAAGCGCTTTCACTCGTCGAGCATTTTGCTGCGGGCGAACCGGTGTGCGTCGTGCTCGGCGACAACATTATCGAGGGAAACATCTGCGCGGCTGTTGACGCGTATCGCACACAGGGCGGCGGCGCGAAGATCATGTTGAAGAAGGTGCCGGATCCGCAGCGCTTCGGCGTGCCAAAACTCGATGGCCGCCGCGTGGTTTACATCGAAGAGAAGCCGGGCGTGCCGCAGTCAGACTATGCGGTGATTGGTGTTTACATGTACGACGGCGACGTCTACGACATCATTCGCTCGCTGAAACCTTCGGACCGCGGTGAACTCGAGATCACTGACGTCAACAACGCGTACATCGAGCGTGAAGAGATGACGTGGGAAGAGCTTGAAGGCTGGTGGACCGATGCCGGAACGTTCGAGAGTTTGCTGAACGCGTCGAAACTCGTCGCGGAAACCGGCGCGAACAAACTGAGCCACAAAGAAGCACAAGAAGTCTATTAATGCATTTGCCGGTTTGTGCTTTTTGTGGCTAAGGAAATATGCCTGACGGACAGCACACAAAAGTGGTGCGCATCATCGCGCGGTTGAATGTTGGGGGGCCGGCGAAGCATGTCGTGTGGTTGACGTCGGGGTTGGAGGAGGCGGGTTATCGATCGTTGCTCGTTGCGGGAACGGTGCCTGAAGGCGAAGAAGACATGAGTTACTTTGCCGAACAGACGGGCGTGACGCCGCTGTACATTCCCGAGATGAGCCGCGAGATATCTTTGAAGGATGCGATCACGACGTGGAAGTTGTTTCGGCTGTTGCTGCGTGAAAAGCCGGACATCGTGCACACGCACACGGCGAAAGCGGGAACGGTCGGACGCGTGGCGGGTTTCTTTTATCGCTGGTTGACGCCGGGAGTTTTGGTTGGACGACCGCGGCCGTGCAAGTTTGTACACACGTATCACGGACACGTGTTTCATAGTTACTACGGACGTTTGAAAACGGGTGTTTTTTTGACTGTTGAGAGGGTTTTAGCGAAGTGTGCCACGGATCGAATTCTCGTGGTTAGCGAACAGCAGAAAGAAGAGATCAATCAAGCGTTTCACGTTGGGAGACAGGATCAGTTTCGGGTGGTGCGGCTGGGGTTGGACCTTGGGATCTTTGCGGATCGTGAGAGCCGCCGGGCGCGGTTTCGCGAGGAACTGGGGATCGGTGATGACGTGACGCTGGTTGGGATCGTCGGGCGGCTGACTGAGATCAAGAACCACGAGATGTTTTTGCAAAGCGTGGCGCGCACGAATTTTGAAAATGTAAGGTTCGTGATCGTTGGTGACGGATCGTTGCGTGAAAGTCTCGAACAACAGGCGCGATCATTGGGCGTTGAAGAAAAGGTGATTTTTGCCGGTGGTCGGAAAGATCCCGAGTACTTTTATCCGGCGCTGGATATCTGTGCGTTGACGTCGCGCAACGAAGGCACGCCGTTGACGCTGATCGAGGCGATGGCGAATGCACGACCTGTTATCGCGACGAGCGTTGGCGGCGTTGTGGATCTCCTCGGCGATGTTGTTGAAGAAGGTGTTTACAGTGTTTGCGAGCGAGGTATAAGCGTCCGTCCTTACGATGTTGACGCGTTTGCCGCAGGTTTAGGGAGATTAATTGAAGACAAATCTTTGCGGGATCGGTTAGGAAAGCGTGGGTTTGAATTTGTTGACCACAACTATCGCAAGGAACGCCTGCTCGAAGACATTAAAGATCTTTACGGCCAGTTGCTGAATCGCGAACGAACTGCGAACTGCGAATTGCCGGTTGCGAAATATTCCTGAAGGAGCATAACGGTTGCGAGTACTTATCACAGGCGGCGCTGGTTTCATCGGATCTCATCTGGCTGACGCTTACATCCAGCGCGGCGATGAGGTTTACGTGATCGACGATCTCTCGACGGGCACTATCGAGAACATTCAACACCTCAAAAAACATCCGCATTTTCATTACACGATCGAGAGTGTTCACAATCATCCGGTCACGGCCGAACTTGTCGATCAATGCGACGTCGTTTTCCATCTGGCCGCCGCGGTCGGCGTGAAATTGATCGTCGAGAGCCCGGTGCGAACGATCGAGACGAACGTTCGCGGCACTGAAGTCGTCCTGTCGCTGGCAAACAAGAAAAAGAAAAAGGTGCTGATCGCGTCGACGTCGGAAGTTTACGGTTTGAGCGGCGACGTGCCGTTTCGTGAAGACGGGAATCTCGTCATGGGAGCGACGACGAAAGGCCGCTGGAGTTACGCGTGTTCGAAAGCGATCGATGAGTTTCTCGCGCTCGCCTACTGGCGCGAAAAGAAACTGCCGACGATCGTCGTGCGGCTTTTCAACACCGTCGGCCCGCGACAGACCGGCCAATACGGCATGGTCATCCCGACGTTTGTGAAGCAGGCGCTCTCCGGCCGTCCGATCACGGTTTATGGCGATGGGAAACAGAGCCGTTGTTTTGGTTACGTCGGCGACGTCGTGGGCGCGCTGATCAACTTGATGGACAGCAACAGCGCAGTTGGGCAGGTGTTCAATATCGGATCGAACCAGGAGATCACGATTCTCGAACTCGCGCAGCGCGTGAAGCACCTGACGCAGTCGGATTCAGACATCGTGTTTGTGCCTTACGACGAGGCGTATGAGGAAGGTTTTGAAGACATGCCGCGCCGCGTGCCGGATATTTCGAAGGTCAGCGAGTTGGTTGGGTTTCGGCCAGAGATGAGTCTCGATGGTATTCTTGAGAGCGTCATAGATTACCAGAGCGGCCGCCGCAAATAACGATTGAAGCATTGAAAACGGAACCCTCCACGGATTACCCAGAGTCGGCGTAATCTGTGGATGGCTTTGCACTGACTATGCCCTTTAGCTCACGTACGCTGACGGCCGTGGCCGCCGCGTTCGTTCTAGCCTTACTGCTCACGCCACTCGTGCGCGCGTTCGCTCGCCGCACCGGCATGGTCGCTAAGCCGAAGAGCGATCGTTGGCACAAGAAACCGACCGCGATGCTCGGCGGGATCGCGATCTGGGCTACAGTTATCATCTGCTACTTCGTCTTCATTCCGCGCACGGTCTACGGTTCTAAAATTCTGCTAGCCAGCACGTTTTTGTTTGTCGTCGGACTCGTCGACGACGTGCTGCACATCAAGCCCTACCAGAAACTGATCGGCCAGGTGCTCGGCGCAGCCTTCGTCGTTTATTACGGACTTTCACTGCCGTGGACCGGATCCGTTCTGCTGAACATGGCGCTGGCCATCTTCTGGCTGATCGGCATCACGAACGCGATCAATCTGCTCGACAACATGGACGGCCTCGCGTCGGGCATTGCGATCATTGCCGCCGGATTTCTCGCGCTGAGTTTTGTCAACAGCGGCCAGTTCACCGAAGCGCTGATCATGCTGCTCTTTGCGGCCGCGCTGCTCGGGTTCCTGATGTACAACTCGAATCCCGCGTCGATCTTCATGGGCGACTGCGGTTCGATGTTTGTCGGGTTCTTTCTGGCGAGTTCCGCGCTGATCAATGTCAGCGGCGGACGAACGCGCAGTTTGTTGCCCGTGCTGGCAGTGCCGATCCTGGTGCTCTTCATTCCGATCTTCGATACGACGTTTGTCACCGTGTTGCGCAAACTTTCCGGCCGCGCGGCGTCGCAGGGCGGACGAGATCACACGTCGCATCGACTGGTGGCGTTGGGCATGTCGGAACGTCACGCGGTGTGGATGCTTTAC
>DATELP010000230.1:0-51738 GCA_035276425.1 Pyrinomonadaceae bacterium
CGCCCGAAAGTGTGTAGCGTGATTCTTCCTGCGTGATTGCGAAGATCGTGCGATCGATGAAGGTCTTGATGACGTTGGCCGCGAGTTTCGTCGGCGCCGACTTGAACGAAGGCACTTCCGGAAACGCGTCACGCGCGACGCCAACCATCTTGAAGCGCGCGCGATCGCATTTAACCGTCACCCATTCGTTGTCTTCCTTTTTGAAACTCACGGGCGCGTCGGGAAGCAGTCGAGCAATTTCAAAAAGCTTACGTGCCTGCACGCACATCGAACCCGGCGTTGTGATCTCCTCGGCATCCATGTCGCAGCGAATCGTCACGTCGAGATCCGTTCCCGTAATGCGAATCGTGCTTTCGCCGACTGACTCGATGAGAATGTTTGAGAGCACCGGAATCGTGTTCTTCTTCTCGACGACGCCTTGAACGAATCCGAGTTCTTTTTGCAGGTTCTGTTTGCTTACGACGAATTGCATTGCTATCGACTCCTTCGCTAATCCACTGCGCGATTCTGTAGCTACCAATTTAAAAACAACATATAAATCTCTAGTAGCAGCAGTAGGTGCCTGTGGATTTGTGGAAAACCAGCTAAACCCTTTACGACTGCCTGCTTAGCACCGATCAAGCGCTGTGGAAACTTTTATAAGTTTCGGCTTGAGTTTCGGAAAAAATCTGCGGTGACGAAACATTATCACATTTCCACAAAACGTTCGCGGTGGGGACCTGTGAAAATGTGGAAAGTTATTTCTGTAACGACTCCGAGAGCTCGGTAATTAGCCGTTGCAACGTCGAATCTGTCGCCACCAGCGACTCGATCTTTTCCACAGAGTGCATGACGGTGGTGTGATGTTTTCCACCGAACGCCCGGCCGATCTCCGGATAACTGTGCTTCGTTAAATGCTTGCACAGATACATCGCCACTTGCCGCGGATGTGAGATGTTTCGTGCGTTGTTCTTCGACACCAACTCGTCAATCGTCAACTTGTACGTCGACGCTACTAACTTTTGAATCTGCTGAATCGTGATTACGCCTGGCTCTTCTTCCTTGGCGAAATTTCGAATCGCATCCTGGGCCAGGACTTTGGAAATCGGTTCACCGCGCAACGAAGAGATCGCGATCAAACGCACCAGCGATCCTTCGAGCTCACGAACGTTGCTCTTCACTCGGCCGGCGATGAATATTGCGACGTCGTCGGGAATCGTAACGCCGATCGCATCACCTTTACGTTTGAGAATCGCGATCTTGGTTTCAAGATCCGGAGGTTCAATGTCAGCGATCAATCCCCACTCGAAACGAGAGTGAAGACGTTCTTCGAGTGTCGGTATTTCGCGCGGCGGACAGTCAGAACTGATCACGATCTGTTTCTGCTGATCGTAGAGCGCGTTGAACGTGTGAAAGAATTCTTCCTGCGTGCGCTCCTTGCCGGCCATGAACTGCACATCGTCGATCAATAGCACGTCAACCGATCGATACTTCTCACGAAAACTCTGTGTCTTGTCGTAACGAATCGCGTTGATCAGATCGTTCATGAATCGTTCTGACGAGATGTAGCAGAGTTTGAGATGTTGATTGCGAGATTTAATGGCGTGGCCACACGCGTGCATCAGGTGCGTCTTGCCGAGACCAACGCCGCCGTACAGATAGAGTGGGTTGTAAGTTCGACCAGGCGCTTCGGCAACCGCGAGCGAAGCTGCGTGCGCAAACTGGTTACAGGAACCGACAACGAAGCTGTCGTAAGTGTATTTAGCGCTCAGCGAAGGTTCGTTTAGAACAGAAGAGGCCGAGATGTTCAGTGGTTGACCGACATCGACTGACGGTTCGTTTGTGACTTCAGCGCTGATGTTTGTGGTTGGTTCTACGGAAGGCACTATAGGTTCCGGAGTCCACTCCGGCATTTTCCCAATCACCCAACCGACTGAATAGCCGGCGAGTCGCTGCTCGTTGAGCGATTCATCAAGCGCCTGCGCGTAGTTGCTGACGACCCAGTCTTTGACGATCTGATTCGGCGCTCGCAAATGGATGACGTGTTGCGAATTGTCGAGCCGCTCAAACTGGATTGGCCGGAACCATGTTTCTAAAGCTTGTTGATTGAGCCTGCCCTCGAGGGAATGAAGAATACGACCCCAAACATTAGTCTCAACAGAAGTGTTCATCTGAAAAAACGTGAAGGGAAGGTCTCAATTGACTAAAAGCCCCGTAATAGAACCGTACGCCGCCGGCGGTAAGCCTATCCGCAGAACTCTAACGTCTACCTCTCCCAACTCCCTTGTCCGCCGGACCCAATCAACCACTGCCGAGACTTTTCCACAAGGTTTTCCACAGGGAGTGGAAAAAGTCCTACGGCATTAAAGTAATGCTTTAAAGTCTTGTAGTATCAACTGTTTACAGGGCGGTCAGTCTTAAAGCGAGCGGAGACTAACATAGAAGTTTCGGCGTAATCAAGCGACAGAAAGTAATATCTCCAAGCGCTGTTTAACGCCGAGCCAAACACTTGAGTAAGGTACGATTCCCGTACAGATATAACTCTGGGCCATGCCAAATACCCTCGCGTTTTCTTGACATAAATTCTGGCGAAGATTAGTCTTAGCGTTTTCGTTTTAGAGGAGATTCATCACTATGTCGAAGCGCACTTTTCAACCTAACAATAGACGCCGGGCGAAGACCCACGGTTTTCGCGCGCGCATGGCGAGCAAGAATGGACGGCTGGTGCTGAAACGGCGCCGCGCCAAAGGACGTAAGCGACTTACTCCGGCGCATTACTGAGAACCGCGTTTGCGTCGTTAGACATGCGGAACCACTTGCGAGATTCGGGAGAATTCCAGCACGTCTACAGGAACGGTAAACGGTACGACGGCGTATTTATCACCGTATTTGTGCTGGAGAACGACGCATTGAATCATCGCCTGGGAGTGACCGCTTCGAAGAAGGCGCTCGGAAAAGCCGTACAGCGAAATCGAGCCAAGCGTTTACTTCGTGAAACTTTTCGATCGAATGAACCGTCGTTAAGTGCGCTGACTAAAAGTTACGATTGGGTTTTGAACGCAAAACCCGCAGTGTTGAGTCAGAAGTTAAATGCGCCGCGTGAGGAGTTAGAGGGAATAATTGAGAAGGTTGGCAGACTGGAACATAAAGATCCTGTCAGGTAAGCGATGGTTGTGTGAAGACGGTTCTGATTTCATTTCTCAGATTTTATAAGTTGGCAATCTCTCCAATACTACCTCCTTCGTGCCGTTTCACTCCTACTTGTTCGGAATATGCAGTCGACGCGATTTCCCGCTACGGTGCGGCGCGGGGAACTCTGCTGGCTGCCCGGCGACTGCTTCGTTGCCATCCATTTAATCCCGGAGGCTACGATCCGGTTAAATAGCCGGTTAGGTAAGACGTCCACCAATGCAACAACGACGACTTCTACTTGCTTTAATGATCTCCGCGGCAATTCTTCTGCTGTGGACCTTTTTCTATCCAGCTCCGAAACCGCCCACAGATCAGCAGGCAGGTGCGACGCCGAGTCCGGCGCCAACGGCTACTGCAAACACGACGCAATCTCCTGTTCCTACGGCTCCGAGCTCCGCGCCCGTAACAACCATAAACCAAGCTCCGCAACGCACGATCACCGTCAAAACTGATCTTTACGACGCGAAGTTTGATACCCGTGGCGCTGAACCAATCAGTTGGGTCATAAAAAAGAACAAGCACAGCAATACTGATATCTACTCGGTTGCCGGTCACAAGAGCGACAAAAAACCGCTCGAGCTGATCTCGCCGGAAGGACTGAAGCGACAGCCGCGGCTGGTGCCGTTGCAGGTGCAAACGGGAGATGCCGCGCTCGACACGTTGTTATCTTCGTCGACGTATCGCGTCGAAGGCGCGGATGTTTCGAACGGCGATGTGGAGTTGAGTCTCGCAGCGGGTGAGACAAAGCAGCTCACGTTTGTGCTCGATGATTCCAACGGGCTCCAGGTTAGAAAAACGATCAGCTTCAATGCCGACCAGTATCAAACCAATCTTGCGGTACAGGTGAAACGTGGTGACGCGATCGTTCCCCAAGTGAAGGTGACGATCGGACCGAGTATCGGCGACCAGGGGATTACTCATCACACGTTTTATTCAGTCGCTCCGGAAGCCGTTTCTTACGCAGGAGACAAACTCGAACGACATCTCGCGGCGTCAATCAACGGCAATAGCAAGAGTCCGGATAAGTTGGTGTTAAATGGTCCGGTTGATTGGGCCGGCGTTGCTGATACGTACTTCGCGATGGTGGCGGTGCCGCCGAAAAAAACGGACGGACTCGAGTATCACACAGTTGCGTACGAGCATAAGCCGAATGGTCGCGCGGCTGAGAAGTGGTACCTGATCACAGCTTCGGTACCAGTGCCGGCAGACGGTTCGTCCACGGTCATTTACGCTGGTCCAAAGGATCACTACCTGCTTACAGGCGCGAGTGAATTAGTAAGTAAAACAGTTCAGCGTCCGGTCGATCTCGATGGCTTGATCGACTACGGTTATCTCGGTTGGATATCGCGTCCGCTGGCGGTGCCGATCCTCGAGGCGATTACTTATCTTTACAGGCTAACGAGCAGTTACGGTCTCGCGATCATCCTCTTTACGATCGTTATCTATTCGCTCTTCTTCCCGTTGAAATGGCGCTCTTCGAAAGCGATGAAGAAGGCGCAAAAGCTTGCGCCGCGAATGAAGGAGCTGCAAGAGAAGCTCAAAGGGATGAAGCAGAACGATCCGCGGATGAAAGAGTTGCAGATGGAGCAACTGCGCCTGATGAAGGAAGGCAATCCGCTCGGCGGATGTTTGCCTTTGCTCATTCAGATGCCGTTCCTGTTTGCACTGTATCGCGCGATCACGATCTCGCTCGACTTTCGTCAGGCGAGCTTTTTATGGATTCCCGATCTGTCGGCCGCCGAGCCGTACTTCATTCACATCCTACCGATTCTCATGACCGGCACGATGGTGGTGCTACAATTAATGACCCCGGCGCCGTCTGCGGATCCATTGCAAAGAAAAATGATGGCGATAGGTATGCCGCTCTTCATGCTTTATATATTGTGGAGCGCGCCGTCGGGTTTGGTTTTATATTGGCTGGTGGGTAACATTGTCGGCTTCACGCAGCAGTTCTTCATCAATCGTTGGACCAAGACGGACGATGATGAAGTTGAAACACCTCCGCCGCCTGGGAAAAAAGCGCCTCCGCCGAAGAAGCCGATCAAATCAGCGCCGGCGCAAACGTGAGGCTAGTGAATGACTGAAGTTACGCAACAAGCAGCGCAGTATCTCGAGGACGTGTTTGACGCGACCGGTCTACAGTTGCGTGTGGCCGTGAAACAGGGTGTTGCCGGCGAAGTGCTGGACATCGAGGGCAAGGATTCCGAACTGCTGCAAGCGCAAACTGGTGAACTGTTGGAAGCTTTGCAGCACTTGATTAATCAGGTGTTCGGCCGCAGTCTCACCGGAAGCGCGCGACTGGTCTGCGACGTCAACGGATTTCGCGCCACGCGCGAGGCCGAACTGCAAACGATGGCAAACTTCGCTGCGAATCGGGTGCGCCAAACCGGAGTGGCGTTTACGTTTGAACCGATGAGTGCAAACGAACGGCGCATCATTCACCTGACGCTTGCGGACAGTGAGGATTTAGCTACCGAGTCGATCGGCGAAGGCTCGGAACGTAAGTTGAGAATCGTGCGAAAGAGTTCTGCGCCCAGGAACTCGTAACAGCAGAGCCAAACCCACCAGCTCGTTTGTTTCCCTACAATTGTGATGAGTACTGTCGTTGCACTATCCACGCCAAGGGGCCGAGGCGCCTTGGCTGTAATTCGTTTGAGTGGACCAGAAGCGATCGCGATTACGCTGCGCATGGCGCACGTCGATCGGTTTGAGCCGCGGCGTGCGACGTTGACGACGTTGAAAGCTGGCGATGAAGAGTTGGACCAGGTTCTCATCACTTGTTTTCCCGCGCCGCATTCGTTAACCGGTGAAGACGTTGTAGAGATTAGTTGTCATGGATCGCCGGCGATCGTGCGACGCATCATTGATGCGACGCTCGAGTCAGGTGCGACATTGGCTGGACCGGGAGAGTTCACGCTCCGTGCGTTGAGTAACGGAAAAATCAACCTGGCCCAGGCAGAAGCGATTCGAGATTTGATCGCCGCGCAGACTGACGCCGCGGTGAAGCAAGCAGCGCGACAGTTGAATGGAGAGTTGTCGAAGACGCTCGATCCGTTTAAAGAGCGACTGGTCCATGTAATCGTGTTGTTGGAGTCGGCGTTGGAGTTTGTTGAAGACGATCTGCCCGCGCCGCAGATGAATCAGGTTGAGGAGATATTGGGTTCTGTTATCGCCGGCGTGGATCGGTTGAGTCAGAGTTATAGTGCTGGGCGGCTCTTGCAGGATGGTGCCAGAATTGCGATAACAGGCCGGCCGAATGTCGGTAAGTCCAGTCTATTCAATGGTTTAGTGAGGAGCGAGCGGGCGATTGTTACTGATGTTCCGGGCACAACTCGCGACACGTTGTCGGAGTCGATTGACCTCGGTGGCGTGCCGGTTGTGCTCACCGACACCGCAGGTCTTCGCGAAACGAGCGACAACGTCGAGTCGCTCGGGATCGAGAGAACGCATCGAGCTATGGGAGATGCCGATCTGGTTTTGCTAGTGCTCGACGGTTCTAATCAACTTGAACCAGAAGACGACGAGCTGCTGAAGCAGACTGCTGATACTCGCCGCCTGGTTGTGATGAACAAGAGCGACTTGCCTTCGTTTCAACCCATGGCGCGTTGTGTTGAGGATGTTGAAGCGATTAATGTATCGGCGCGAACTGGAGACGGATTTCCTGCGTTGCACAGTGCGATCCTTGCGAGGCTGAACAGTGCGGGCGCTGAGAATGGAAGTTTATTGGTTACGAATGCGCGGCACTATGATTTGCTGTGCAGTGCGAAACGAGAGCTCGAGTTGGCGCATGCGTGCTTTCGAGATCGGCACAGTGAGGAGTTGGTCCTGGCTCCGCTGCACAATGCGCTGAAGTTTTTGGGTCAGATCACTGGAGAGACCACGACCGAAGATATACTGTCGGAGATCTTTGCGACGTTTTGTATTGGGAAGTAGTGATGTCGTTCGACGAGCGTTTTGATGTCATCGTGATTGGCGCCGGCCACGCCGGATGCGAAGCCGCCTCGGCGGCAGCGCGCCTCGGCGCGGAAACAGGTCTGATCACGCTCAATCTCGATCTGGTTGGCCAAATGTCGTGCAATCCCGCGATCGGCGGCATTGCGAAAGGACATCTGGTGCGTGAGATCGACGCGCTCGGCGGAATCATGGGCCGAGTCATCGACCGCACAGGCATTCAGTTCCGGCTGTTGAATCGTTCACGTGGACCCGCGGTACAGTCGCCGCGAGCGCAGGCGGATCGTTTGCGCTACCGTGCTGAGATGCGGCGAACGCTCGAAGCCACTTCAAACCTGCACCTTCGCCAGGGAAAGGTCGTCGACTTTGTTCTTCACAATGGAAAACTTGTTGGTGTGGAGCTGGAAGACGGTCGTCGGTTTGGTGCCGGTGCGGTCGTCGTTGCGACGGGCACGTTTCTCAATGGCCTGATTCACACGGGACGCCGAACTTATCGAGGCGGCCGCGCTGGCGAACCCGCCGCGGTCGAGTTATCGGAAGCTTTGAAACGACTTGGTTTTCCTGTCGGACGGTTGAAAACTGGGACGCCGCCCCGCCTGGACGGGAGGACTATTGATTGGGATGCCTTCGAGCCGCAGCCGGGCGATGAGGTTCCCGTACCGTTTTCCTTCTCGACGGATCACATCGTACAGAAACAAATTCAATGTCATATCGGATACACCACGCCTGAAGTACACGAGGCGATCCGGGAGAATCTTGCCGAATCGCCGCTTTATTCCGGAACCATTAAGGGCGTCGGTCCGCGGTATTGCCCGTCGATTGAAGACAAGGTAGTTAAATTTTCCGATAAGTCGCGCCACCAGCTTTTCCTCGAACCCGAAGGACACGACACCAACGAGGTCTACCTGAATGGCTTCTCGACTTCGTTGCCGGCCGAGCTACAGCAGGAACTGATAAGAATGATTCCCGGGCTCGATGAGACCCGAATCATCCGGCCGGGTTATGCGATCGAATATGACTTCGTTGATCCGCGAGAACTCGGGCCCGACCTACAGACGTCCCGTATGCCGGGACTTTTCCACGCGGGACAGATCAACGGGACGACCGGCTACGAAGAGGCTGCGTGTCAGGGGCTGGTAGCCGGAATAAACGCTGCCCTCTACACGCAGGATCGGCAATCGATCCGGCTGCGGCGCGAGGAGTCATATATCGGTGTCCTTATTGAGGACCTGATCAAGCAGGGCGTTGACGAGCCTTACAGGATCTTCACGTCGCGTGCGGAGTATCGCCTGGCGCTGCGTTACGACAACGCCGACGAGAGACTTCAAAGATATGGCAGGGACTTGGGGCTGGTCGGAGATTCCGATTGGGATCGCTTCTACTCGCGACAGACCCGTCTCGCGATCTTACGCACCGAGCTCGATGAGACTCGTTTTCGCCGTTCGGACGCGCAACATGCCGCTGTGAGCGCGCTGCTCGGAGCGGATCTGGGGGATGTGATCTCTTTGGCTCAATTAGCGAAGCGCCCGCGCGTCCCGGCGAACTTGATCATGTCGTTGCTGCCGGCTGATTTAAAACCGGTGAGCGAAGCCGATCTCAATTCGGTTTTGGCGGATTCGCTCTATGAGGGGTATCTCCAGTCGCAAAAAGCGACTATCGCGAGGTTATACCAGCACGACACTTTAAAAATACCGCGCGACATGTTCTTTGGCGGCATCAGCGGTCTGTCGCACGAGGTGGTCGAGCGGCTGGATCGTGCTCGACCGGAAACGTTTGGAGAAGCGAGGCGTCTGCCGGGACTCACACCGGCGGCGCTGTCGACGCTGCTTGTGTTCCTGTCCTTACAACAAAAGGCAGTTTAGCCCGGCGATGTTTCACGTGGCCCGTTTAAGGCGGATGGTTTCACGTGAAACATCAGGGTCAATAAAACGAGTCCACGGGTGGTCGGTGTGGCTCGGTTGAACGGGAGTGTGTTAGTTTACCGCGGAGAATAAATGGCGAGAATAATAGCTGTCGCAAACCAGAAGGGCGGAGTGGGAAAAACCACGACGGCGGTCAATTTGGCGGCAGTTATTGCCAAGTGGGGCAATAGAGTACTCCTTGTAGATGCCGACCCGCAGGGAAATGCGACCTCAGGCATCGGCATCCAGCGCGGCAGTTTTCGCAGAAATCTCTACCACAGCCTTGTACTGGACGAGCCGGTTTCGTCGGTAACCCAGCGCTCTCCGTTTGAATCTCTCGACATAATTCCTGCAAACAAAGACTTAGCGGGCGCCGAAATCGAGTTGGTCGAGGTTGGGCAGCGGGAGTTTCGCTTGAAGCGCGCGCTGTCGACGATCGAGGAGAACTACGATTACATCATCATCGACTGTCCGCCATCGCTCGGACTGTTGACTCTGAATGCCCTCACTGCCGCAAAGTCACTGCTGGTGCCGATTCAATGTGAATATTACGCCCTCGAAGGCGTTACAGAGCTCTTCGACACACTTGCGCGAATCAGGCGCCTGCACAATCCCGGATTGATGATCGAAGGGCTTCTCCTCACGATGTATGACGAACGAACGAACTTGTCGGCTGCCGTGGCGGCTGATCTCCGCGACTTTTATGGTCTTCAGGTTTTCCAGACAGTGATTCCACGCAACATCCGGCTCGCCGAAGCGCCCAGCTACGGCAAGCCGATTTTTAGTTACGACGCGCATTCGAAGGGCGCCGAAGCTTACTCACAGCTAGCCAGGGAGATTGTCTATGAATCGAAAAGCACTGGGTCGAGGACTGGGAGCTCTACTGTCGTCTGATACGACGGTCGATCTCGGTCCCGATCAGACAGAAGTCGAGCTTGACTCGATTGTTCCGGGGCCAATGCAGCCGCGCACCCATTTTGACGAGGGTAGCCTCGAGGGGTTGGCGGACTCGATCCGTACTCACGGGATCGTGCAACCACTGCTGGTACGGCGGCAAGGGGAGCGTTATGAGCTCATCGCAGGCGAGCGACGTTGGCGCGCGGCACGGCTTGCCGGACTCTCAAAAGTCCCGGTCGTCGTAAAAGAAGTTCCGGATCAAGATCTTCTGGAAATCGCGCTCATTGAAAACATCCAACGCGAAAACCTCAATCCGATTGAGGAGGCACAGGCTTACAAGCGATTAATCGAGAACGTGGGACTTACGCAGGAAGCGCTCGCCGCACGTGTCGGCCGAGATCGTTCGTACATCACGAACTATCTGCGCCTGCTAAAACTTCCCGACGATTTGCAGCAGCTCGTCGTTGAGGGGCGCCTTTCGACCGGACACGCGCGAACGATTCTCGGATTGGCGCACGTGGATCTTCAGCGCAAGATCGCTCGACAGGTTATTGACGGTGCGCTCTCTGTCAGAGCCACAGAACACCTGGTTCGCAAAGCCGTCGAAGGTTCACCGGCGAAGGCCGCCAGCGCCGTGGATCCAAACATCCGCGCCGCTGAGACCAAGCTACGGCGTGCGCTTGGCACGCAGGTCAGGATTGTTCAACTCCGGGGCGAAGGACCGGGGAAGATCGAGGTCAGCTTTTTCAGTAATCAGGACCTGGATCGAATCTACAATTTGCTGCTCTCGACGAGCCGGATGTAATAAGTACAACCGGGCAGCGTTACAATGTAAAGCAAGTGGCATAACCCGGTGAGATTCGTGGGGTCGTTTGGCGGATGTAGGTGGTGCATGTTAGACTCGCGCGCTTTTCGGCAGGCAAAGTTAATTATTCATTTAGAGGAAGCGGATGTTTCTCGCCCAAATTCAGTTGGTGCCTGACGGTACGTTACTGCTCCACCTTGTGCTGGTGGTGGTGATGGTCTTTATTCTCAACCGAACGCTGCTGAAACCGATCAACGAGATACTCGCCGAACGCGAACGGCAAGTGGAAGGTCGGATTAAAGAGGCTGAGACGCTCGCGGCTGAAACCGAAGAAAAGGTCAGGCAATACAACGCCGCTTTGCGAGAGGCTCGTACGGAAGGATATCGACTGCTCGAAAAGGAACGTGCTGCGGCGGTAAAAGAGAAGGACGAGAAAGTCCGTCAGTATCGAGAACAAATATCGCAGACCGTAGCCGCACAGGTCGAAACCACGCGGCAGCAGGAACAACAGGTTCGCGAAGAGTTGGAAACGCAGGCGGCGACGATCGGCAATTTGATCAGTTCGCAGATACTGCGCCGGCCAGTTCAATAAGTTAGTCGAATCTCACATCGTTAACACGGAAATGAACATACTCGCGTTGGCAGAAGGAACGAGCGTCTTTAACTATCCCGGCCTTGAGCTGTGGAAGTTTCTCAACCTGGCTATCTTTCTAGCTGTCGGCATTTACATTTTGCGGCGGCCCATCAGCGAAGCCTTGGGCGCGCGCCGTGAGGCGATTAAGAAGGAACTGGTCCAGGCGCAGGAACAGAAAGCACTCGCAGTTGCGAAGATGGCGGAGGCCGACTCGCTGTTGAGTAGAGTCGATGCCGACGTCCGCGCGGTTACAGAACAATCACGCAAAGAGGCCGAGTCAGAGAAGGAACGGGTTGCTGCCGCGGCCACACGTGAGATTGAGAAACTGAAACAACAAGCAGAGCGCGAAATGGATAACGCCGCGAAGGTCGCACGCAAATCGCTCCGACAGTTTTTGGCGCAAAAGAGTGTTGAGGTCGCGCGCGAAAGGGTGCGTGGCGAGATTAGTCCGGAAGCTGACCGGCGGTTGATCGAGGACAGCATCGGTGAATTGAGGAGGGCCAGAGTTTGAGCATACAGACGGTCGCGCGCCGGTACGCGTCAGCTCTCGCCGATGTGGTTATCGAGCGCCGCGAGGAACGGGAAGTCCAAAAAGAAATCGAAGTTTGGGCTTCAATGATCGACAGTAATCCGCAGTTAAAGGAAGTCTTCGCTAATCCCACTGTCGCTTACGAACAAAAACGAACCGTACTCGAGGAGTTGATCTCGCGCACGCGCGCCCGGGAAACAACCGGCAGCTTTCTCCGCGTACTGTTAAGAAACCAGCGGCTGGCCCAATTGCCGGAAGTTGCGGGGCGGTTTGGTCAGATTCTCGACGAGCGCGCCGGCGTAGTGGCGGCAGAGATCACAACAGCGAGACCGATTCCGGAAGAGTTGAAGAAAGCACTGCACGACACACTCGCATCCGCGACCGGACGGACAGTGCGACTGACCTTTGCGACTGACGAAGCGATAATCGGCGGTCTCGTCGCGCGCATCGGTTCAACCGTTTTCGACGGATCCGTCGAAAACAATCTCGGACGGTTGGCAGAGAATCTTGTCGGCAGCTAAGCGAGCGAAGTTTAGAGGACATCATGGAACCAATTAGAGCCAGCGAAATCAACGAAATCATTCGCAAACAGATCGAAAACTTCGATACCGGCGTGACCGTCACCGAAGTCGGAACCGTGATCAAGATCGGCGACGGTATCGCCGAGATTCACGGTCTCGAGAAAGTCATGGCCGGCGAACTGCTCGAGTTTCCGCACGACGTTCGCGGACTGGCGCTCAACCTCGAAGAAGATAAAGTCGGCGCTGTGTTGTTCGGCGAGTTTCAGGCGATTCGCGAAGGCGACGTCGTCAAACGCACCGGACGCATCATGCAGGTGCCAGTCGGTGAAGCCCTCGTCGGACGCGTGGTTGACGTGCTCGGCAATCCGATCGACGACGCTGGTCCAATCGTCACTGACCACTTCTATCCGGTCGAGCGCATTGCTCCCGGCGTGATCGATCGTCAGCCCGTGAAGGAACCGCTGCAAACCGGCCTCAAGGCGATCGACGCGATGGTGCCGATCGGCCGCGGTCAGCGCGAACTGATCATCGGCGATCGTCAAACAGGAAAAACCGCGGTTGCTGTTGACGCGATCATCAACCAAAAAGGAAAAGACGTAATCTGCATTTACGTCGCGATCGGTCAGAAGGCGTCCACCGTGGCCCAAGTGGTGAGGACGCTGCAAGACTATGGCGCGATGGACTACACGATCGTCATCAAGGCGACGGCTTCAGATCCCGCGGCGATGCAGTTTCTGGCGCCGTACTCGGGCGCCGCGATGGGCGAGTACTTCCGCGACAACGGCAAGCACGCACTGACGATTTACGACGACCTTTCAAAACAAGCAGCCGCGTACCGCGAGATTTCGCTGTTGCTCCGCCGGCCACCGGGCCGCGAAGCATACCCGGGCGACGTTTTTTACCTCCACTCGCGCCTGCTCGAGCGCGCGGCGAAACTTTCCGACGTCAAAGGCGGCGGTTCGTTGACGAGTTTGCCGATCATCGAAACGCAGGCTGGCGACATCTCGGCGTACATCCCGACCAACGTGATCTCGATCACCGACGGACAGATCTTCCTCGAAGCCGATCTTTTCAACAGCGGCTTCCGTCCGGCAATCAATGTCGGCAACAGCGTGTCGCGCGTCGGCGGTTCCGCCCAGATCAAGGCGATGAAACAGGTCGCCGGAACGCTGCGTCTTGACCTCGCGCAGTTCCGCGAGTTGCAGGCATTCGCGCAGTTCGGTTCCGATCTCGACAAGGCGACGCAAGCACAGTTGGCTCGCGGACAGCGTCTGACCGAGATTCTGAAACAACCGCAGTATCAGCCGATGGACGTTGAAAAACAGGTGCTCGTCATCTGGGCCGCGACCAACGGCTACACTGACGACATCGCTGTCGAAGACGTGAAGCAGTTCGAAACAGGCTTACTTAAGTTCGTGGAGAACTCACATCCGGGCGTGCTCGCAGCGATCGCGGAAAAGAAAAATCTGACGGACGAGATCAAGAACGATCTCAAACAAGTACTGGAAGACTTTAAAGACGACTGGAAGAAGCGCGCCGCGGGTGAGAGCGATTTCGCCGCAACTCCAGTAACACGAGCCGCAGCGGCGCCGCAGCCGGCGTAAACGATCAGCGATGCCTAATCTTCTCGACATTCGCCGGCGTATCAAGTCGGTCAAGAACACGCAGCAGATCACCAAAGCCATGAAGATGGTCTCTGCTGCGAAGCTCAGGCGCGCGCAAGATCGCGTCGTCACGGCGCGTCCATTTGCAGACAAGATGGGCGAGGTTTTGGGCGAGCTGGCGAAGCGAACCGACGAAGACTTTCATCATCCGCTACTTGACCTCCGTGGCGATGAGCGTTACCTGCTGGTCCTGATCACTGCTGACAAAGGTTTGTGCGGCGCTTTCAACACAAACCTGACGAAAGCCGCGCAACAGTTCATGCGCCAAAATGCCGACAAGCAGATCGAGCTGTTGGCGATCGGGCGCAAGGGTCGTGATTTCTTCCGTAGCCGCAAGGCGGTGATTGCGGGCGAGTACATTGGTTTAACCGGCAAAGGCCGCGTTGAGTTTTCGGAAGCGCTCGAGGTCGCGCGCTCGATCATCAAGCTCTACACCGACGATACCGGCATCGACAAAGTTTTCATCATCTACAACGAGTTCAAATCGGTGTTGTCTCAACGCGTTGTGTTGGACCAACTGCTTCCGGTCTCGCGCGCGAAAGAGCCAGAGCCGGAGACGAAGTCTCAACAACCCGTCACGCTCGTCGATTACATTTACGAACAACCGCCCGAAGAGATTTTCAGCCGGCTCCTGCCGCGTTTGGTTGAGACGCAGATCTTTCGCGCGTTGCTCGAGTCCGTCGCGTCCGAGCACGGCGCGCGCATGACCGCGATGGATTCAGCCTCGAAGAACGCGAGCGAGTTGATCGACAGCTTGACGCTCAACATGAACCGGATCCGCCAGGCCGCGATCACCAACGAGATCATCGAAGTCGTTTCCGGCGCCGCCGCCCTGTAGCTCCTTAGACATGATGAACAGTATTAACAAGAACAAGGAAGGCAACATCCTTACCTGCCTTCTTGTTAATTCTGTAATCCTGTCAACGACCTGTTAGTCTGTGGCCAGATTTCTCAGCCGTTATCTTCCTCTCGTCGCCTGGCTGATCTTCATCTCCTACGCTTCTTCCGACAGCTTCAACGCCGGAAACACATCGCGCATCATTGGCCCACTCGTCCTGTGGCTGTTTCCCAACACGACTCCCGAAACACTCCTCGTTATCCACATAATCACGCGCAAGTGCGCGCATTTCACCGAATACGCGATTCTTGCTTTCCTCGCGGCACGCGCTTTCCGCACCTCGCCGCGCCCGGCACTGGCAAACCGCTGGTTCATCGCGTCACTCGCCCTCGTCGTCGCCTACGCACTACTTGATGAATACCACCAGAGCTTTGTTCCGTCCCGCACCAGCTCGATTTACGACAGTTTCATCGACATGCTGGGTGGTCTAACGGCGCTCCTGCTTATCCGCCATCGACACAATCGACACAATCGCGCACGGCGCTTCAACTAATCCCGCCGTCTCAGCGTATAATCCGTGCTTGACTGAAACCCTTGCTAAGAATGAGGTTAAAAAATGGGAATTCTCGATCGTCTCAGCCCGAGTTCACAGTTCATTGAGGTAATCGAATGGCTCGACGACAGCGGCAACACGCTCGTCTACCGTTTTCCGGTGCGCGACCAGGAGATCAAAAACGGAGCACAGTTGATCGTGCGCGAGTCGCAAGCGGCTGTGTTCGTCCACGAGGGCCAAATCGCCGATCAGTTTCCCCCCGGCCGTTACACGATTGACGGCGGCAACACGCCGATCCTGTCGAAGCTCGGCGCCTGGAAGTACGGCTTCAACTCGCCGTTCAAATCCGAAGTCTATTTCGTCAGCACCAAACAGTTTCAGGATCTGAAATGGGGCACGCCGAATCCGGTGATGATGCGCGACCCCGACTTCGGTATGGTTCGTCTGCGCGCTTTCGGCATCTACTCGATGCGCGTCGGCGATCCGCAATCCTTCATCAAAGAGATCGCCGGTACCAACTCACGTTTCGTCACCGAAGACGTCGAAGGCCAACTCAAGCGCACACTCGTGAGCAGCTTTACCGACGCACTCGGCGAATCCAAAATCGCCGCGCTCGATCTCGCTTCGAACTACGACGAACTCGGCACGTTCATGCGCGGCAAGATGAACGACGACTTCAAAAGCTGGGGACTTGAGTTAACCAAGTTCGTGATCGAAAACATCTCGCTGCCTCAGGAAGTGGAAGCCGCGATGGACAAACGCACGTCGATGGGCGTCATTGGCGACGTTGGCCGCTACACGCAGTTTCAAGCCGCTGACGCGATGCGCGATGCAGCGCAGAATCCGTCCGGCGGCGCGGGAACTGGCGTCGGTCTCGGCGCGGGCTTTGCGATGGGCAACGCGATGGCTGGTGCGATGTCAGACGCGATGCGACAGTCGCGCGAAGGCGCTGCTAGTGGCGCCGCAGCCGCGGCAACGAGCGGCGCCGCGGGTGTTGCATGTCCGAACTGTGGTAGTAAAAATAATCCTGCCGCAAAGTTCTGTTCGGAATGCGGCACGAAAATGGGCGCGACAACGTGTTCAAACTGCCAGAACGAACTACCGCCGGGTGCGAAGTTCTGCAACGAGTGCGGTCAGAAGATCTAAACACAGAGGGTTAGTCGAAAATGCTCAGAGGGTTCACGCGTCCACGGCGAGTAGTAATCACTGGAATGGGATGTGTGACCCCTCTAGGAATCGGACGAGAGGCATTTTGGAACGGGCTCGTCGCCGGCAAGAGCGGCGTGCGCCGAATCGAAGCCTTCGATCCTTCAAGTTTCCCGGTCCAGATCGCCGCTGAAGTTCCTTCCTTCGATTGGGAAGCTCAACTCAATCCCAAAGATCGCAAACACGTTCCACGCACGGTTCCACTCGCGCTCGCGGCCGCACGTGAAGCACTCGCAGACGCGCGTTTGTTTCCGCAAGACATGTCGCTCGACGAGCGACGCGCGTTTGGTGTCGAACTCGGAACCGGTGGCGGTGGTCTCGCTTTCACCGAACAGCAGTACGAGTATTGGTACGTTGGTCCAACCACGAAGGCAAGCGTATACACGATTCCTTCATCAACTCACGGTGGTCTGTCGAGCGAACTCTCGATGGCGTTTGGTCTGCGTGGTCTATCGCACATCGTTTCGACTGGCTGCACGAGTTCCACCGACGCGATCTCCTACGCTGCTCAACACATCGCACTCGGCCGTCAGGATCTGATGCTCGCCGGCGGCGTCGACGCGCCGATCGCGCCCGGCATTCTCGCGGGGTTCAATCTGATGACCGTGTTGACTAACGATTGGAACAACGAACCACAGCGCGCTTCACGACCCTTCTCACTCAATCGTTCGGGCATGGTGCTCGGCGAGGGTTCGTGGATCTACGTTTTGGAAGAACTGAAATATGCCGTCGCCCGCGGCGCGCAGATCTACGCGGAGATAATCGGCTACGGCGCGACCTGTGACGCGTATCATCGCGTGCGTCTCGCGGAAGACGGCAGCGAACCCGCGCGCGCGATGGCTCTCGCGCTTGAGGATGCCGGCGTTGAACCAAAAGACATCGACTATGTAAACCTGCACGGCACGTCGACTGTGCTGAACGATCGCATCGAAACCGCCGCGTTGAAACGAGCCTTCGACGGCCACGCGGCGCGCATTCCGATGTCCGCCACGAAATCGCAGATCGGTCATCCGCAAGGCGCGAGCGGCGCCGCGGGACTCGGCGCGGCGTTGTGCGCGATGCACACCAACAGAATTCCTCCCACCATCAATCTCGAAGAACCCGATCCTGATTGTGATCTCGACTACGTTCCCAACGAAGCACGCGAGGCAAACGTCAAGACAGCGCTCTGCAACTGCATTGGCTTTGGCTCGAAAAACAGTGCGCTGGTGGTCCAGCGTTTGGCCGAGTCGTAGAACATGTTCGAGAAATTCAAGCGCCGCAGTTACGAACTGGAAAACCTCGATACGGGCACGTACACACCCGAAGAATACGAAGGCTGCATCTCGGAACTGCAACTCGTCAATCGCTGGATGGGCGATGCACACGCGCTGAAACAAACGCTTCTCAAAGACGTCGAACAGAATCAGTTGTCGAAGTTTTCAGTGCTCGACGTCGGCGCGGGTTCGGGCGAGTTGTTGCGTGTCGCGGCAACGTGGGCCAAGTCAACCAAGCGACGTTTCAGAGGCGTTGGACTCGAACTGAACGAACGTTCCGCGCAGGCGATCCGTGAGGAATCGACCGGCTTTCCGGAGATCACTTCAATACGCGGCGATGCGTTGCAGTTACCTTTCGCCGATGGAGAATTCGATTACGTGATGTGCTCGCTCTTCACGCATCACTTCGTCGACGAGATGGTCGTGAAAATTCTGCGCGAGATGAGCCGCGTGGCTCGAAGGCGCATCTTCGTCATCGATCTGCATCGCGATCCGGTACCGTATTTCTTTTACACGACGCTCGGAAAACTCATTTTGAAGAATCGTTTGTTACGCGAAGACGGCGCGCTTTCGATACTGCGGAGTTTCAAAGCAGATGAGCTCGTGCGTTTAGGTAAGGCCGCGGGACTGCGCGACCTGTGGGTGGAGCACCATTTCCCGGCGCGTTTGGTGTTGAGTGCATGAGAGACGCTTACGACGTGATCATTGCGGGTGCGGGTCCAGCGGGCAGTAGCGTCGCGATCCATCTCGCGATGAGTGGTCTCAATGTAATGCTCGTCGAGCAGAAGAAGTTTCCGCGTCCGAAATTGTGTGGCGAGTTCATCTCGCCTGAATGCCGGGATCATTTTGAACGACTCGGCGTCGGACGATCGATCATCTCTTCTGATCCATCGACGATCTCGGAAACGGTTTTTTATTCGAGCCGCGGGCATCAGGTAACGGTTCCGAGTAGTTGGTTTGGAGAACGGATGGCGCTCGGGCTTAGTCGTGCGGTGATGGATGATGTGTTGTTAAGAAGAGCAAAAGAGGTCGGTGTCGAGGTTGTTGAAGGTGGGACGGTAGTTGGGCCACGGATTAACACAGACTCCGTACACGGATTGAAGATCAGAATCGGAGCTGACGAATTGGAGGCTGAGGCCCTGCTAACCATTGATGCGACCGGTCGCGCACGCATACTCGCGCGGAAGTTGAATCACACGCACAAACAAAAACCAAAACTGATCGCCTTCAAAGCACACTTTCAAAACACACGCGTCGCGCCCGGGGCGTGCGAGATCTATTTTTACAACGGAGGGTACGGCGGACTGAGCAGCATCGAGTCCGGCGAGAGTAATCTGTGTTTCATCGTCAGCGCTGAACAGGTGAAGCGCTGTAATTCGGATCCCGATCGCGTGATGCACGAGATGGTGATGAAGAATCCGCGTGCCTCTTACACACTCGCTACTGCGACGACGAGCTCTGATTGGTTGAGTGCTTCCTGGGAGAGTTTTGGCCGCCAAAGTCCTGCGCCCGCAAAGGGATTACTGGCGATTGGCGACGCGGCGGCATTCATCGATCCGTTCACCGGCAGCGGTATGCTCATGGCGCTCGAGAGCGGCGAACTCGCCGCGGAAGTGATACTTCGCCACCGTTACGATCTGAAAACGCCAACTCTCGCCACCGATTACACCACAGCTTACAACGCGAAGTTTCACTCACGTTTGCGGATTTGCAGTCTGCTGCGCCGCGCGGCTTTTCGCCCGCGTCTGACTGAATGGGGCGTGGCGATCTTCGGCGCGAGCGAGCGCTTTCGAAATCGAGTCGCACGCGCCACCCGTTCTTCTGCCCCTAACCATCGTCCCGTTCGCACATCCGAAAATCAGTAAATTCTTGCCACGTCGAGGTTTTTAGGTTACAAAGTCAGAGCAGTAGTAGTCTCTCAGTCTGCTCCCGTCCCAGGGTAAGCGCGAACGTAATCAAAGAATCTATTGAGCGCGAGTTCCAAGCCGCGAAACTAGTTAAGGAGAACATGACGATGTTTGTATCGTTGAAGTCCTGGCTTTCCGGATCGTTTCAACTAATCTCTCTGCTAGCGATCTTGTTGACGGCAACAGGCGCAGCTTTGGGGCAGGCGCAATCGAACGCCGCCGACCTCCAAGGCACCGTGAAAGACTCGGCGGGCGCTGTTGTTCCCAACGCGAACGTCACTATTCGCAATCCCGGGACGAATCTCACCCGCAATACAACCACCAACGACGAGGGTTTCTATCGAATCGTCAACGTTCCACCCGGTGATTACGAGGTCAGCGTCGAAGCGCCGAACTTCAAAAAAGCAGTGCTGACGAAAGTCGTTGTCACTGTCGGCCAGACTGCGAACTTCGACGTCGTGCTCGAGACGGGACAGATCACTGAAAGCGTAACGATCTCTGACGCTACCTCGGACGTTGTCGAAACTACGAAAACAGCCGTCGCTACGACGATCGATCAGCAGCGAATCAACAACTTGCCGATCAACGAACGAAACTATCTTTCGTTTGCGTTGACCACTTCGACAGTCGGCCGCGACAACGGTCGTCCGATTGGACCAGCGCCGACAACAGGTTTGAACTTCGGCGGACAGCGTGGACGCTCGAATCTCGTGCAAGTGGACGGCGCCGACAACACTGACAATTCCGTGAACGCTTCGCGCTCGACCGTGAGTCAGGAAGCAGTGCAGGAGTTTCAGGTGGTTACCAACTCGTTCGCGCCGGAGTTTGGCCGTTCCGCCGGCGGCGTCGTAAACGTCGTGACCAAGTCAGGAACAAACGAACTGCACGGAAACGTGTTCGGCTTTTTGCGTCATCGAAGTTTTCAGGCGCGCAACGCATTCGCGCCGATCGAAGATCCGCCGTTCACGCGCACGCAGTACGGCTTCACGATCGGTGGTCCATTCGATAAGGATCGAACGTTTTTCTTCTTCGCTTTCGAACAGCGCCGGCGCAACGAATCCGGTTTCTATACGGCCGATCCCGCAGCGGGCCTGACCGGTTCAGTCACGTTGCCGCCGCTCGCGCCCGGTTTTCCGGCGCAAACGCTGCGAAACCTTCGACCGGAACAGGTCACGTATATCAACACTCTGCTCGGCCAGGGCGGCCAGATCGCACAACTCGGTGTCGCTTACGCTTATCTCGCTTCGGGTGGCGGCAGCACGGCGCTCACCGGTTTCAATCCGCTGCTCGCGACTGCGGCGCCGTTCACGCCGGGCACGGTTATCGGCAACAGGTTCTTCCTGACCGGCGCGCCGATTCCGCTTAACACGACCAACGCGCTGGGCCAACCAATCGCTTTTCGGCCGTTGAACAACCTTCAGCGAATCTTTCCGATCACGGATCGAACAACGTTCAACTCGTTTCGTCTCGATCACCTAATCACTTCGAAACACCAGTTCAGCTTCCGCTTCGGTTACAACCCGAGCGAGATCACCGGCATTCAGGTCGAGTCGCAGAACCAGTCGCTCGGCCAGAACGATTTCTCGCGCACGGGTATTCAAAAGCTGCGCGACTTCTCGGCGGTCACAACGCTGACTTCTACACTTGGAAACAACGTCGTCAACGAAGCGCGTTTCAACTTCGGCGAACGCCGTGCGACTTTCAAGTCGCAGAACGGCGATGCCGTCGCGTTCAATATTTCCGGCGCCGCTTTCATCGGTCGCGAGTTGTTCTCGCCGGTGCAGCGCACGGAAACGCGTTATGAATTCACTGACAACCTGAACCTCGTTAAGGGCAACCACAACTTCAAATTCGGCGGCGACGTTGCATTCGTTCGCATTCCGGAAGCGATCTTCGAGCTGAACTTCGCCGGTCTTTTCAACTTCGGTGGTTTGGGCGCGTGTACACTCGTCGCGCAGCTTTGCACGTTGCCGGCGTCGTTGCAGCCGCCTCCGGATTTCACGCCGGTGCAGCAATACGGTCTCGGTTTCCCGGCAAACTTCATTCAGGGGTTTGGCAATCCGGTCAGCAGCATCAGCAACAAGCCGATCGCGTTCTTCGCGCAGGATTCGTGGAAAATCCGTCCGAACCTGACGTTGAACTACGGCGTGCGTTACGACTACGAAATAACCGAACAGATTCCCACGTTGCCGCTGCGCGATCCGCTGTCGGGCATCACGCTCAGCGCCGATCAGGTGCTTGCGGCGCAGGATGCGATGGGCGTGCAGCAGGGCTTCCCGCGCGACAAAAACAACTGGGCGCCGCGTCTCGCAATCGCGTGGGATCCGGCAGGCAACAACAAGACAGTCATCCGCGCGGCGTTTGGACTCTTCTACGATCACCCGCTGCTGGCGATCGCGTTCAACTCAGACATCGCCGACGCGGTGCAACAGCAACAGGGCATTCTCACGCCAGGCAATCCGGCGCCAACGAACCTGTTGAATGCCGTGCAGGTGTTTCAGGGAACCGTTTGCCCGCCGGGTGGTGGCAATCCGCTCTGTCCGCCGGGCGTGGTGACACCGGGTGTTGCCGCTGGTGCGCAGTATCAATTCGGACGCCAACGGTTCAACGATCAAACGTTCCCGGGCTTTGGTCCAGTGCTTCCCTTCACGCTCCACGTGCAGAAGAACTTTGAATACGCCTACGCGAACCAGGGCAACTTCACCGTCGAGCGCGAACTGACGAAGGACATGACGATCTCGGGCAGCTACATTTTTGTCGGCGCGCATCACCTGCCGCATCCGCTCGACGTCAACGCTCCGCGCACTGAGCTTCAGATCCAAAACTTCCGCCGCTGGGCCGGACGCGATCCGGTGAGCACAACGGAAGCGATCGCGTTTTCAATTCCATCCAGCAGCACGGCCGCGATTCCGTTCTTCCCGTGTCCGGGCGGCGTGCCGCTTCAGTGTTTCAACATGGTGACGCCGACTGGCACTCCGGCATTTCCGACTGCGGGCACTACTTTCGCGGTCATCATTCCGGGCATGGTCGCGGCGCCGATCACTAATCTCGGTAGCCGCATCGTTAACGCCGGCGTGGCCAATTTCTTCCGGCCGAGTGCGCCGAACTACTTTTTGGCCCAGGCGCTTTCGGGTGGTCTCGTGACACCGGCCGTGTTGAATGGCGCGCTGGCTGGTTCGCTTCGCACGCCGGGAACGATTTCACCGTTCGGTTCGATCAACGCGCAAACGTCCGACGGCAACTCGAGCTACAACGCATTGAACGTGGACGTGAAGAAGCGCTTCTCGCATCACTTCCAGTTCCTCGCGTCGTACACGTGGTCACACTCGATCGACGATTCATCCGACCTGCAAACGCTTTTGCTGCCGCAGGACAATCGCAATTTCGGCGCTGAGCGTGCAGATTCGCTGTTCGATCAACGTCACCGGTTTGTGTTCAGCGGCGTGATTGCTTCGCCGAGCCGTTGGGCGTCGTCGGGAGCGAGTGGCGTCCATCGCGCGCTGTCGAACTTCACGATCGCGCCGATCTTCGAATGGTCGTCGGGTCGTCCGTTCAACATCCTGAGCAACCAGGACACGAACAACGACCAGTCGAACCAAACCGATCGTCCTTCAGTTTTGGCTGACGGCACGCTGTGTGTGCCGGGCACGCAGGGATGTGTGGGAATCATTTCCGGCGGACAGTTCACGAGTGGAAGTCTGGGACGCAATTTCGGTCTGACCCACGACTTCATGTCGCTCGACCTGCGGGTTTCGAAACTCGTTCCGCTCGGCGAACGCGTGCGGTTGGAACTGATTGCTGAAGGTTTCAACCTGTTCAATCGTTTCAATGAAGCGGCCGCGTCGCCGTTCATCGACGATGTTCGGGCGTTCAATCAGCGTGCGGAGAATGGACGTTATTACAGCCGCCCGACCGCGGCGTTCGATCCGCGGCAGTTTCAGTTTGGCGTGAAAGTTAACTTCTAGCTGGCAGGATTACAGAATAGGTCTTATAGGTCCGATAGGACTTATAGGA
The DNA here is from genome assembly GCA_035276425.1 of Pyrinomonadaceae bacterium. GTDB lineage: Bacteria > Acidobacteriota > Blastocatellia > Pyrinomonadales > Pyrinomonadaceae > PSRF01. The sequence goes on from DATELP010000230.1 coordinate 23,848, forward strand.
CCTATTCTTTTCCACTCGACCCGCAAAATCTCACGACTCGTCACAACCAGGTTGCCATCTAGCGCGCTACGCCTCCATATTTGAAGTGGAATGCGTAGCCTCGTGCAGAAGTACTGGAAAGCAGCCTGTGTCGTCGTGGGCTGCTGGACCTTCCTCGCGCTGCTCTTCACTCCGCAAACCTATCTTTCCAACCTGCGCGCTCCGACGCCACTGACGTGGAGTCAGGCGCTCGGCGCAACCCTTGCGCTGTTTTATGTTTGGGCCGCACTGACGCCATTCGTGCTTTGGCTCGGCGGGCGCTTCGCATTCGAGCGTCCGAGGCTGCTACGCAATCTGCTGGTACATCTTGTGCTGTGTGTGCCGGTTTCACTGGCGCACATTCTCCTGCTGCAAAACGTCAACGCGATCGTGCTCGCGTGGTCTCACACATACCGTCCGCCAGTCCCACTCGTTGCTCTGTTTGTCGGTTTGGGCGCGACGAACGTCATGGTCTACTGGGGCATCATCGCCGTCAGTCAGGCCGTGAATTACTTTCGCAAGTATCAGGAACGAGAATTCCGTTTGGCGCAGGCGCAACTACAAGCGCTCAGGATGCAACTGCATCCACACTTTCTCTTCAACACGCTCAACGCCATCGCCGAACTGGTCTACAGCGATCCTAAGACCGCCGATCGCAGCATCGTTTCACTCAGCGAACTGCTGCGCTTCTCGCTCGAAAGCGAGAAATCGCAGGAAGTGACGTTAAAGAAAGAGATCGACTTTCTCGAAAAGCACGTCGAGATTCAGCAGACACTGATGCGCGATCGTTTGCGTGTAAAAATGAACATCGATCCCGAAACGCTCGACGCGCGGGTGCCGAACATGCTCTTGCAACCGCTCGTAGAGAACGCGATCAAGCACGGCATCTCGCCTCGGCCGGAAGGAGGAAACATAGAAGTCTACGCGAGACGTCTCGATGGCAAGCTTTACGTCGAGATTACTGACGACGGTTTAGGCATGCCTGAGCAGGAAGACGGCAATGGCCTCGGACTGGTCAACACGCGCGAGCGTTTGCGACATCTGTACGGCGAGGCTCAGGATTTTAACTTGAGCAGCTTTCCGGGACGCGGGGTGACGATCCGCATCAGTCTTCCATTCAAAGAGGCGTTCAAGGAGGCTTTTAGAGAAGCAAGAACCGATGATACGAACGCTGCTTATTGACGACGTGCAACTCGCACGTGAGCGACTCAAACGCTGCCTCGCCGAGCATCCGGACGTTGAGGTTGTGGGTGAGTGCGACAACGGCGACCAAGCCGTCAAGGCGATCCGCGCTCTATCACCCGATCTGATCTTTCTCGACGTGCAGATGCCGGCGCTCGACGGCTTCGGTGTTCTCGACGCCCTCAAAACGGAACGTATGCCGGTAGTCATCTTCGTCACCGCTTACAACGAATACGCCATTCAGGCTTTCGAGGTGAACGCGCTTGATTACCTCCTCAAACCCGTGGACTGCGAACGTCTCAGCAAAGCAGTGCAACGCGCAAAAGCTCATCTCGCGCAACCGGGCCCGAGTGGTGATCTCGACGATGTCAACAGGCGTTTTCGCGCGATGCTCGAAGACATCAAAGCGGGCACCAAATTTTTAAAGCGGCTGACCATTAAACTCACCGGCCGCACCATCCTGCTGCCGACCGACGAGATTGATTGGATCGAAACGTACGGAAACTACCTGAAGGTACACGCCGGGCGCGAGTCGCATTTGATACGCGGGACGATGCAGTCGCTGGAAACGAAACTCGATCCTGAGAAATTCGTCCGCGTGCATCGCTCGGTAATCGTCAACATCGAGAAGGTCAAAGAAATCTATCCGCGCTCGAACGGCGATCAGGATCTGGTACTTCAGAACGGCCAGCAACTGATGCTGAGCCGCAATTTTCGTGACAAGTTCTTCGCCGTGCTCGGCGATCACTGAAATACGCGAAACAACTGAACGTCACACCCAGAGCACCTTTCATCACAATTCAGTGGTCGCCGGTGTTTACCCTTTGTAAGACTCTGACGCCATGAAACCTGAAATCAAAAATATCCTGTCTCTACTACTCGTCATTGTTACGTTCGCCACAGGCGTAGCGCAGACAACGAGTCAGACCTCAACCGCGCCACAGACCATCGCGTTCGTGAACGTCAACGTCGTCCCGTTTGACCGCGAACGAATTCTCGAAGGCCAAACGGTCATCGTGCGTGACGGTCGTATCGCGGAAATCGGTCCCGCGAACAAGACGAAAGCGCCCGCCGGCGCGCGCGAAATCGACGGGCGCGGCAAATACCTCATGCCCGGTCTCGCCGACATGCACGTCCATTTATTTCCCGGAACAGGAAAGGACGATCTCGCTCAGCAGCAGTTGCAACTGTTCCTGGCAAACGGCGTAACGACCGTGCGCAACATGATCGGCAAGCCGGAACACATCGCGCTGCGCGACCGCGTTGCTAAACGCGAAGTACTCGGACCAACGATCTACACGGCTGGACCACCGCTGCTCGGCAACAACGTGTCTACACCGGAAATCGCAGAGCGCGTCGTAACCGAACAGAAAAATGCAGGCTACGATCTACTCAAAGTTCACGAAGGACTATCACCGGAAACTTACGCGGCGATCGCGGCGACCGCGAAACGCGTCGGAATTCCCTTCGCCGGACACGTCACCGCAACAGTCGGCTTGAAACGCGCGCTCGAAGCACAACAAACTTCGATCGAGCATCTGGACGGATACCTGCAAGCAATGGTCGCGGACAATTCGCCAGTGCCGCCGACACCATCGCAGGTCGTAGTTGGACCAGTGCTCCAACACATCGACGAAAGCAAGATCCCCGCGCTCGCCGCCGCCACGCGCAAGGCGAACGTGTGGAACGACCCGACGCTCACGTTATTCAAACTGGTCGTCTCCGACACGACGCCGGAAGAGTTACTTAAGTGGCCCGAGATGCAATACATCCCGGCCAAGATGCGCGAAGGGTTTGCGAAACAGAAACAGTCAACACTCGGCGAGCCGATTCCGCTCAGCGAACGCCAACGCTATCTCGAGCTGCGCAACAAGATGCTCGTCGCGTTGCGCGCCGCAGGCGCGAAGCTGCTCATCGGGCCGGATTCACCGCAGTTCTTTCTCGTCCCCGGCTTTGCGACACACAGAGAATTGCAAAGCTTCGTCGAAGCAGGTCTGACGCCTTATCAAGCGCTCGAAGCGGCGACACTCAATCCGGCGGAGTATTTCGCGCAGGTTTTCAAAACGTCCCGTGATTTCGGCACGGTCGAAGTCGGCATGCGCGCGGACCTGCTCCTGCTCGACGCCAACCCGTTGCAATCGGTCGCGAATCTGTCGAAGCGTCAGGGCGTGATGGTTCGCGGGCGCTGGTTGCCGGAAACCGAACTACGCCAGATGCTCGACAACATCGCCGCACAAAACCGCGCGCCTGCGGCTCCTGCAACCCCCTCTCCCGCAGCCGCAGCAACCGCAGCGAAAGCAGACCTCAGTGGAACGTGGCAATTGGACAAGAACAACAGCGAGGGACTTCCGCCCGGAATGGATCAGATCATGACCATCGTTCAAACCGGCGACAAGCTCTCGTTGGAAACCAAATTGATCACAGACGAAGGCGAGCAGGTCGTGGCTGACAGCTACACTCTCGACGGCAAAGAGGTAGAGTTCACGCCTAAAACTCCGGGCGGCCAAAGCGGCAAGGGCAAGCGAACCGCAAAGTGGACGGCTGACGGCCTCGAAGTCACTGAGATGTCAACTTTCGACGGCCCCGAAGGTCCCGTTAACGTTCAAATGCAACGCAAATGGGTGCTCTCAGCGGACGGCAAAACCCTCAAGATCGAGTTGGTCGCCGAAGGCCCTCAAGGCAAACAGCAAATCAAACGAACCTTCATCAGAAAGTAACTCAGCCGGTTTTTAGCCACGGACTAACACGAAGTGAATCTTCTCTGTGTTAGTCCGTGAAAATCTGTGGCTTAAAACACAACGCTAACCCGCCCTACCCGCATCCGAGAGTTGTTCCAACGAACAGTGGTTTCTGAGCTTTCAAACCTAACCTTTCCCCGCATACAATCGTACGCATTATGAGTAGATTTACGCTTATCGCCGCCATTCTCCTTCTGTCAGTGGCCACGTCTGAAGCGCAGTCGACCCGTCCGAGACGCGCCCGGCCCGCGCAAAAGAGCACCACCACAACTACCGACAAAGCCGCGTCGGACCCGTTGCTTCGTCCGGAACCGACTTCGTCGCCCACCGCGCGGCGCACGAGTTCATCCGATCCACTGCTCGACGCGCAACCAGTGCAACCGGTCAAACCGATCGCGGGCAGCACTAGCAGCACCGGCACTATGGGCGGCGGCGCTGCCGACACGAAGCAGGCGTATCTTTTGCTCGAACAGAAACAGTTTGCAGCCGCGGCGAAAGCCGCGAAGGATCTCGCAGCACAACACCCGAACGATCCCGAGGCGTGGAAGATCGCCGGCTTTGCCGAGTTGAACCTGAAACAGTACGCAGACGCCGCGAAGGATCTGGAAAAAGCAGTTGAGTTGCAGCGCAGTTCGAAACAGGAAGATCCAAACACCGAGAGCGCGCTCGGACAGGCGTACGTGCTTTCCGAAAAGTACCAGGAAGCGTTACCGCTGCTTGTCGCGGCCACGAACCGCGACGCGAGTAAGCCGGATGCGCTGATGGTTTATTACCGCGGCGTCGCTGAATACAAAACCGGCAAAACCGCTGATGCTGAAAAGAGCTTCAATCAGGTCGTAAAACTAAATCCCAAAGATTCGTTGTCGCTCTTTTATCTCGCGCAGATCGCGCTCGGGAAGCAGGACCTCGACGGCGCTATCGCTTCGTTGAATCGCGCGACCGTCAACGACGCGCGCATGACCGGCGCTTGGACGCTGCTCACGACGTCGTACTTACGACGCGCAGCGACGAGCACCGATCAAACAAAAGCAGACGCCGACTACATCAACGCTGTTCGTTCGGGCGAGGCTTTGATAAAACTGCGCACCGATGCGGAAGCGATCACACTTTTCGGCCAGGCGCTCATCGGTGCGAAACAGTATGCTCGCGCCGCCGCGGCACTCGATCGCGCGACCGCGTCGCAGGACGCCACCGGCGTGACGTTCTACCTGTTAGGCGTTGCGCATTCACGCGCGGCAAACTTCCCGAAAGCGATCGCAGCACTCGACGCGGCGGCAAAGAAGACCCCGGACGACGTAAACATCTATCGTGAGCTCGGCTACGCGTACGAAGTCACGAAGCAGTATGCGAAAGCATTGGCGGCATATCAGAAAGGCGCGTCGCTCGCACCCGGTGACCCGGACTTCAAAGAGTCGATCGAACGCGTGAAGCCGTTTGCTAAATAGTTCTTTGTTCTTGGTGCTTTGTAAGAACAAAGAACTAAGTACCAAGATCCAAGTACCCAGCTCAAAGCGCAACCATGACCGACTTAGCAGCTACCGCTCGGGCGTTCGCGACCTATTCGCTGGTGCCGTACCTCGGCATCCTGTTCTGTCCGGGCGCGGTGGTGGTTGGGACTGTCGGCGTGTTCCGATCCTACAGTTCACCGCAAATGAGTTCGGCACGGAAGGTCTGTTACGTCAGCACCCTTGTCGGTATCATCGTGTTGATTGCGCAGTTGCTGCTTTGGTGGATTTTGTATCAGGTGCCCGCCTGGTCCGCTGGCTCAATAACCGGCTAGTTAAGGAGATAACGAATGCGAATTATTTTTTCCCTGCTCCTGATCGGAGCGTTGCTCACCGGCGCACTTGCGCAGCGTCCCCGCACTGCGGAGCCGGAGCCGGCGAAAGCCAACACGTCAACGCCCGCACTGACAACCGTCAAAGCCAAGTATGAAGGCGGCGTCTTCGGTTACACCAAAACGATGGAAGGCACTCTGACTTTCGACGACACGAACGAACGCTTGGTGTTCAAGGATAAAAAACCGCCGAAAGAGATCCACATCCCGTACGAGTCGATCACTTCAGCATTTGCCGACACAAAGAAACAGCGTCCGTCAGCGGCTACAGTCGCCAGCGCCATTCCTTCCATCTACGCGCTGCCGGCACGTTTCATCAAGACCAAAGTGCGTTACCTGACCTTGCAATACAGCGATCCGGATTCAAAGGTCAGCGGCATCACCAGCTTCAAACTCGAAAACAAGGAACTGCTTGAGTCAGTGTTGGCCACGCTCGCAAACAAAGCCGGCATGACGCTGCGCGGCGACGTCTACGTCAAAAAGCGAAACGATTCCAGCAAGCTCGAACCCTAACTTTCCCCGGAACAAACCATCCACAGATCACACAGATCCTGTTTTAAACAATCTGCGTAATCTGTGGATTGCTTTTTTCCGGGAACCAATTCCTCACTCGAACGTCTAAAGCAAACATGAATTCGCTGCCGGTCAAGATCCTGACAGCCATACTTACGTTTGCAATCGGCGTTGGCGTCGCCAGCCTTTGGTTGACGCGGTGGTTTCAGCCCACGATCGAACCCGTAGCGATTCAGCAGCCCGCAGCGCGTCTGGAGATGGTGTTTGTGCTCGACACTACCGGCTCGATGGGCGCACTCATCGAGGGCGCGAAGCAACGCATCTGGGGAATCGTGAACGAAGTAATGCAGGAGTCGCACACGTCGGTGCGGATCGGCCTCGTTGCGTATCGCGATCGTGGCGATGAATACGTCACGCAAGTCTTGCCGCTAACCAGCGATCTCGACAAAGTCTACACAACGCTGATGGATTACCGCGCAGTGGGTGGCGGAGACGAAGAAGAAGACGTGCGAACCGCGCTGGCCGAAGGTGTCTACAAAGCCGGATGGTCGAACACGTCCTCCGATCTCGCTCAAATCATCTTCCTGGTCGGCGATGCGCCGCCGCACAACGACTACAGAAACACCACAGACACGCTGACCACCGCCGCGAACGCCGTTCAGCGAGGCATCATCGTCAATACGATTCAGTGCGGCGCGATGGGCGAAACAACACGCGCCTGGAGAGCGATTGCGGAGCGCGGAAACGGCCAATACTTTGCGATCGCGGACAACGGCGGCGTGCAAACGATTTCAACACCTTACGACGAGCAGATGGGCGACCTGGCCACCAAACTCGGCGCCACGTTCATGTCTTACGGTTACGGCGCAGGCCCCGCAGGCGTAGCAAGGCGAGCTGAAGTCACGAGAGCAGCGGCGGAAGCTGAAGGACGCATAATTTATGCACTTCCGGAAGCGAAAGCGGAGCGCGCGTTGAACAAAGCCATCAGCAAGGACGCTTACCTGGGCGACCTGTTGCAGAACATCGAAAACGGTTCGGTGAAACTCGAATCGATCCCTGTCGCAGACTTGCCTGAGGAGTTGCAGCACATGGATCCCGCCCAACGTACGGCGGAAGTCGAAAAGCGCCTCGCTCAGCGGCGCGAAATCCGCTCTCGAATACTCGAGTTGTCGAAACAGCGAGAAGCGTTTGTAGACGCTGAACGAAAGAAGTCGAACAGCAAAGAAGAAGGCTTCGACACGGTCGTCTCAAAAACAGTGAAAGCCCAGATGCTCCACAAAAAGAACTAAACAATCCGTGTCCGTCCGTGTTCATCCGTGGCCTAAATAAACCCACTTCGCAAAAAATTCTTTCAAGCTCTTTCCGTGTGCTTCTTCCATCGCAGCGACGAAGTCGGTCGTGACGACTGACTTACCAAAGTGCCGCCGCGTAAAAATTTGCAGACCTTTCCAGAAATTACGCTCGCCCATCTCTTCACGCAGCTGGTGCAGAACGTAAGCTCCCTTGTCGTAAACGAGCGTGCGATCCTCGCGCGTCGGATTCAGCCAGTCAGGAAACACGAGCGATTTGTCTTTGCCCGCCGCGCGCACTTTTTCGTAATTGGCGCGATACGTTTCGATCTCGCGCAGGTAAGCGGCGCGGCCGAAACGGTGTTCGAGATAAGCGGCGGCCATGAACGTCGCGACGCCTTCGTTGAGCCAGAAGTGGTTCCAGTCGCGGCACGTCACCATGTTGCCCCACCACTGGTGCGCAAACTCGTGCGCGCTGAGCCACAGGTCCTGCTCGTTGTCCAGCAACTCCTTTCCGTAAGCTTCTTTCAAAGCGGTGAAGCTGCTCATCTCCTGTTCGACGCCGCCCGCGGCGAGCACCTGCGTGTAGGTTTTGTCGGCGTACTTAACACCGGCGCGATCTTCGAAGAAGTCGAGCATGTCGGGCGTGTCGCGAAAGATACGGCGCGCTTCGGTGTCGGAGTAATTGGTAACGAGGTATTGAAGTTCGACATTGCGGTGTTTTTGTTTGACGGTGCGAAATGGACCAACGGCGAAACCGAAGATGTAAGTTGGAATGGGATTCTTCTGGCGCCACTCGAAGATGCGTTTGTTATCGGGCTGTTCGCGTTGAGAAATGAGTTCGCCGTTCGCGACCGCAGTTAACGTCGCGGGCAGGACGAGTTTCATCGTCAGCGTTGCTTTATCGGCCGGGTCGTCGTTGCAGACCATCCACTGGCTCGTGGAAAAGATGGTATGGACCTGTTGGCGATCGGGAAAGAAGCGAATGCCGCGTCGTGGTGCGCCGTGATATTTGACTTCCAAGTCCCGCTCGCCTTTTTTCGGGCCAAGCGAGACGCGGAGTTTGTGGTCGTTGACAGAAAACTGAAGCGGCGAGCCGTTCTCTTGAACCGACTCGATCGTGAGATCGCCGCAGTCGAACACGACCACGTTAGACGCCGTTCGGACACGGATTAACACAGACCCGGACACGGATTTTTTCTCAATATCCGGCTGCACCGTTACTGAATAATTCATTATGTCCGTGTTCGTCTGTGCAAATCCGTGGCTCGCAAACAATACCACCGCGAGACACACGATTATCTTTTCTGACATACTCAGCATTCTATGCTAGCCCTCGAAACTGAACGTTTACTCCTGCGGCCATTCACGACCAACGATGCGCCGTTCGTTCTCACGCTGCTCAATGAACCTTCGTTCCTTCGTTTCATCGGCGACAAAAAAGTCCGCAACCTCGAAGACGCGCGCCAATATCTTCTGAATGGACCAATCGCCAGTTACGAACGTCACGGGTTTGGACTGATGCTCGTTGCGCTCAAAGATTCGAACGTTCCAGCCGGCATGTGCGGCTTGCTCAAACGCGACGAACTTCCCGATCCCGATATCGGCTTCGCTTTCGTTCCTGATTATTGGGGCAAAGGATTCGCCTTCGAAGCCGCGACCGCCGTCATGAACGACGCGCGTGAAAGACTGAAACTGAATCGCATCCTCGCGATCGTAGATCCCACGAACGACGCGTCGATCAAGTTACTGGAACGTTTAGGATTAACCTTTCAACGCATCAAAGACGACGTCAAAGTTTTCTCAATAGACTATGCCACTAGCGAATCCTGAAAAACACGTCGAGCGGGTGCGTCGCTTATGCCTTGCGCTGCCCGAGACGTGGGAAAAACTCTCGCACGGCGAACCGACATTCTTCGTGAAGAAGCGCGTCTTCGCCGCGTGTTCGATCAATCATCACAACGACGGTCACATCGCAGTAACGATACCGGCGGCGATCGGAGTGCAAGCCGCCTTGATCGAATCGAATCCGAAGAAGTTTTATCGTCCTCCTTATGTTGGACCAGCAGGCTGGGTCGGCATCGAACTACCGCGCGTCACTGACAAGGAGCTCGCTGCTCATCTGCGCGAAGCCTGGAAACTGATCGCCCCCGAAAAATTGCACTCACTTCTCGACTGATTCTATAACTCTTCTTGTGCCTTTTGTGCTTCTTGGGCCTCTTCGTGGCTCACGACGACGCCCCATTCCACACCATCCGATGAAATAACCGGTCCATTTCCGCCGGCGGTTGCTTCATCCCGCGATCGACCCACCACTGCAACAACGCTATCAAAGCTCCCGCGTGCGCAAACGCGATCGCCGGTCTGTCGTTCTCGGGAATTCCCTGACCCTTCGGCAACTCCGCGAGTCGCCGCTCGATCCCGCGCGCAAACAGTCCGCGCGCAAGTTCCATGTTGTCGCCCATCTTCCCAGATGAAACCAGCGCGTCGACAAACGTTTTCGCCTCGATGATGTGACCGAAAAACTCGCGCACCGGAAACACGCGGTCCGATGTGTCGCCGCGCACCGACAGCAGCATCGCCACGGATTCAAAAAACTCCTCCGCGTCGCTCATCAACAGATCGTCCTTGTCGCTGTAGTGCGAATAGAAAGTCGAACGCCCGACCTTCGCGCGATCCAAAACGTCCTGCACGGTGATCGTGTCGAACGGTTTCTCCTGCATCAACGCGACCAGCGCATCGCCGAGCGCGTCGCGCGTTCGCCGCACGCGGGCATCTTCCTTTTTCTTCAACTCAACAAGGTGCAAACGGTCGTTCTCGGACATTCACTACCTCTTTGTTCGGGTACTCCTGAATTCGGGCGCAAGACGCTGGACAGGCCGCCAAACGGCTCATAGAGTAGCGCACCCTATGATCTCACTACACCAGGTCAGTAAAAAATACGAAACGCCCGCGGGCGTGTTTGCCGCGCTGCACGACGTTGACGTTGAGATTCGCGCAGGCGAGTTTGTCGGCGTCGTCGGTAAATCGGGCAGCGGTAAGTCGACGCTGCTCAACATGATCGCCGGCATCGATCGGCCTTCGTCCGGCACGATTACTGTCGCGGGCACAACGATTCACACGTTGTCGGAAAACAAACTGGCCGCGTGGCGCGGGCGCAATGTTGGGTTCGTGTTTCAGTTCTTCCAATTGCTGCCGACGCTCACGGTCGTTGAGAACGTAATGCTGCCGATGGATTTTTGCAAAACGTTTCCCGTGCGTGAACGTCGCAAACGTGCGGAGACGTTGTTAGACCGCGTCGGTGTTAGTTCACATGCTGACAAATTGCCGGCGACGCTTTCCGGCGGCGAACAACAGCGCGTCGCGATTGCACGTTCGCTCGCCAACGAACCGCCGCTGATCATTGCCGACGAACCGACGGGTAATCTCGATTCGACCAACGCCCACGGCATACTCGATCTCTTTCGCAACCTCGCCAACTTCGGAGCCACAGTCGTGATCGCCACACACGAATCGGACATCGTTCGCGTGAGCGATCGCAAGATAGAGATTTCAGACGGCGTTGTCGTACGTTGAGGCAGTCATGAACGCGTTTTGAGTTCAGCCTTTAGGCTGTTCTTCGAAGCAAGCTAAAGCTTGAACTCAAAACGGAACCAAGATTCCCGCAAGAGAGGTACTGCATTGTCTACTCTTTGGCGCAAAGCAATACGCGATTTCTGGTACGAACGCGCGCGCACGATTCTCGTCATTCTCGCAATCGCGCTCGGCATCGCCGCGTTCGCCGCCGTGATGTCGTCGTACGCGATTCTCACGCGCGAGCTCGATCGCGGTTATCTCGAAACGAATCCGGCGTCCGCAGTGCTGCGCGTCGACGCGATCGACGACGAACTCGTCGCGGCTGTTTTGCAGAATCCCGAAGTGAGCAACGCCGAACCCAGCAGGACCATATCAGGCCAGATCAGAACCGGCCCGATGCAATGGCGCAACCTGCGACTGTTTGTGGTCAAAGACTACGGCAACATCCGCGTCAACAAGCTCGTGCCGGAGAAAGGTGCGTGGCCGCCTGCCACTGGGGAGATCCTGGTCGAGCGCGACGCGTTTCAGGTGGCGCGCGCAAACATCGGCGACGCAGTGGTCGTGAAGACCGCGGACGGCGTGGAACAGCCGCTCGTGATCAGCGGCCGCGTTCACGACGTGGGCCAGGCGCAGGCGCGCATGGAGAACCTCGTCTACGCGTACACCAATCTCGATACGCTGGTCCAACTCGGCGAAAAGCCTTACTACGATCGGCTAAACATTCTCGTGGCTGAAAACAGGTTCGACGCCGATCACATTCGCAAGGTCGCGGCGGATGTGAAGTCGTTGATTGAATCGCGCGGTCACGAGGTTTGGCGCGTTGACGTGCCACCGCCGGGCAAGCATCCGCACTCGGAACTGATGGGAATGCTGCTGCTGGCCATGTCGAGCTTTGGCTTGTTCGTGCTGGTGTTGAGCGGGATTCTGGTGGTGAACCTGCTGACGGCGATGATGGCTTCGCAGGTGCGGCAGATCGGCGTGATGAAAGCGATCGGCGGCACGCGTTGGCAGATCGCGCGGATTTATTTCAGCCAGGCGTTGTTTCTCGGTATCGCGGCGGTGATAGTCGCGTTGCCGTTGGGACTGCTTGGGAGCCGCGCGTTGTGCGAGTACATGGCGGTTTTTCTGAATTTCAACATCAACAGTTTTGCGGTTCCGGTGTGGGTTTATTTGCTGGTGGCATTGGTCGGCATTGCCGCGCCGCTGGCAGCAGCGGCGTTTCCGGTTTGGAAAGGTTCGGGCGCGCCGGTTCGCGTTGCGCTGGCTGATGTGGGTTTGACGCAAAGGAACTTTGGTGCGAGTTGGTTCGATCGTGCTTTGGCGCGAATCGGAGGATCGTTTCGTCCGTTGTTGTTGGCGATCAGAAACAGTTTTCGTCGCCGTGCGCGACTCGCGCTGACGCTGGCGACGCTCGCTGCCGGTGGTTTGTTCTTTCTTGCGGCGCTCAACGTTCGCGCTTCGATGATTAATACACTCGATCGCTTGTTTGCGACGCGAAAGTTTGACCTGGCCGTGATACTGCGCCAGACGTACGACGAGGAGCAAGTGCAGCGCGCTATTGTTGACGTGCCTGGCGTGAGACGCGGCGAGGCTTGGCTAGCCGCAGATGCTTCGTTAGACGGCCGTGACTTCACCGTGATTGGGCTGCCCGCCGACGGTCAGTTGCTCGAACCGCAGATCGTTGAAGGGCGCAATTTATTGCCGAGCGACAGCGACGCAATCGTAATTAACACTGCGCTCGCACGAAGGTTTGCGCAGATGCGTGTGGGGGCGACTGTGAACGTACAGGTGGAGGCACTTGAAAAAAGCTTTCGCGTGGTCGGCGTCGCACGCGAGGAGTTCTCACCGGCCATTGGATACGTGCCGCTCACTGCGATTCAACCGCCGCGGGTGGTGAATAGTTTGCGGTTCGCGTTGGACCAAACTGACGAAGATTCGCTTGCGACCGTAAAAGCGGAGATCGATCGCCGTCTCGAGCGGCAAGACATTCGGGCGCGCAGCAGCACGAGCAAGGCTGACACGCGGTTTGGCTACGATCAGCACATGGTGATGATCTACATATTTTTGATCGTGATGTCGGCGATCATCGGCTGTGTTGGTGGGCTGGGATTGATGACGACGATGAGTTTGAATGTGCTGGAACGACGGCGCGAAATGGGTGTGTTGCGTGCGATTGGTGCGACGCCGCGCGTGGTGTGGTTGGTGGTGATTGCGGAAGGGTTGGTGATTGGTGTGTTGAGTTGGGCCATTGCGGTGGTGTTGGCCTGGCCGGTTAGTAAGTTCGTCGGCGACTCGTTGATCGGCATGATGTTTCGGAGTGGATTGGATTTCACGTTTGAACCGATCGGGATAGTGATCTGGTTGCTGGTGACGGTCGCGTTGAGTGCGGTGGCGAGTTTTGTGCCTGCGTGGCGTGCGTCGCGCGCTACAGTGCGCGAAGCGCTAGCGTACGAGTAAAGGGCCACGGATTTACACAGACGAATACGGACTAGATGAATCAGTTAGCCGGTTCGGTGCAGGATGAAGTCGACGATGCGATGGAGAACGTCTGTGGGGCGATCGATTTGTTCGAGGGCTTCGCAGGCGGCGCGGTGGGCTTTCACGGCTTTCTCGCGCGACTCGTCGATGCCGTAGAGAGCCGGATAGGTCGCCTTCCGCGAGCGGACGTCTTTGCCGGGAGTCTTGCCTAATTCTTCCGCACTCGCGGTCACGTCGAGCAAGTCATCGGTGATCTGGAACAATAATCCGAGGTGCAAACCGTAGCTGGTGATCGCACTCAATCCGTGTTCATCCGTGGTCCCGATGATCGCGCCGCAGCGCGCGGCGCCGACGATCAGTGCGCCGGTCTTCAGCCGGTGAATCTCCTGTAACTCAGCTCCATTCACCTGACGCGCCTCGGCTTCCATGTCGAGCGCCTGGCCCGCCACCATGCCGTCCGGTGTCGCCGACGCCCGCGCCAGTTCTGAAATCAAAGCGATGCGCGTCGACGCGTCGAGACGATCGTCATCGGCGATGGTTTGAAACGCGAGTGTTTGCAACGCATCTCCCGCGAGAATCGCGGTCGCTTCGTCGAAACGCACGTGACACGTCGGTCTGCCGCGGCGCAGATCGTCGTCGTCCATGGCCGGCAGATCGTCGTGAATCAGCGAGTACGTGTGAATCATCTCAAACGCACACGCCGTTTTGATGAGCTGCTCGATCGCTGCGCCAAACGCCTGTCCGGTCGCGAGCAACAACGCCGGTCGAAAACGCTTGCCGCCCGCAAACACGCTCCAGCGAATCGCCTGATGAACCTTTTCCGGCGCTGCGCCTGACGGCGGCAGCAAACGGTTCAGTTCGACTTCAACCAGCGCGCGGCTGGCCGCCAACAGACTGTCGAGCTCGAGTGGGTGTTGGACCAGCGCGTCAGAATCCGTTTTCATTTTCTGCCACGCCATCGTTGTTGGTTGGTTCGGTGAAAGTGTTGACTACCGGCTTACCCTGACTGTCGCGCAACAAGACTTCAATGCGCCGCTCGGCCTGGCTCAGACGTTCCTGGCATTCGCGCGAAAGCCGAACGCCTTGCTCGAAAAGTTCGAGACTCTTATCGAGCGGCAAGTCGCCGCTTTCGAGTTGCTGCACAATTCGCTCCAGCGCTTCCAGCGAAGCTTCAAAACTTCGTGCTTGTTCCTGACCGTTTATCATCTTCTATTCTTCTTGCGAGGCTTGCCCAGATTCTTCAACAACGGGTCGACGGAGTCAACAGAGCCGATCGCCGGCATCTCCTTCATCACGCTATCGACTATGCGTTGGACCACGGCGTCGTTATTGAAACCCGTCACTTTCCAACGATCCGCATCGCGTCGCATCGTGAGTTCGAAAGCTCTGTCAGTCACGGCGGATGCTGCTTTGGCGATGTCGCCTTCGGTTGTGATCTTCACCAGCGACGGCACTGTGATCAGCAGAAAGACAAACGGTTTCGGTTCGGATGCTGAAGCGAAGTTTTTGATCTCCTTCGCGACTTCATCGTGAATCGTCTGCTTCAACTGCGGCAGCAACGCGGGCATCGCCTGATCGATCTTCTGTTGCGTTGCCGGGCTGATCGCGAGGCCGTAACGCGAGCTCGCTTTCTTACTCACGACCGCGGCCATGTTGCGCGCGATCTCCTCGTCGTCGATTCGTTTCGCGAGTTCTTCTACGTCGCCGCGTTGGGCAGCATCGACGAGCAGCGTCAACGAGTAAGCCGGTGTGGATTGATAATGCCGCCACCAGAAGAAGCCGCCGACCGCGGCCAGACCGATTACTACGACGAGAACGATCGCGAGTAGCGCGAGTATCCTCAGCCACCGGCTCGATTTGCGGCGAGCTTGTGGCTTGTTACCGGGACCGGGCTCAAGATTGATAACGATTCTTTTGGCCACGGATTTACACGAACTAACACGGATCAGGATTTTTCAACTGTTTCGACGCGCGTGTGCAAGCTTCCTTTTGCGAGACGAACTCGAATCGGATCGCCGGCGTTAACTGCTGCGGCGTCGCGCACGGGCGCGCCCGATGCATCCTGCGCGATCGCGTAGCCGCGTTGCAACACAGCCAGCGGCGAGAGTGCGTCGAGCGAGGCCGCCGCGAGACCGAGCCGTTCGCGCGCGTCCTGAAGACTCGTCTCCACTGCATTGTTGCACGCTGTTGATGCCGCATCGAAGCGTCGACGCGCGTTGCGCAAGCTCGACTTCACCTCATCAAACGCATGCGACAGCGCCTGCTTCTGAACACGGCTGCGCAAATCGACGATGCGAAAGCGCATCGAACGATTCATTCGCCGGCCGAGTTGGTCCAACGCGGAGCAGAGCTGGTCTTCATGTGCGGCGACGAGTTCGGCGGCGGCCGATGGCGTCGGCGCACGCTCGTCGGCGACGAAATCGGCGATGGTGTAATCAGTTTCATGGCCCACCGCAGAAATGACCGGAATCGCCGATTTGCGAATCGCGCGCGCGACTTCCTCCTGATTGAACGCCCACAAATCTTCAGTCGAACCACCGCCGCGTCCGACAATCAACACATCGACGAGATCCGCGGTGCGTCCTTCGCGCAACGCGAGTTCGTGATACTGGTTGATGAATTGAATCGCGCGTGCGATCGATGGACCAGCGAGATCGCCCTGAACTTTCGCCGGTGAAAACAACACGTGAACCGTGCGCGTGCGGCGCGAGATCACGTTGAGAATGTCGCGAATAGCCGCGCCGGTCGGGGAAGTCACGATGCCAACTCGGCGTGGAAAAACCGGCAGCGGCCGTTTCAACTCTTTCGCAAACAGACCTTCCGCCTGCAATCGATCGCGCAACTGTTCGAATGCGACTTGCAACGCGCCTGCACCCACGGGATCCAAAGCATCTACAACCAGCTCATACTCCCCACGCGGCACGTAAACCGACAGCTTGCCGCGCGCACGCACGTGCAAACCGTTCGCAGGACGAAAGCGAATCCGCGTGTTGGTCGAACGAAAGCACTTCGCGCGAATTTGGGCGTTTGAATCCTTGAGCGTGAAATACCAGTGACCGGACGAGTGGTCCTTAAAGTTTGAGATCTCGCCTTCAACCCACACTGACGGAAAGCGCGATTCAAGCGTGATGCGAATCGAGTTGGTGAGTTGAGAGACGGTTAGCGGTTTACGTTCTTCCCGGTCGAAAAGCGCGTTGAAAAGTGGTTGGTTCATCGGGAATTTCGTTACGGATTCAAACCAACCACCGGGCTCAAACGAATTGAAGCGCCATCGCGATTGGTCCGCACGCGCACGCGCGGAGCCACGGAAACCGAGTTTGACGCGTAAGTGATCGTGTAGGCCGAGCGCAACTGCGCGACGACATCGTCGTACGCTTTCTGCAAATCCTCCAGGCGTCGAATCGGATAGTAAACGCCGCCCGAAGCCGTCGCGAGCTTGCGTCCTTCATCCTCGGCGCGCGTCGTCAACGTTAAATATCGTGAGCGCAAAGGATCGATCGTGATCTCCGGCCGCGGCACACTCGCTTCGGGAATCAGTCCCGAAGGAACGTACAACGGATAAACCAGCGCGCCCGATTCCGAAAGCGCTTCGAGAATCGCCGGAAACGGCAGAAAGGATTTGTTATCGTCGCCGTCAGACATCACGACGATCGCGGTGCGTTCGCCGCGCAAGCGCCGCAACGGTTCACTCAAAACGTAACCGAGCGCATCGTAAAGCGCGGTGCCGCCGCCCGCGTCGATCTCGTCGAGCTTACGCGAGAGCATCTGCCGGTCAGTGCTGAAGTCGGAAACGATCTGAATGTCGTCGCGGAAGCTAATGATCGAGATTCGATCCTGCGGACTCGCGGTGCGCAAAAAGTCGCGCGCGGCTTTGCGAATAAAATCCATGCGCTCTTCGACACTGCCAGACACGTCGAGCAGCAACACGAGATTGAACGGTTCGTTTGCCGGCGCAACCTTCATCACGCGCCGTTCGACGCCGTTTTCCCAAACCGTGAAATCCGATTCGCGCATGCCGCTGATCGCGCGGCCATGGCGATCGATCACGCTGGCGTTGAACCGCAACAACTGCGGCTCAACCGAACTCACGATCTGATCGGCTGGCGTGCGCCGCACCAGTTCCGGTTCTTTTTCCGGCGGCGGCAACGTCTTCGCGTAATCGCCAAACATCTTCGGCGACACTTTGCGAATCGCTTCGACCAGCGCAGTGTCGCCACCGCGAACGATCGCGCGCGCGGCTTCAGTCAACGGTCGTTCGCGCAGATCCGCGGGCGCCATTTCCGGATCGATATTCAGCAGCACGACGCCGCGTTGCGTGCGGAAATTGAGCGCGATCAATTCTTCTTTTTTCTTGTCTTTTTCCCCGAGACGGCCGGAGAGTTTGAACTGGCCGCCGGCTTTCTCTTTAACCTGCGGCAGCTCGACGTCGCTCATGTAACGCGGCCGGCTCGCTTCCCAAACGAAGTCAAACTTCAGCGCGTCGAGCGGAACGTCGGCGTGGATCGTTCCGGTGTCAGTCTTCACTGTCGCCGACTCAACGTTACCAACAACATCGACCGAACCCGCCTTGCCTTCCACGTTTATTTTCGAACGAACGGGAATCGTCACCACCACGTCGATGCGGTTTTTTTCGCCGCGTGGGCGCACATCGACCACAAAACTGTCGCCCTTGGCCTCGACCTTCACGTCGCTCGGCTCGACCGCGTCGCCGACAGATTTGGCGTCTACAGTGACTTTCTTTTGTTGCTCTTCGGAAGCGACCACACTGACGCGCCCATCGAGATTGCGCACAGTCAACTCGATCTTTTCCGGCGCGTCGAGTTCCTGTTTGAAACCCTGGGCAAATGCGGAACTACAAAAAATGGTGAGCAAAAGCGCGGAAATCAGCGCTAGGGACAATTGCTTCAAAAACATCGCGACCGATCTTGCCCGCCGCGCGCGTGGTGGTCAAGCGCGGATTATGGGCTTATCATACCGGGCGAGGAAACCCGCTTGGCACAAACAGAGCCCGCACCGGACAAACGTCTGTTCATTCACAATCTCGTGAAGCGCGATCCGCTCGCGAACCTCGCGGACGATGTGCGCAAAGGTCTCGCCGCGCAGCCCAAACGATTCCTGCCGAAGTATTTTTACGACGAACTCGGCTCGCAGCTCTTCGAGGCGATCTGTTTGTTGCCCGAATATTATTTGACGCGCGCGGAGAATGAAATTCTCCAGCGTTATGCGGATGAGATCGCCGCGTCGGTTGATGGGCAGATCACGCTGGTCGAGATGGGTAGCGGCAGTGCGTCGAAGACGAGGTTGATCATTGAAGCGCTGTTGCGGCGTCAACCGCAGTTGTGTTTCATGCCGGTGGACATCTCCGCGTCGGCGCTGGAAAGCAGTTCTCGAATTCTGTTGCAGTCGTATCCGCGGCTCACGATCGAAGCTTATGCGGCCGACTATTTCGCCGGTTTGGCAGAACTCGGAAAGAAGCCACGCCGCCGCACACTCGCGCTGTTCCTGGGGTCAAACATCAGCAACTTCGATCAGGAAGAAGCGCTTCGTTTTCTGCGCGCGATGCGCAGTGTGCTCGACAAAGGCGACGCGTTGTTGCTCGGCGCGGATTTGAAGAAGGATCCGAAGGTTCTCGAAGCCGCGTACAACGATGCGTTGGGTGTGACTTCCGCATTCAATCTCAACGTGCTGGCGCGAATCAATCGCGAGTTGGGTGGCACGTTTGACTTGCGCGCGTTCAAGCATCGCGCTTTTTACAACGACGCGGCGGGACGCATCGAGATCTACATCGAGAGTTTGTTTACGCAGCGCGTGCGTATAGAAAAGCTCGATCTCGAAGTCGAGTTTGCCGCGGGAGAATTGATTCATACCGAGAACTCTTACAAGTACGATCGCGCGGGAATCGCGCGACTCGCTACGGAGACAGGATTCGAACACGCGCGCACGTGGCTCGACTCACAGGAACGTTTCAGTAGTAATCTACTGCTCGCAGCCTAAACCGCTTGATGAACGACGCTGCGTCAAATAATCAGCTCGTTCAGTTTCACAACGTCAACTTCACGCTACCAAACGCGCCTGAGCCGATCATCTCGGATCTGAATCTGAGTGTCACTCGCGGGGAGACGCTTGTACTCCTCGGCGAGTCGGGTTCTGGCAAGACGACGACGTTGAAGTTCGTGAATCGTTTGCTCGTGCCGACGTCGGGTGACGTTGTCGTTGAAGGAAAGAGCACGATGGCGTGGGACCCGATCGCGTTGCGCAGACGGATCGGTTACGTGATTCAGGAAGGCGGGCTGTTTCCGCATTTCACGATCGCACAAAACGTTGGGTTAGTGCCGCGTTTACTCAAGTGGGACCAGGCGAGAGTTAAGAGTCGAGTTGAAGAGTTATTAAGTTTGGTTGGTTTAGAGCCACGGATATACACAGATCGTTTTCCGAAAGAACTTTCCGGTGGACAGCGGCAACGTGCCGGAGTTGCGCGTGCGCTCGCGGGTGATCCGCCGTTGTTGTTGCTGGATGAGCCTTTTGGCGCGCTCGATCCGTTGACGCGCGCGAGTTTGCAGCGTGAGTTTGCGGATCTGTCGCGACGTTTAGGAAAGACAGCGATTCTCGTTACGCACGACGTGCGCGAAGCGCTGCTTCTCGGCACACGCATCGCGCTCATGCATCGTGGACGTTTGGAGTTGTTGGAAACGCCCGAACGTTTTCTCGCTTCCGACAATCAACAGGCACGCGCCTATCTCGACACGCTCGGCGTTACGGAACAGCGAGATCATTCTGAGTTCAAGCTTTAGCTTGCGCTGGAAGGACAACCTAAAGGTTGAACTCAAAACGGACGCCCGGTAATTTAACGGGAACCACTAAAAGATGAGCTTCTGGCAGTTTCTTCAGCTTAACTGGTCCGAACTGCTCGGGTTGATTGGCGAGCACGTGAAGCTCGTGCTGATCGCGATCCTGGTGGCGGTTGCGATTGGTGTTCCCACTGGAATTTTGTTAACCCGTCACCGTGCTTTGCGCGGACCCGTGCTCGGTATCGCGAACGTGATGCAGACGATTCCGAGTCTCGCGTTATTTGGTTTTCTGATCCCTTTACCATTCATCGGCGGCATCGGCGCGCGCACCGCGCTCGTCGCACTCGTGGTCTATTCACTGCTGCCGATCATTCGTAACACGATCACCGGAATACTCGGCGTCGAACCGAGCGTGCGCGAAGCTGCTGTCGCGATGGGCATGACTGACGGACAGGTGCTGCGACAGGTCGAACTACCGCTGGCGCTGGGCGTTATCGTGACCGGCATTCGCGTCGCGACCGTGATCGCTGTTGGCGTGACAACGATCGCCGCGGCCGTCGGCGCCGGAGGTTTAGGCGTCTACATCTTTCGCGGTTTGCGGCAATACGACAACAACCTGCTGCTCGCAGGCGCGTTGTCGTCGGCGTTACTCGCGTTGATCGCGGATTTCTCGCTTGGCTTGCTGCAACGCCGGCCCAAGCTGGCGCCGATAGCAGCCGTGATCGTCCTTGTTATCTGTGTTCTGACTTTTCGTGGCGGAAGCAGTAGTAACACGGATAAAGTCGTAGTCGGGTCGAAAGACTTTACGGAATCAGTCCTTCTCGCCGAGATCGTCGCACAGATGCTCGAGGCGCGCGGTGTTTCCGTCGAACGCCGTTTCGAACTCGGCGGAAACCTTCCGCACGACGCGCTCGTCAGCGGCACACTCGATCTTTATCCCGAATACACAGGGACCTGTTATACCGCGATACTCCACCACACGCCGATCAGCGATCCGCGAGCCGTCTACGACCAAACCAAACAGGAGTACGCGGACAAATTCAAAGTCGAACTCAGCGCGCCGATCGGTTTCGAAAACACTTTCGCCATACTCATTCGCGGCGAAGACGCTCGCCAACTTAATCTGAAAACCATCTCCGATGCCGCGCCACACACGCCCAAGTGGCGCGCGGGCTTCGGCCAGGATTTCATGTCGCGAGACGACGGCTATCCCGGCTTCTCAAAAGCCTACGGATTAAAATTTGCTGAACTGCGTGAGATGGATTTGTCGTTGACGTATATTGCACTGTCGTCGCGCCAGGTTGATCTGATCGCCGGGAACTCTACCGAAGGCCGCATCGCGACTTTGGACTTGTTTCAACTCGCCGACGATCGGCATTACTTCCCGCCGTACGAAGCTGTTTACCTCGTGCGGCAGGACACACTTCAACGCTCGCCGGCGTTGCGCGAAGTCATGGCGAAACTGGCCAACGCGATCTCAACTGAAGAGATGCGGCGGCTCAATTACGAGATAGACGGCAACCGGCGCGACCCGAAGGAAGTCGTAAAGGAATGGATCGGAGGTAAGCAATGACGCTTTTAGACGCACTTATACTTTTGCTGGTAGCGGGAATTTGTGGAGCGCTCGGACAGGCAATCGCCGGCTATTCGAGAGGGGGATGTCTCGTGTCGATTGCGCTCGGCTTTATCGGCGCGCTTCTCGGAATGTGGATCGCCCGCATGATGGGCCTGCCCGAGCTGTTCCCGGTCCGCATTGGCGGCACCAGTTATCCGATCATCTGGTCGATTATCGGTTCCGCGTTGTTCGTGGCCGTGCTCACACTGGTAACACGTAGCCGGGTGTGAGGACCACGAAAACATCGTCGGAGCGCGGGCCGCTCGCCCGCAAACAATTAAACTGGGTGCTGTCTTAGGCTGCGGGCGAGCCGCCCGCGCTCCGTACTCACGGATTGTTGGTTAAGCGGAATTTAGCCGCCGGTACCACCGCCGTTATCAGGAGGATCGACCGGGATTGGCTTGTCTGTTTTGTTGGTGGTGGAATCCGAACCCGAGATGGGAGTTTTTTTAGTGCCTCCGCCGTTGTCGGGTGGATCTACGGCAAACGTTAGCGAAATCTTTTTGATGTCGAACATAATTCTGAGCTCCTTACCTCTTTGGGAGTAAATCAACCCTGCTTGTAAATGGCCTGAACGTCAGGCCGTGAACTGTACTGCTTGAACGCCTCGGCGCCCCACTGCTGTTCCAGTTTAGCGCGAACGTTCATTGCGTTGCCGAAAAGTTCCTGGGCCTTGTTCTTATCGCCCAACTTTTCGCTCGCTCGTGAGGCAATCAACAAAGCTCGCCATTCCGATTCGTACTGCTGGCCGCTTTCAAATCTTGCCTGAGCATCGGTGGCGAGGTTCAGGGCGGTGTGCGCGTCATTGGTGAGCAACGCGGCTTCCGCCTTATTTAGTAACGCGCGAGATTGGAGCAAAAAGTCTCCCGCGGCTGCGGCCATTTTTACCGCCTCATCGCACATCTTCAGGCCCTCACGTCCATTTCCTGACATTGCCTGGGCCAAACCAAGCACCGATCGTCCTTCGATGGCGATCTCCGGATATTGCGTGCCGGCTGTTGTCACCGCTTCGGTACTAAGCGCAATCGCCTCCGTGAAGTTGCGCTGGCTCAGCCGGAGTTCAGCCTGATACAGCAAAACCGTGGGCACGAGTTGCTGGTTGGCGCTTCTCTTTTCATTGATGGTTTTCGACAGTTCATCGAGAACCACCGCTGCCTGATCATAATGGCCTAAACGCCATAAGATATTTCCCCGATTGGCTTTGTTGAACGCCACTTGCTGCGGGTTGTTAACAGATTGATAGATGTCAAACGCCTGTTCATATTGCTTTAGCGCCGCCGGGAGATCCTCACGGTCTAAAAGAACCGCGGCCATTTCCCTGTACGCGTTCGCAATTTCCGGTTGAGCGCCATCCTTACGAGCCAGATCGAGTTTCTGGTTGGCGGCTTTGAGAGCGCCTTCGTAATCACCCTTCCGGCGATAACCACGAGTCATTTGGGTCAAACACAAAGAGACGCTGGCCGGGTAGTTTCCCTGTTGGAAAAAATTCAGCGCTTGCTGCGCCAGTTGCAAACCTTGATCGACGCGCAGCGTGTTGAGGTAAATGCCGGCGAGATTCATCATGCCGAGGGCTTCGCCGAAGCGGCCTTTGTTCGAGCGCGCCAGTTGAATCGCCTGATTGAAGTAGTGTTCGGCTTTTTCGAAATCCTGCTTCGACGAGTAGGAATTGCCGAGTTCGAGCAGTCCGGCGGCCGCGAGGTTTTCCAGGTTTTTCTGCTGGGCGATCGTGACTGCCTGTTGAGCGTAGCTTTCGGCTTCAGCAGCCTGACCCCGCATCGACGCCAGAAAACTCAAATCAATCAGCCCATAGATTTGTTGCGCTTCGAGACCCAGCGCACGTGCGGCCTCGAGACATTGCTGAAACTGAGCCTGCGCCTCGTCGTAACGTCCAACCCGGCGAAAGAGCACGCCACGCCGCCGCATCACCTCGTTCACGCCCTCGTTGTTGCTGGCGGCGCGATACAACTGCTCCGCCTTGTCATACATTTTTAGGGCGTTGTCGTTTTCCTGTTTGCGGTAGTAGACAACACCCGCACGCAAATACGGCGTTGCATACTGGCCGTCATTTAGCGAGATCGCTTTCGTGTAACTCTGTAACGCCTGATCGGGTTTGCCGTCGTTTTCGTAGGCGTAACCGAGGTCAACGTAAACCTGGCTTTCGTTGGGCGACATCTCGGCGATCGCGCTGTAAGCCTTCACCGCTTCGCGAAAATCACGTGTGGCCATCGCCGTGATCGCGTCGAGGTAAAGCGCGTCTTTGTCAGTGATCGCCATGCCGTTGCGCGTCAGACTCTGGATGGCGAGCAATTCGTCTTTGGCGTTGTCGATGTAGTCGAGTTCGGTCCACGCCTGGGCCAGGCGCGCGCGTGCGAGCGCGTAGTTGCCGTCGATCTGGATTGCTTGCTGGAGCGCTTTGCTGGCCTGGTGAAACGCGCCGTTGCGAAGGGCGTCAGTACCGATGTCGTACCACTGCTTAGCCGCGGGCGAGGGTTGGTAGTAACTACGCGGCCAGAAGTGAATGACGGCCCAAATCGCGAGACCACTCGCCACGATCGTCAGGATGAACGAGGCGAGCGAAAAACGCTGCCGGCGAAGTTGCAGCGTGAGCGTTGCCAACGCACTCGTGGCGCGGTTCGCGTCACCCGTTGTGGGTTTGTTGCCCTTGCTACTCACGGGCACGCCGTTGCCGCCCAAATTCACCATCGCCGCGCGCAACTCCATCAGCAGGTCGTCGGCCGACTGATACCGGTCTTCGACCTTCTTTTGCAGCGCTTTCATCGTGATGCGATCGAGCGCCGGCGTGATTTGCGGATTGAGCTTCGACGGCGGCGGCGGCGTGATGTGAATGATCTGTGCGCCGATCTCCAGCACGCTCGCGCCGGAAAACGCCGAGCGTCCGGTCAAACACTCATACAACAACGCGCCGAGCGCGAAGATGTCGCTGCGTCCGTCGATCTGTTTGCCGGTTGCTTGTTCGGGCGACAGGTAAAGCGGTGTGCCGACGATCACGTCGCTGCGAGTTTGGGTTGAATAGATCGTTTGCGCGTCGAGATCGACTTCACTCGACGGCGGTTCAAACAAGTGTTTCACCAATCCGAAGTCGAGCACTTTCACCACGCCGCGCTCGTTGACGAGAATGTTCGACGGCTTGATGTCGCGGTGAACGATGCCGTGATGGTGCGCTTCGGCAATCGCCTCAGCGATCGACGACACGATTTCAACGGAGCGTCGCAGCGTTAACCCTTCTTCGAGCAGTTGGCTCAACGACTTGCCTTTCACAAACTCCATCACCAGGAAAGGCTGGCCCGTAGAGGTCTCGCCGTAGTCGTGAACGATCGCGATGTTTTGGTGCGTGAGTGCGGAAACCGCGCGCGCTTCCCGAATGAAACGCGCGCGGTAGTGATGATCGGTCGAGGTTAGAAATTTGATTGCGACGCGGCGGGCAAGGTGCTGGTCCTCAGCCAGGTAGACGACGCCCATGCCGCCTTCGCCAAGTTTTTCGAGGATTCGATAATGGGAAACCGTCTGACCGATCATGGCAAGTAGTACGAGGAAGAACCCGGACTAGACGGACATAGCTTATCAAATCATCGCCGGATTTCACGTAAGTTTAGTGGCCCGGATCTTCGCCTCTTGAGATTCGCGGAATTCATGTAACTTTTGCCTCAACTCCGGACGGCTATTCGCGAGAATCGCCACGGCCAGCAAAGCGGCGTTAATCGCGCCGGGTTTGCCGATGGCAAGCGTGCCGACGGGGATTCCGCCGGGCATTTGGACCGTCGCGAGCAACGAGTCGAGACCGTTCAAAGCATCGCTTTTCATCGGAACGCCCAGAACAGGCAGCGTCGTGTGGGCCGCGAGCACGCCCGCGAGGTGCGCAGCGCCGCCGGCGGCAGCGATGATCACTTCCAAACCGTTCTTTTCAGCGGACGAACCAAACTCCGCCGCCAGCGACGGCGACCGGTGCGCTGAAATCACGCGGCTCTCGTGGGCCACGCCAAACTGCGCCAAAGTCTCACCGGCATGTTTCATCACATCCCAGTCAGACTGGCTACCCATGATCACTGCTATTAATGGCTTGTTATCCTGATTTATTTCCGTCATGTCTCCGTCCTACTCGCCCTGGTCCAGCGAAAACCCACGCTGCCCGTCGAAAGTGTAAAGTCCTTCTGTCTTAATAAAATCGAACCCGTCGCCCGCGACGCGCCCGAGCAACGAAATGATCTGCGCGTGCGAAACCTTCGCGTCCTCGGACTCAGGCCGGAACCGGCAACGCCAGTGATCCGAACAAAACGTCTCCGTGTGACCACCCGGCCAAACCTTCACGCCGCGATTGCTGATCATCGTCAACTTCAAACCATCGCCATTCAAACGGCTCAAACTATCGCCGAGATCGTTCGCGCTGCCCTTGGTCCAATCAAGAAACACGTCGACCCCGACCAGTTCCTTCTCCGGCGCCGATGTACTCGAACCGGCACTCGCCGCGGACGCAGCTTCATCAGCCTGCTTGTACTTTCGCGCCTTCAGAATCTGCGGCGTCTGGCCCAATCGCTGGACCACGGCCTCGGCAAACTCCTTCGTGCCGACTTTTTCCTTACTGACGCTCTCGTCGTAAATGTCGTACGTGTGAATCCCGTCTTCAATCGTGCGCAGCCACGCGTTGTGAACTCGTTCCGCGTGGTCAGTCAAACCGACGTGTACGAGCATCATCACCGCGCCCAGCAACAATCCCGACGGGTTCGCGAGATTCTGTCCCGCGCGCCGCGGCGCCGAACCGTGAATCGCTTCAAACATCGAAACGTGCTCGCCGATATTCGCCGAACCAGCTAAACCAACCGAACCGGCAATCTGCGCCGCAACGTCCGAAAGAACGTCGCCGTAAAGATTCGGCATCACGACCACATCGAAAGCCTCGGGCGTGTCGGCCAGTTTCGCGGCGCCGATATCGACGATCCAATGCTCGTTTTCTAGATCGGAGTACTCGGCGGCGATTTCGTCAAAGATCTTATGAAACAGACCATCGGTCAGCTTCATGATGTTGTCTTTGGTAAAGCACGTTACTTTCTTACGATTGTTTCGCCTCGCGTATTCAAAAGCGTAACGAATGATTTTCTCCGAGCCGGGACGCGAGATTAGTTTCAAACACTGCACAACCTGGTTCGTCTGCCGGTGCTCGATTCCCGCGTAGAGGTCTTCCTCGTTCTCGCGAACGATGACCACATCCATGTTCGGGTGTTTTGTTTCGATGAAAGGATGGTAGGCAACACAGGGCCGCACGTTGGCGTACAGACCGAGCACCTTGCGCACTGTTACGTTTAGGCTCTTATAACCACCGCCTTGCGGCGTGGTGATGGGCGCCTTGAGGAAGACTTTGGTGCGTCGCAGTGATTCCCACGAGCTCGGCTCGATGCCGGAGGAGTTTCCCGCGAGGTAGACTTTCTCGCCGATGTCTATGGTTTCGATGTCCAGCGGCGCCTCGGCGGCCTCCAGAATGCGGAGGGTAGCGGCCATGATCTCAGGCCCGATGCCGTCGCCATTAGCCACAGTGATAGGGATGCGTTCTGCCATTTATGCCCAGCCTTTCCAATGGATCTCGTAAAGAGGAAGCAGGGAATAGTAAGGCAAAGCGCCAAAACGGGCAATTCGACCGAAATTTTTCATAAAATTGCCCTTGACGCGTTTCCAAACACTCCTGCATACTTTTCCGCACAGATACCTGCTCTCGCGCATCAACGGTGACTGCGCCTGTCCGTGATCGTAAAGCGACGAGGTTCGGCTGATAGAGAGTGAGGCAGTTGTCAACCAGTTAGAAGCCGCTCTCAGAGATTTTTAGAGCACCGGGTTTCGTCGCAGCTCG